>DATMQL010000455.1:0-3960 GCA_035566815.1 Steroidobacteraceae bacterium | reverse complement strand
GAGGGCATCGCGGTATGCGCGGTGGAGGATACCCCCGAGCCTGTCAAGCCCGATGCGGTGTTTCCCAACAACTGGGTGAGCTTCCACGAGGATGGAACGGTTGTTCTCTATCCGATGCAGGCCGAGACCCGCAGGCGCGAGCGCCGCCGGGAAGTCGTCGACGCCGTGGTCGACAGGCTCGGATTCAAGGTGACGCGCCTGCTGGATCTGACGCATCACGAGCGGGAGGGGCGCTTTCTCGAGGGGACTGGAAGTCTCATTCTCGATCACGTCGAGCGGATCGTGTATGCGAGCGTATCCCCGCGCACTCATCCGGCGGTCGTCGAGGAGTGGGGACGCGAGATGGGCTACGAGCCCATGGTTTTCTCGGCCGTCGATCGTACGGGAGTGCCGCTCTATCACACCAACGTGTTGATGTGTGTCGGTGCGCGAATGGTTGTCATCGGAACCGAGGCTGTTCCGCCGGGAGATCGTGCCAGGCTGCTCGACCGCCTGCGCGCCGGTAAACGCGAGATTGTTGAAATAGGTCACGCTGAGATCGAGCGCTTCGCCGGCAATATGTTGGAGCTCGCCACCTGGGACGAGGCGCTTGGAGATTCCCGGGTGCTGGTGATGTCGGAAGCTGCCCGGCAAGGACTGCGTCCCGACAATTTCGCGCGCCTGTCCGCGTGCACGGATGCGGTACTTGCGGTTCCGGTGCCCACGATCGAGAGGCTCGGCGGCGGCAGCGTCCGTTGCATGCTCGCCGAAGTGTTCCTGCAGGCGGCTTAGCGGCGCTATGCAAACAATGGAAGTGATCAAAGTCCTCCTCAGCTATCTGCTGGGATCGGTCGTCGGCGGCCTCGTGGTCGGCCGCTTGCGCGGTGGCGTCGATATTCGACGACTCGGCAGCGGCAATGCCGGGGGCACCAATGCGCTGCGGACTCAGGGTAAGGCGTTCGCGTTCTGGGTCATGTTGATCGATATCGGCAAGGGGTGGGTGGCAACACGGGTTGTGGCGCCATTCCACTCGACCGAACCCTATGGCTGGCTCGCCGCGGCGTGCGGGATCGCAGTCATATTGGGTCATGTCTACCCGCTCTGGTACGGTTTTCGGGGCGGCAAGGGAGTGGCGACGCTCGTTGGCGCCGCGTTGGGTCTCGATCTGTGGCTGTTGCTGCCGATGTTGGCGACATGGCTGGTTGCCGTGATTCTATTTGGGTTTGTGGGGCTCGCCTCCATGCTTGGGGCGCTGGCTCTTGCCGTGGCCGGTGCTGTTGGACCTTGGGTGCCCAGGGCGCCTCTCGTGACTTTCGGTGTGTTGAGTGCCGTGCTGATTGCATTCACGCATCGATCCAACATAGCGCGCATGCGTGCGGGTACCGAGCCGCGCGCGCGCCGGCTTTGGATGCTCGGGCTACGGCGCGGGAGCGCGTGATTGGACGTTGCAAGGCCATTGGTCGCGCGTGTTTTTGCCGAGTTGTCGGATGGGCAGTTCCACTCCGGCGAGGATCTTGCGCAGGCTCTCGGCGTAAGCCGGAGTGCTGTCTGGAAGGCAGTGAAGTCTTTGCGCAACCTGGGCGCCACTCTGCACGCCGTGCGCAATCGCGGCTATCGATTGGCGCAATCGAGTGAGCCACTGGCGGCGGAGCGGATCCAGGAGAGGCTTGCGCCGGACGTGCGCCTGCGCGTGCGCAGTCTCGAGGTCGCCTGGTCCGTGGGGTCGACAAACACCGCGCTGCTCTCCCGCCCGAATCCTCCTAACGGGTCGAGTGAAGTGATGCTCGCGGAGTATCAGACCGCCGGCCGCGGACGGCGTGGACGGGCGTGGCTGGCGCCCCCGGGTGGGGCGATCTGTTTGTCGTTGAGTTGGACATTCAGGGACGTACCCGCGGACTTGAGCGCGCTCGGGCTGGTGATCGGGGTATGCGAGCTACGCGCACTTCACCGGCTGGGTGTGAGCGGTGCGAAATTGAAATGGCCCAACGATCTGCTGGCCGACGAGCGGAAACTGGGCGGGATCCTCATCGAGTTGCGGGCGGAGACGGATGGTCCGGCATGTGTGGTGATCGGCATAGGGCTGAATGTTGCGTTGGGGGCCTCGCTGCTCGCGAAGATTGCCGAGGCGGGCAACGCGGCAACAGATCTCATTACCGCGGGGTTGGCAGAGCCTTTGCGCAACACTGTCGCGGCCGCGCTGATTGACTCGTGTATTGGCGGCCTGTTGGAATTCGAGCGACACGGGTTGCGGCCGTTTATCGAGAACTGGCGGGATGCGGATGCGTTGCAGGGGAGAATGGTCGATGTCAGAGGGGGCGCGGGGGAGGTGACTCACGGGTTGGCGCGCGGGGTCGACCTGCACGGTGCGCTGTTGGTCGAGACGCCCGATGAAGGGCTCAAGAAGTTTGTTTCGGGGGAGGTGTCGGTGAGGGTCAGCCAGTCGTGAATGTCCTGTCGTGAGCGTCCTTCTGATCGACATCGGCAACACGCGCATCAAATGGGCTCGGTTTGATGGCGAGCGGGTGGGGCGGCAACGCGCGGCGGTGCACTCGGGGTGGGGCGGTGAGGATTACGCGCGGCGAGTGATCGGGTCTGGCCGGCCGCTCGACCGCATCCTGGTGGCGAGCGTTGCGGGGGCGCGAGTTGATCGAAGTCTTGCGCTGGCCGCGCGGCGGGCGCGGGCTCCGGCGCCGGAGTTCGTCGTGTCGCGGCGGCGGGCCGCAGGGGTCACGAGCGGCTATCTCGAGCCCTGGCGGTGGGGTGTTGACCGTTTTGTCGCCGCCATCGGCGCGTATCACCTTGCCAAGGGACGGGCGGTCTGTGTGGTTGGTGTTGGCACCGCAATGACCATCGACCTGGTCGATGCCGCGGGGCGCCACCGAGGCGGCGCCATCATTCCCGCACCGACGCTCATGGTCCACACGCTGTTGAAAAATACGGACGGCATCCGCCGACGAGCGCAGGGGGGCGCCGGTGGCGGTAACAGCCTCTTCGGTCGCTCGACCCGGGCCGCCCTCGTTCAGGGCTCCCGTTATGCAGCCGCCGCGTTGATCGATCGCGCCGTCGGAGAGGCTCGCGCTCTGGTCCGGGGGCGGTCGCCGCTGGTGGTGCTGACCGGCGGTGGCGCGCCGTCGGTTCAGCCGCTGGTGCGAAGCGGCTGCGTGAGCGTGCCTGACTTGGTACTCCGAGGTCTTGCGGCGCTCTCTTCAGAACCCGCGCACCGTAAAGGCGCAGCCTGATTTAGAATTAGTCCGTGCGTGCACTATTTTTTTTACTGGTGTTTGCCAACCTGGCGTTTCTCGCGTGGGCCGAGTGGGTTGACGCCCCTCAACCGGCGCCCACCAACGAGGCGTACGCCAAGCTGCCGCGCCTGAAGCTGGTCAACGAACTACCCGAGAGCGACCCCCGACCTTCGTCGGGCAATGGCAATGCGCGCAAGACGGCGCTGGAGGTCGCTCCGCAGGCACCCCCGGCGATCACCCGTTGCCTGTCAGTCGGTCCTTTCGACGATCAGCCCAGCGCGACCCGCGGTGCGTCACAACTGCGGGAAAAGGGCCTCGCACCGCGGCAACGGGTCGAGAAGGGGGAAATCTCCAAGGGCTTCTGGGTCTATATCGGTGGCCTGAAAACCGACAGTGACGTTGCCGAGGTCCTGCGGACCCTGGAGCAGAGCCACGTCGACGACGCCCACCTCATGTCGGATACCGGCGATGTCCACCAGGTTTCCGTAGGCCTTTTCAGCGAACGCGACCGCGCCGACCGGCGCGCCGAGTCCGTCCAGAAACTCGGCCTTCATCCGGAGGTCGCCGAGCGCAAGTTGCCGGCCACGCTGTTCTGGATGGATGTGGATCTACCACCCGGAGCCGTCAGCCCGACCGCGCAGGATGTGGTGGCCGCAGGCGGCGCAGCCTCCCGCATCGAAGTCGTGCCATGTCCCACGGAAACGCCACCCCCCGACGCCGCCCCGGCGCCAGGTACCAC
>DATMQL010000454.1:0-6421 GCA_035566815.1 Steroidobacteraceae bacterium | reverse complement strand
ATCGAATGGATGTTGCCGTCGAACATCAATCCGACCAGCCGCCCTTGCGCATCCAGCAGCGGGCTGCCTGAGTTGCCCCCGACAATGTCGTTGCTGGTGGAAAGGTTGAATTTCGTCGCCAGGTCGAGCTGTCCTTTGGCGACGAGCCAACTCTCCGGGACCTTGAAGGGCTCCTGTCCCGTGGCACGTGTGTAGAAGCGCGAGAGGTAGGTGAAGGGCTCGACCTCCCGGCCATTCTCTTTCCACCCCTGCACCGTCCCGAAGCTCAGACGCAGGGTAAATGTAGCGTCCGGCGCGACACTCGTACCGTAAGTGCGGAAGCGGGCCTGGGCGATCTGCTCCGAGGCTGCGCGCACTGGCGCCTCCACTTCATCCTCGAAACGCTTGCGCACTGCGCGGGCCGTGGGATCGACGAGCCGCGCGAGCTCGATCAGCGGATCGTGTGATGCGTCGACTGCCTGTGCGCCACCATTCCATAGCTGCATGCGCACCTGCGGGTCACCGAGGGTCGAGCCGGCAATAACCCGTGCGGCCAGCGAGTCGGGCGAGTCCTTGGCCAGCAGCTTCTGGACGATCTCGGCGTCCGGCCCGAGCCACTCACGCATCCGCTCCAGCGAGAAAGACAGTGTGATGTTCTCGAGCTCCGGTCGAACGGGCACGGGTGCTTTCAGCTGCTGCTCGATGCGGGGCAGTGCCGTGTCACGATATTCGCGCAGCCGGTCGCCGTTGGGCTTCTGGCGCTCCTGGGCGCCGCGGACCAGTGTTCGAGCATAATTGTAGAGCCTGCTGTTGAACCCGGCCCCCTGCTCGAGAAAGGTGTAGGGCAGCGACAGCTCGCGCTCGGTCTGCTCGGCTTTCGCGATCTGGTCCCAGGGGTCGGGGCCTGCGGACCCGGCCTGCGCGTTGAGTTTGGCGCGCAGCGCGGACTCTTCCTCGCGCTTGTGTTGTAACAGGCGCTCGTCCAGCAGAGCGTCCAACAACTTTCGCCGTACCTTGATGGAGTTCTCCAGGCCCAGCAGGGGGCTTTCGACTATGCGGCGTGCCTCGGGGCTGGTCTTCCCGTATTGGATATAACGGCCGCGGAGCTCTGAAGCGCGCAAGAGCCACTGCGGCAGGAATACGTCACGCAGCTCCTGCAGCTCCGCTACGGTAAGGAGGCGGTCCGTGGCGCCGGGATGCCCGGAAACAAACACGGGCTCGCCGGGCTTGGGGCCCTCCGGCCGTATGCGCAAGTATGTTGGCGTGATCGCGGGCTTTCCACGCGAGTCGTACGCACGCAGGACAGACATGTCCAGGCACCAGCGTGGAAACTGAAAATTGTCCGGGTCGCCTCCGAAGGCGGCAATGTCTTCCTCAGGCGCAAAAACCAGCCGCAGATCATCGTAGCGTTTGTATTTGTAGAGCCAGTACTGGCCACCCTGGTAGAGGTTTACGGATTCGCATTTGAGCGGTCCGGTCTTCGCCTTGGCACTGTCCCGCTCGCAGGTCTGCTCGAGTTGAGTCAACAGCTTCTTGCGGGCGTCGTTCGCAGCCTGGGAATCGAGGTTGCGGATCGCGGCGACGACCTTGTCCGTGATGTTCTCCATCGCCATGAGGACATCGGCGACCTGCGTCGTGCAGCGCAGCTCCTTGTCACGCGTGCGCGCGAGGTAGCCCTCTTTGACGAGGTTCTTCGTGTTGGTGGAGTTTTCATCCAGGCAGCCGTCGGCGCAGTGATGGTTGGTGAGGATGAGTCCCTCCGGCGACACGAACGACGCCGTACATCCCGACAAGCGCACCGTGGAGGTCCGAGCACGGTCCAACCACGCCTGCGTAATGTCCACGTTGTGTCGCTGTTTGACGAGTGCCCGGGGAAAGTCGTGAAAGGTCCACATGCCTTCGTCGCCGAATGCGGGGAGGGCCAGTAGCAGGATCAGAAGAGCGGCCAGTTTTCTTGTTGCCATTCAGCTTTCGCTTTGCAGGAGGAGCAGCGGTGTGCCTTCGGGGGACTCGATGAGAGCGTTTCTGGAGGCGTCTAACCCACGGGGGAGCTCTTCGGAGAACGCGATACCTAACTCGCGCAGGCGCGCAATGCGTGCGGGCATGTCTGAGTCACTGAAAACGAGCATCGGGCGGTCCAGCGTCCGCGGACGATGGAAGGCGATGTTGAGATAGTCGCTCGTCAGCGGCAGGTGGACGTACGGCATGTCCGATTCATCCGTGGCCACGAAGCCCAGGGGCTCCCAGAATTCCTTGGCGGTCTCGAAGTTCGCCACCGGCACGCTGAACTCGTCGAAGTAACCGCACAACGACATTTTTACCGGGCTGCGCGCGACTGGTGAGTAGGTGCGCGCCTCCAGAACCGAGATCGGCTGCCCGAAAGGATCGCGAAATCCGATCTCGTTGAAAACATCGGGGTCGGTGTGACACACGGTGAGCGGAATGCCCCGTGTCTCGAATCCGGGAACGAGCCCCGCCACCCCGGGGTGTACGAAGGTTACGGCGGGTGAGGTAAAGCGCCGCTGGTGCAGGCCGAGGAAAAGCCGTCCGTCCGTGAGAACGCCGTAGGGATGGGACCACGTGTCCGTGGTGGTGGCCTGGCAGAAGCCGAGCTGCTCGTAAAATTCGACGGACGCCCGGATGTCGGCGGTCTCGACGCTGATCTCGTGGAAATGTCCGAGCACGCTGGTCGTCGCCAGGAGGGGCTCGACTTTAAACGGAAGTGCTGCCGCGGGCGGCGCCAGCCGGCCGGCGCCCGAGCTCAACGTGAGTCCATCCCTGGCAGTGCCGCGCAATCAGCTCTGACAGAAACCGCGCATGCTCGGAGCGAACGTTCAGAGCCGGGACGTACTGGTACTGTTGGCCACCGGCCCGCATGAAAATCTCGCGATTCTCCATATCGATCTCCTCGAGCGTCTCGAGGCAGTCGACGGCGAAGCCCGGGCAGACGACCGTCACTTCGCGGACACCGCGCGCCGGCATCTCGGCCAGCACCCCGCTCGTATAGGGCCGCAGCCAGCCGGCGGGCCCGAAGCGGGACTGAAAACTGACACTCCATTCCGAGTCATGCAGCAGCAGCTCGTCCGCCAGCAGGCGCGCGGTCTTCTGGCACTTGCAGAAGTACGGGTCGCCTTGATGGAAGGAGCGCTCGGGGATGCCATGGAACGACATGAGCAGGTGTTTGCTCTTGCCGTTGGTTTCCCAGTGTTGCACTACGCTCGCGCGCAGCGCATCGATATAGCCGGGATCGTCGTGATATTCGGCGACAAAGCGTAACTCGGGCAGCCAGCGCCAGCGTCGCAGCTCGGCATTCACCTGGTCGTACACGGCACCGGTGGTGGCGCCGCAGTACTGCGGAAACATCGGCAGCACGAGAATACGCTGCGCCCCCGACTCCCGCAGCCGGCCCAACGCTGCCGCAACCGAGGGTTTGCTGTACAACATGCCGAGCTCGATGGACAGCGGCGCCAACATGTTCTGCGCCAGGGTGGTGGTGAGCTCGGTGCGCAGCCGCTCCGAAAGGTCGAGGAGGGGCGAGCCATACGCCGTCCAGATCTTCCGGTACTTCTTGGCGGAGCGCGCCGGTCGGAACGGCAGAACGAATCCGTACAGGATCGGCAGCCACAGGACGCGCGGAATTTCGATAACCCGCGGATCCCCCAGAAACTTGGCCAGATACTTCCGCACTTCCCGCGCCTCGGGCGCCGCGGGGGTACCCGAATTGACGAGCAGAATGCCTATGCGTTCGGCGCCGTCTCGATGGAAGTCGGGGGAGCTGATGTAGCGCATAGGTTCACGATACCGTAGGGGGTGGGAATCAGGACAGCCCCACGCACAGGTATTTGAGCTCGGTATAGTCCAGGATGCCGTACTTGGAGCCTTCCCGGCCGGTGCCCGACTCCTTGATGCCGCCAAACGGGGCGACTTCGGTCGAGATCAGGCCGGTATTGAGACCGACAATGCCGTATTCCAGTGCCTCGGCCACCCGCCAGGAGCGGGCCAGGTCGCGCGTGTAGAAATAGGAGGCCAGCCCGAATTCGGTGTCGTTCGCCATGCGGACTGCTTCCGCCTCCGTCTCGAAGCGGAACAGGGGGGCGACGGGGCCAAAGGTTTCCTCCCGGGCCATCATCATGTCCGGGGTGACGTTGGTGATGATCGTGGGCTGGAAGAACGTGCCGCCCAGGGCGTGGCGCTTACCACCATAGGCGATCTGCGCGCCTTTCCCGACCGCGTCCGCGATGTGCTCTTCCACTTTTGCGAGCGCCTTGGAGTCGATCAGGGGGCCCTGATCGGTCGGGCCCTTCAATCCGTCGCCGACGCGCAGTTTTGCGACGGCGTCCACCAGCTTGCGGGTGAAGGCCTCGTAGACCGAGCTCTGTACCAGCAGCCGGTTGGCGCAGACGCAGGTCTGTCCAGTGTTGCGATATTTGCTGGCCAAGGCACCGGCCACGGCCGCATCGAGATCGGCGTCCTCGAACACAATGAACGGTGCGTTGCCACCCAGCTCGAACGAAACCTTTTTCATGGTCTCGGAGCACTGCGCCATCAGTTTCTTGCCGACGTCCGTGGAGCCGGTGAACGTCAGCTTTCTCACGATCGGGTTGGAGGTCATTTCGCCGCCGATTTCGGCGGCCCGGGCGCCCGTGACAATGTTGAGAACGCCGGCGGGAATGCCTGCGCGCGCAGCCAGTTCCGCCATCGCCAACGCGGAGTAGGGAGTCTGGGTCGCGGGCTTACACACGAAAGTACAGCCTGCGGCGAGCGCCGGGGCAGCCTTACGCGTGATCATCGCCGCTGGGAAGTTCCAGGGAGTAATCGCAGCCACGACACCTACCGGTTGCCGCAACACAATGATGCGCTTGTCAGCCTGGTGCCCGGGAATCACATCTCCGTAGACACGTTTGCCTTCCTCGGCGAACCACTCGATAAAGGACGCCGCGTAGGCGATTTCGCCTTTCGATTCAGCCAGCGGCTTGCCCTGCTCCGCGGTCATGAGGATTGCAAGATCCTCCTGGTGCGCCAACATCAGTTCGTACCAGCGACGCAGGATGCCCGCTCGTTCCTTGGCCGTCTTGGCGGCCCAGGCGGGGAAGGCCGCTTTCGCCGCTTCGATCGCGCGGCGGGTTTCGGCCGCACCCATGTCAGGTATGGTTCCGATTTTCTCTCCCGTCGCGGGGTTCACGACGTCCCGGGTGGCGCCGCCGTTGGCGTTCTCCCACTTACCATCGATGTAGGCCTGCATGCGCAGCAGGCTGCTGTCCGTCAGTTTCATGTTGGTGCTCGTCAGTCGTTTTTCTGCTCGCCGGCTACATAGCGGGCGAAGAATCCGAGTGTGCGTTGCCGGGCCAGCGCGGCGGCTTCCGCGTTGTAGCTCGAGCGCTGCTCGCAGTTGAATCCGTGGTCGGCGCCTTCATAGAGGTAAAGTACGCCTTGCGGGTGTGCCGCCTTGATTTTGTCCGTATCGCTGACCGGAATGCTCTTGTCGAGGGTGCCGAAGTGATACATCACCGCACGCTTGGGCTTCTTGCCGAGTTGGTCCGCCACCTTGCCGTAGTACACCACCGCACAGGCGACGGGCAGGTCGCAAGCCGCCAGGTACGCGAGCTTGCCACCCCAACAGTAGCCCACGACGCCAACACGACCGGAGTTCTTGACAACCGCAATGGCCGCCCCGACATCCTTGAGCGTGTCGTCGGTTTTGAGTTGTTGCATGGTGCCGATGGCTTCCTGCCGGTCTTCCGGTCCGTAGCCGAGTTGAATGCCGCGGCGGACGCGATCGAATAGCGAGGGCGCGATGGCTGTATAGCCTTCGGCCGCAAAGCTGTCGGTGACGGAGCGGATGTGGCTGTTGACACCGAAAATCTCTTGCAGAACGACGATCGCTCCACGCGGCTTTCCCGGGGGCGCCGCGAGGTAGGCCTGAAACTCATGCCCGTCGCGGGCCATGATCGTGGTCAGTTCGCCCATGGGATGCTCTTTAGAAATCGCATTGCGGCGGGCCGGGAAGGATACGTCCCGGCTGCCGCGAGGGAAAGCACATAGGTTGGCGAATTGGGGCGTTTAGCTGGCGGTTCAATGGCTTCGTTGCCTTGACCGTGGCATTCTAGTCTTTGCGGCGATTGGAGGGCTCATGCTCGTTGGCTCAGCAGTAAGGCGAGTCGCCATCATCGGCGGCGTCCGGATTCCTTTCGCAAGGTCGTATACCGCGTACGCCAAGGCCAGCAACCAGGACATGCTGACCGCCGTGTTTCGCGCCGTCGTCGATCGTTTCAAGCTTCAGGGGCAGCGCCTCGGCGACGCCGCCGCCGGCGCCGTGATAAAGCACCCGAAGGACTACAACCTCACGCGTGAAAGCGTGTTGTCGTCCGGCCTCGATCCGCAGACTCCGGGAGTCGACCTGCAGCGCGCCTGTGGTACCAGCCTGGAGGCCGCGATCATGATC
>DATMQL010000453.1:0-3531 GCA_035566815.1 Steroidobacteraceae bacterium | reverse complement strand
TTGTTGAGATCGAACAGGTCGGGATCGATGACCGTGCGGCCGTTGAGCGCCACGGCGGATGCGGACAGCGGCGTCTCGTCGACATAAAAACCTACCGTCGCCGTCGAGCCGCCGGCAGAGGTCAGGCCCCGCATCTCGTATTCAGTCTGGCCAGGACCGGCCGTGCGCAGCGAGACCCCTGGAACCGCTCCCGCAAGGTCCTCGAGAGTGGCGATATTCTCGTTCTGCAGCTGGGAGGCGCTCAAGGCCGACATGCTGATGGGTGTCTCCTGCACGGTGGACTCGCGCTTTTCGGCGGTGATGACCACCTCCGCTAAACCCTTATCCTCCGGCTCGGCTCCCGTACCGGTAGCGCCCGCGGCGGCCGCGAGCGCGTGCCCGGACAGCGACGCCATCACCAACAATGAAAGAACTTCCCGCAGTCTGACCATGTGCGACTCTCCCCAAGACGGAATCAATTCGCTCCGCGCCCGCGGCGCCCCGGCGTACCTCTTGTTGTAGGTATCGCACACCGCAATCTCGTATTGCATGGTGGTAAATTATTTTGCACATGAATATCACCGGCTCGAAGCGCGGTCAACACCTGGAGCGCAGTAAAATGAGTGAAAGAATGGCGCGAGGTTGGCCGCGCGGACGTTTCTCAGGCACGCCCCCGCACCAGATTGGCGCGCGGTTCCCTCGCCTGCACTAAACCGTTATGGTTGATGCGCGCTCGCAACGCCCTGAACCGGCCCGCTTTTCGCCGGCTACGCGCCCCGGGCAAAAGTCACGCCTTTTGCCGGCGTGCGGAAATCGTTGGGTCGGCGCGCTCGCGGCAAGCGCCGCAGGCGATTGCCGCCAATTGACTAAGCGAATTTCACCATCACATGCCTGGGGACGGTGTAGTCCTCGAGTGCATAGATGGACAGGTCCTTACCGTACCCGGAGCGTTTGAATCCGCCGTGCGGCATCTCGCTGACCAGAGTGAAGTGAGTGTTGATCCAGGTACAACCGTATTGCAGTCGGGCGGCCACCGCCATGGCCTTCGACACGTCCCGGGTCCAGACGGATGAGGCCAATCCATATTCTGAATCGTTCGCCCAGTCGATTGCCTGCTCCGCGTCGGTGAAGCGAGTGACCGACACGACGGGACCGAACACCTCCTTCTGGACGATCTCGTCCGTCTGCAGTGCGCCCGCCACGACGGTCGGCTCGTAGAAGAAGCCCCCGCCCTGGCGAACCTTGCCGCCCGTGGTCACTTGGATATGGGATTGGGCAGCAGCCCGCTCGACGAAGCCCGCCACACGCTGGCGTTGGTCGGCGGAAATGAGAGGTCCCATTTCCACACCCGCATCGGTTTGCGCTCCGACCTTGAGTGTGCGGACGGCACTCGTCAGATCGGCCACGAGCTTGTCGAAAACCTTCGGACCGGCATACAACCGGCAGGCGGCTGTGCAATCCTGACCGGCGTTGTAGAACGCGAATGTGCGGACGCCGCTTACCACGGCGTCGATATCGGCATCGTCGAAAACGATTACGGGCGCTTTACCCCCGAGTTCGAGGTGGGTGCGCTTGAGATTCCCCGCGGCGGCGCTCAGTACTTTCTGGCCCGTCGAGACATCACCGGTAATTGAAACCATGCGAACGGCGGGATGAGCGACGAGTGGAGCGCCAACGCTGTCACCCCGGCCGCAGATGATGTTTGCCACACCTTTAGGGAACAACTCGAGCAGGTATTCACCCAGCTTGAGCGCGGTCAACGGTGTCTGTTCGGAGGGCTTGAGAATTACCGTGTTGCCCGCGGCGAGCGCCGGTGCCAACTTCCATGCGGCCATCATCAACGGATAGTTCCAGGGCGCGATCGAAGCGACCACACCCACCGGATCGCGCCGGATCATGCTGGTAAATCCGGGCAGATACTCTCCGGCAAGTGCCCCGTGCTGAGTCCGCGCGGCGCCCGCGAAAAACCGGAAGACATCGGCGATCGCCGGAATCTCGTCGTTCAGGGCGGCCGCGAGCGGCTTGCCCGTATTGCGCGACTCGATCTCGGCCAGGACGGCGGCATCGCCTTCGATCCGGTCAGCGAGTTTCAGAAGAAGCGCGGCGCGATCCTTGGGCGTGGTCTGCGACCACCCCTTGAAAGCGGACTTGGCGGCGCCGACGGCCGCCTCCAACTGCTCGCGGCTGGCCTCAGGAACGCTCGCGATCTGGGCTCCACTCGCGGGGTCGAGAATACTCTCTGCAACGCCCTCGCCCCCGGTCAACTCACCGTCGATCAACAACCGCGTCTGCATGGTTCGTCCTCGCGGGCATTGCCCGCTCACTAATTATCCGGGGCCGCCTGCTGCGCGCGCATTGCGCGCTCACAGCCGGACCGGGGTGCGGCCTCACGGCCTTACCCGCGCGACGCATGCGTCGCGCCCCTCACGGGCTGCCCCGTGCGACGCATGCGTCGCACCCTCCGCCGCTCAACCAACGGCAGTGCGTTTCTTTTTGTCCGGATCGTCGAACGGCAGAGTATGCGCCGTCGCCGCCCCGTTGACACGTTTCCCGCGGATTTCCAGGCGCGTGCCGTGTATCGCGGAAGGGACCTCCAGGCGGGCTATCGCCATCGACTTCTTAGTGAGTGTCGAATACATGGCGCAGGTCACGACGCCAACCTGTTTTCCGCTCGCATACACGCCATCGCCCATATCCGCCGCGACATCGCCGTCGACCAGCAGGCCGAAAATCTTGAAGCGCTCCTTGCCCTTGAGCCGATAGTGCTGATCCGCACCCCTGAAATCCGTCTTGCCGGGACTCACGGTGAAATCCAGCCCGAGCTCCCACAAGGAATCACCCGGCGGGTCCTTCGCGAAGGGATACATCTGCGACATGTCGTAGGGATAGAACAGCAGGTAGCTCTCCACTCGCAACATGTCGAGAGTTGCAAAGCACGTCGGGATGATGCCGAGACTCTTCCCCTCCGCGAGGATGGTGTCCCAGATGAGCCCGGCGTCCTCGCCCTTGCAGAAGATCTCGTAACCCCGCTCGCCGGTGTAGCCGGTGCGGGAGATGTGCACCGGGCGGCCGAAGAGCTGCGCCGGCATGTGATGAAAGTACTTCAGGTCGCGGATGCCGGGGACATGTTTGGCGAGAAATTCCACCGCCGCCGGCCCCTGCAGCGACAGATCGTGCATGTCGTCGTCAAACACCAGCGCGACATTACGGCCGATGACGGCACTCGTGAGCGTTTCATGCCCCGCCCCGCTGCCATGGACCACCATCCAGGCATTCGGTCCGGTGCGGTACAGGATGCAGTCCTCGATGAAATGCCCCGCGTCATTCAACATGGCGGCGTAAGCGGACCGTCCCGGATAAATCTTGGTGACGTCACGCGTCGTCGCGTAGTGAAGGACCGCTGCCGCGTGGGGGCCCACGACATGGAGCTTCTTCAGGCCCGAGACATCCATCAGTCCGGCCCTGGTCCGGATCGCCACATGGTCGAGCGCCATATCCGTGGCATAGGTCCAGGCGGTCCCCATGCCATTCCAGTCCTCGAGCTTGGAGCCC
>DATMQL010000452.1:0-3114 GCA_035566815.1 Steroidobacteraceae bacterium | reverse complement strand
GAAGATGAATTGCGAGGTGTTGCCGTTCTGCTTCACCTCGCCGTTGACGGTGAGGCGGATGAACAGGCTCATATGGTCCGGCACGAAGACGCGCGGCACGAGAAACGGTCCCATCGGAGCGAAATTGTCGTGGCTCTTTCCGCCGAGCCAATCCGAGCGGAGCGCCGGCCGGTCGGCGCGGATCTGAAGGTCGCGGCAGGAAACGTCGTTGGTGGTCATGAACCCGGCAACGTGCTCGAGTGCGTGCTCGGCCTTGATCCGCTTTCCCCTCTTGCCGATGGCGAGCGCGATCTCGGCCTCCCAGTCGATCTTCGTCATGCCGAGCGGGATCTCGATGTCATCATTGGCGCCGGCAAGGCAGCTCGGCGCCTTCAGGAAGAGATAAGGCCGGGTGGCCGACTTCTCGCCGGTAAATCTCGGGCCGCCCGCAGGCGACATGCCGGCGCGGATCATCTCATCGACGTGCTCCTGAAAATTCTGCGCAGCGTAGAACATCTTCCCGGGCCGCAGCACCGGCGGCAACGCACGCAAGCCGGAGAGATCGGCGGCGCCCGGCTTCAACCCCTCCTTCTCGAGAAAGGCCACGATGTCCTGCAGCACCGGGAAGTTGGCCTCCCAGCTCTGCAGCAGGCCGAGGATGCTGTTTGTGCTGCTCAACGCCTTCCGGCGCGCCGAAGCGCAATAGATCTCGTAGGCCCGCGTCAGATCCACGGCCTCGTTGCCCAGCACGATTGCGGCAAAGGGATCGCCGTTCGGGGTTGCAAATGTACCCAGCTTAAAAGCGCTGCCGTTCATGCTTCCCGCCCTTGCCGCCTCGTCCTGCCAGACGGCTTCGTGCGTCAGGCCAGGTCCACTGCGAACCGCTTGAGATCGGCAAGCGAGCAGTAGCTCAGAGCACCTTCATGCGTGGCACGCAAGGCGACGCGGGGCGCCTGACCCGCTTCAAATGCTTCCTGCCAGCGTGGCGCACAGAGGCACCACCGGTCTCCGGGTTTCAGCCCGGGAAAGTCGAATTCCGGTACCGGAGTGGAAAGATCGTTGCCGCAAGACTTGGAGAACGTAAGAAATGCAGCGGTCATCACAGCGCAAACCGTGTGGCTGCCGATGTCCTCGCGCGAGGTGTCGCAGCAGCCGTCGCGAAAGAATCCTGACATCGGCTTGATGGAGCAGAGCTCCAGCGGCTCGCCCAGCACATTGCGAGCTATCCTCCGCCGGCCGCCTCCGTTCCCGCTCTCGTCTCTCAGCATTGACCTCTCCGCGTTGCCCGGGTTTCACGAAATATGATGCCAGCGAGGGCCATCTCCAGCATACCAGATGGCGAGGATCAGTCAGCGGGTATGACAGTCACCGATATGAAAGGGGTTTGTAACCAACCGACTGCTGGCCAGGGCTGCTTCAACGCGCATAGGTCCAGTGAGAGCCTCGAGCCGATGTCTTGACATCAGAGTTGCTCACACCATGATGTCTGACGTGCGCACCACACTCACGATTGATGATGATCTGGCCGGGCTCCTGAAGCGACAGGCCCGCGAGCTCGGGTTGCCATTCAAGGACGTCCTCAACCGGGCGCTTCGTGCCGGTCTCGGCGAGGCGGCCAAACCGCGTCGGCGTACCGCACCGAAAACCATCCCACACGCGTTCGGCTTCAAGCCTGGCATCGATCTCGACAAGCTCAATCAACTCGTCGACGAGCTGGAGGCCGAACGCTATGCGGCGGGCCAACGGGCTCTTCGGAGGGGCATGCGCCATGACCCTGCCCGACGTCAACGTTCTCGTTCACGAGCATAACGCGGATTCGCCGGTTCACGACGGTGCTCGGGACTGGTGGGACGAATGCCTGTCGGGTCCTGAAGGCGTGGGCCTCGCGTGGCCCACGCTCCTCGGCTCCCGGGCTACGGTGGGTGAACCCGTGCAAGATCTAGACTGAAGTTTGCCGTGTCGAGCGAACCTATCCTCATCGTCGGGGGCGGGCTTGGCGGCCTCACGACCGCGCTCGCCTTGGCGCGCCGCGGATGGAGCACGCGTGTCCTCGAAGGCGCGGCGGAGTTCGGCGCCATCGGCTACGGCATCCAGTTCGGACCCAACATCTTTCATGTGCTCGATCGCATCGGCGTCACCGACCAGGTGCTGGCCGCGGCGGATTCGCCTGTTGCCGCGTGATGATGGATGCGCTCACCGGCAGGGAGTTGGTCCGCATCCCGACCGGGGCAGCATTCCGCGCGCGCTTCAAGCACCCGTACATCATCGTTCACCGCGTCGATGTGCACAACGTCCTGCTCGATGCATGTCGGCAGAACGATCTCATCGAGCTGGTGCCGGAGGCGATGGTCACCGCCTTCGAGGATCGCGGCGATCGGGTCGCGGTGTCGACCGCGGACGGGCGGACCTTCACGGGTGCTGCCGTGGTGGCCTCGGACGGGGTCCGCTCGCTGTTTCGCGAAAAGCTCATCGGCGACGGCGAGCCGCGCCCGATCGGTTACGTGGCGAACCGCACCATCGTGCCGATTGCTGCGCTCACCACCGATGTTCCGCGCGATCAGGTGCTGCTGTGGGGCGGCCCGGGCTTCCACGTCGTGCATTACCCGCTGCGCCACAAAACGCTGTTCAATATCGTCGCCGTGTTCCGCACCTCGACCTACGCCGAGCGAGGCGACGCCGCGACGTATCAGGCCGAGCTCGAAGCGACCTACCGTGATGCGTATCCAGCGGTGCGCGCCCTGATTGCCATGATCGACCTTGCCTGGCGCCGCCCCATCGGCGACCGCGATCCGGTGCGGCACTGGCACAGAGGCCGCATCGTGCTCATCGGCGATGCCGCTCATGCGCCGCTGCAATCGCTGGCGCAGGGGGCATGCATGGCCATCGAGGACGGCCTCTGCCTCGCCGAGCTGATTCACGCGATGGAAGGCGACTTTGCCGGCGCCTTCCCGCGTTTCACGGCGGCGCGGCTCATCCGCACCGCACGCGTGCAGCTCGAATCCCGGGCGCTCTGGGAGTTCTATCACGCCGAAGGCATCGCCCGGGACGTGCGCAATGCGACAGTCGCCACGTGGGATGAGGCGCACATGTTCGACTGCCTGGCATGGCTTTACGACGGCTTCGCGATCCCGGAGG
>DATMQL010000451.1:0-4978 GCA_035566815.1 Steroidobacteraceae bacterium | reverse complement strand
TGTAAGTCATTGATTTCCGGTCGCGGGGGTGTGATGGGACGCCTCCGGGTGCACCGTGATCGATCACGATCGGGCGCCGAAGAACTGAAACGGAGCGCGCCGACGGAGGGGCGCCGTGTGCGAGCGCCGTCGCTTCATCGGCCGGCCGCCGGGGTGGGGAAGGCGTCGGCGGCTGTTGGATCAGCCAGCCGGTGAAGTGGCGGCTGCCAGTGGCGGGGTGGGTACGGCGGGCATGGGCGCCAGCGCTGGCTCGGAGCCGACAGGCGTCGCGTTGGCCACGTCGGTCTTGAGCGCGTCCTCCTCCGCCTGTTTCGTCATGATGACGATGCTGATGCGGCGGTTGATGGGGCTCTGCGGATCCTGTTTGTCGAACAACACCGATGACGACAGTCCGACGACGCGGGCGATTTTGGCGTCCGGAAGGCCGGCCATGACCAGAGCGCGCCGCGCCGCGTTGGCCCGGTCAGCGGACAGCTCCCAGTTCGAATAGCCACCCTGTCCGGGGTAGGGTCGGATGTCGGTGTGACCGGTGATGCTGATGCGGTTCGGCACAGAGCTCAGGTAAGGCGTGAGCTCGTGCAGGATGTTCTGTGTGTAGTCGCGCAGCCGCGCGCTGCCAACATCGAACATCGGACGGTTCTGCGCGTCGACGATCTGGATGCGGATGCCTTCGGGCGTGATGTCGAGCAGGAGTTGGTCCTTGAAGGGCTGGAGGGCCTGGCTCTTGCTCACGGCCTCTTTGAGCTCCTCCATGAGGGTCTCGAGTTTCTTGTGCTCGGCTTCCTTCACCCGCTCACGGGCCTGCTCTTCGGTCTCCGGCTGGTCCGAGCTCTTGTCATCGAATTTGCGGTCCGCGATCTGTTCGCGGAACGGCAGATTGGGGTTCGCGCCGATATCGGGCTTCCGACTGGCCAGGGTGCGGGGCGCGTCGAGCCCGCCGCCCAGGTTGATCGGACTGGTGCTCGCGCCTCCAGGGCCCATCTGGCCGGGCGCCGGCTTCACGGTCTTGCCCGACTCCATGCTGGGATTCTTGAAGTATTCGAAGATCGCCGCGCGCTTGTCCTTCGACACGGCGGTGACGAGCCACATCACCAGGAAGAACGCCATCATGGCGGTTACGAAGTCGGCGTAAGCGACCTTCCAGGCTCCCCCGTGACGTCCGGCCCGGCCTTTCTTTATTCGCTTGACGATGATGATGGGGCGGTCGTTCTTCGCCTGCGTTGTCATGACGAGTTCCGGTGGCGTTTCAGGCGACCGCGCGCGGCTTCGCTTTCAACTGCGCTTCGAGATCGCCGAACGACGGACGCACCTCGCTCATAAGGATCTTGCGCGCGAACTCGATCGCGATGGAAGGTACGTAACCGCGCACGCTCGCGACGAGCGCCATTTTGACGACCTGGAAGGCCCTGCCTTCCTCGTTGGCGGCATGGCCCATAGCGATCGCGATCGGACCGATGAAGCCGTAGCTCACCAATATGCCGAGGAAGGTGCCGACGAGCGCGGCGCCGACCTTGTGACCTATCGCGGCCGTGTCTGCGCCATCAAGCGTCGCCATCGTGTTTACGATGCCGAGCACGGCCGCGACGATACCGAAGCCAGGCAGCGCATCGGCTACCGATTGAACTGCATGCGACGGCTCGTGTGCGGCCTCGTGATGAGCCTCGAGCTCCATCTCCAGAAGGCTCTCGAGCTCATGCGGATCGAGACTGCCGCCGACCATCAGCCGCAGGCAGTCCGTGATGAACTCCATGAGATGCTTATCGGCCGCGATCTTGGGGTAGTTCTTGAACAAGGCGCCGCCGCCTTTGGCTTCGAGGTCGGACTCGATCGCCATGAGTCCGTCCTTGCGGATCTTCATCAGCACGTTGTACAGCAGCTTCAGCAACTGAATGTAGTCCTCGCTGTTGTAGCGCGGCCCCTTGAGGGTGGCGATCGCTCCCGCGAACGAGGCTTTGATGAGTTTGGTCGGGTTGCTGATAAAGAAGGCCCCCAGCGCAGATCCCACGATGATCAGAATCTCAAAGGGATGCCAGAGAGCCATGATGTGGCCGCCCTCGAGGACGAAGCCACCCACGACGCACAGGATGACACCGACGGAACCAAATATTTGAATCACAGTAGAGCGACTTGCTGTGGCTTATACGGGTGCACGGTCCATCGTGCGGGCGCTCCCTGTATCGGCTCTTCCGCTCTACACCTTTAGTCTTAATCCGCGTTCCCATGGCCACCGAACTGTGACGTAGTCGAGCCCTGCACCGCGGGTGAGCGGGCCGGGAAGGCTTTGCACCAACGTGGCCCGGGGGCGCCGCGGTCTGGATGACTTAAGACGCTCGATTCGAGACCTCCGGCTGGCACGCGCGTTGCTTGCGATTTCACATGGAGGACCGTCAATGACAACGCACGACAACCGGCCGATTACCCGAACAGCGGTTGTCGATGCGGCGTCGAGAGTCATTGCGCGCCGCGGTGACCACCGCATGCGATGGTCCGGGATCGCATACGAAGCGGGGAACGAGCAGGCCGTCCTGGCCGCGAGCTGGTTCGAAGACAGCTCTGCTCTAATAGATGAGTGCTACGCGCGCACGGCGCAGGCATTTGCCGAAGCCCTGCTGCGGGGAGAGACGGCTCCCGGCACCGCGCTGGATAAAGTCGCGGCGTTCCTGGTCGCGGCGCTCGAGCTGCGGCGTGAGCGCGGTTCACTTCTCTCGTTCAGACGAGGGCGGGATCTGCCCAACGCTCTGCAGCGACGCCTTCACGAATGGGACCAGATGGTTCGCACCCGCCTCAAACGGCTGCTGACCAAAGGGCGGCGCGATGGCTCGCTGGCATTGCGCAATCTCGACAGCGCCTGCGAGCTGATTCTCGCCAGCCTCATGGTGCCCGATGTCGCGGTCGATGGACCCGAGCAGAGGATGTGGGACAGCGAGCTGGTGGAGCTGTTGCTCGCCTCGCTTTCCGAGCCGCATCCGCCGGAGGGCGCGCTTCGCAAGAGTGTCGCTGTCGCCAAGGGCTCCTGCCTGTGTGGCTCCGTGCAATATGAGCTCGACGGGCCGTTCGAGGTCATGTCGCATTGTCACTGCTCCATGTGCCGCAAGCATCACGGCGCCGCGTTCGCGACTTTCGTCACCGTGCCGCTGAGCAGCTTCCGCTGGGTCGCCGGCGAGGATGTCCTGTCCACTTATCAGTCATCCGCTTACGGCAAGCGCACCTTCTGCAGCAAGTGCGGGTCTGTAATGCCGGTGGTCGAGGCGGATACGGGCATTGCTTTTTGTCCGGCCGGGAACCTCGATGGTGAGCTCGGTATCCAACCCCAGAGCCATCGTTTCGTAGGCTCCAAGGCATCGTGGCACACGATCACCGACACTCTCCCCCAACACGAGGAAGTCTGAAAGTGACAGCGCGAAGGATCTCATCCAGGAAGCGGCCCGTGACGGCCGTGCACAAGATGGCCGGGGGAAGCTGTCTGTGTGGTGAAGTGGCGTTCGAGCTCGTCCGATCGGCCGGGCGCATGATGAACTGCCACTGCGCGCAATGCCGCCGGGCGCATAGCGCTGCGCACGCGTCGAATATATTCGTGGATTCCGCCAAGTTCCGCTGGGTCCGTGGCGAATCACAGGTTTCGAACTACGGTCCGCCGAAGGACTGGCACTTCGGGACGGCATTCTGCCGTCAATGTGGCAGTACTCTCCCGCGGGTTGTCCGCTCGGTGGGCATTGTCGTCGTACCGGCGGGCACCCTGGACGGTGATCCGGGTATGCGTCCCACGGGGCACGGCTTCGCGGACTCAAAAGCGGAGTGGTTCCCGATCACCGACGATCTCCCCCAATACGCAGGCATGCCTCCCGTCGGATAGTCGACCGGGTAAACTTAGGTCTCCCGCGCAGCTTGCGCGGCGTGCGGAGACCCAAGAATGTTCGAGCGACTCGACCGACTTTCCCCCGACCCCATTCTCGGCCTCATGGCCGCGTTTCGCGCGGACGCCGACCCTCACAAGGTCGATCTGGGCGTGGGTGTCTACCGTGATGACCAGGGAGATACGCCCGTTCTCCAGGCCGTGCGGAAAGCGGAGCAGGCGGTACTCGCGCGTCAGACCACGAAATCCTACGTCGCCGCCGCTGGCAATCCCGGCTTCAACCAGGCGATGGAGCGTCTCGTTCTGGGGTCCGAGCATCCGGCGCTGACGAGTGGTCGTGTACGGACGATCGAAGCACCCGGTGGTTGCGGGGCCTTGCGGCTCGGGGCGGAGCTCATCAAGGCGGCTTCTCCCGAGTCTGTCGTCCATGTGAGCACGCCGACCTGGGCGAACCACATTCCGCTGGTGTCAGGATGCGGGCTCAAGCTGGAGCGCTATCCCTACTTCGACGCCGCCACGGGCGGTATCAAGTTCGAAGCGATGATGAGCACGCTCGATAGGCTGCCACCGCGGGCGGTGGTGCTGTTGCATGCCTCCTGCCATAACCCAACCGGCGCGGACCTGAGCGAGACGCAGTGGCGCGAGTTGCTGGCACTCTTCAAGAGCCGCAACCTGCTGCCCTTCATTGACATGGCCTACCAGGGACTGGGCACAGGGATCGTCGAGGATGCCTTCGGCGTGCGTCTCTTCTGCAACGAGCTCCCCGAAGTTACGGTGGCCGTGTCCTGCTCGAAGAACTTCGGCCTCTACCGGGAGCGGACCGGGGCTCTGCACGTCGTCAGCGAGACGGTGAGCGCTGCGGATGCCGTGCTCACGCAGCTCGTGCGCATCGCGCGCAGCATCTACTCAATGCCACCGGATCACGGTGCGGCCATCGCGTACGAGATTCTGGATAACGGCGGATTACGCGAGATGTGGACGGACGAGCTCACGGTCATGCGCAAGCGGATCCAGGGTCTGCGCCGTGACGCCGTACAACACCTCAGGCAAACCTGCCCGCAGCGTGATTTCGGTTTCATCGAGTCTCAACGCGGTATGTTCTCCTATCTCGGCATCACCGTGGAG
>DATMQL010000450.1:0-13279 GCA_035566815.1 Steroidobacteraceae bacterium | reverse complement strand
CGGCACGCGCGACACACCAGACAGACTTCTGATGCCGGAGAAGCTGTATGGGCGCGATGACGAACGCGAGGCCCTGCTCGCTGCCTTCGATGAGGTGGTGGCCACCGGAACACCGGTTCTGGTCCTGGTCCGCGGCTATTCCGGAGTGGGCAAGTCCTCGGTCGTCCATGAGCTGCACAAGGCGATCGTCCTGCCGCGCGGGATGCTCATCTCCGGGAAGTTTGATCAGTACAGACGGGATATTCCGTACGCCACGTTGGCTCAAGCGTTCCGGACCGTCATTCACCAGATCCTGTGCAAGAGCGAGGCGGAGGTCGAGCGTTGGCGCGAGGCGATCCGGAAATCCGTGGGCCCGAATGGTCAACTCATTGTGAGCCTCATTCCCGAGCTCGAGTTCGTCATCGGCCGGCAGCCACCGGTTGCGACCCTCCCGACCACGGAGGCCGAGAGCCGTTTTCACATGGTGTTCCGCGCCTTTCTGGGCGTATTCGCCCGCCAGGAGCACCCCCTCGCCCTCTTTCTCGACGATCTGCAGTGGCTGGATGCGGCGACCCTCAAGCTGCTCGAGCATCTCATGACACACCCTGACGTCCGTCACCTCCTCCTCATCGGGGCGTTTCGCGACAACGAGGTCAGTACCTCTCACCCACTCATGCAGACCCTGGATGCCATTCGGGGAACCTCGGCCGTGGTGCGCGATATCGCGCTCGCCCCTCTCTCACTCGAGGATGTGACTCAATTCGTTGCCGACACGCTGCGCTGTGAATGCCGGTGCGCCGGGCCCCTGGCCCGGCTCGTGTACGAGAAAACACTGGGTAACCCTTTTTTCGCAATCCAATTCCTGACGGCGCTGGCCGAGGAGGGACTGCTGGCCTTCGAGCCGGGTCCAGCCGCCTGGACGTGGGACCTGGAGCGCATCCGGACCAAGGGCTACACCGACAACGTGGTGGAGCTCATGGTCGGCAAGTTGAAACGGTTGTCAGACACGACACGGGAACGACTCAAACAACTTGCCTGTGTCGGCAACGCAGCCGAGATCGCGACTCTGACCTTGGTTCATGGGCTGTCAGACGAGGAGATCCATGCGGCACTGTGGGAGGCCCTCAGCGCGGAACTCATCGTGCGCCAGGATGGCAGCTACGCGTTCGCCCACGATCGCGTCCAGGAGGCGGCCTATGGACTCATCCCGGAGGATGAGCGTCCCGCGATCCATCTTCGGATCGGCAGGTTGCTCGCCGGTCGCACGCCGCCCGGGAAACTCGCAGACAGCATCTTCGAGATCGTGAACCAACTCAATCGCGGCGCCGACCTGATCACTTCCCGGGAAGAGCGGGAGCGGGTCGCCGGACTCAACCTCATGGCGGGCGAGCGCGCCAAAACCTCGACGGCCTACGTGTCGGCGCTGACCTATTTTGCGGCCGGCCGGGCGCTGCTGACGGAAGATGCCTGGGAGCAACACTATCCGCTCATGTTTGCGCTGGAGTTTCACCGTGCGGAGTGCGAATTCCTCAGCAGTCAGTTGTTGGCTGCGGAACAGCGGCTCGCCGCGCTGGCAGCGCGCACCGCGACACTACTCGACAGTGCTGCCGTAGCATGCCTTCGCCTGGAGCTTTACACGACCTTGGATCGCAGCGATCGCGGCGTCGAGCTGTGCCTGGAGTATCTGCAGCGCATCGGCGTGCAATGGTCGCCGCATCCGACAAAGGAGGAAGTACGGACTGAATACGAGGAGATCTGGCAGCGCATCGGCAACCGCTCCGTCGAGGCCCTGGTCGATCTGCCGCTGGCCAGCGACCCCGAGTGGCGCGCCACCCTGGATGTCCTCGCCCAGGTCGTCACGCCAGCTCTGTTCACGGACGACAACCTGCTCTGCCGGGTCCTGTGCCGTATGGCGAACATCAGTCTCGAGCATGGCAACAGCGGCGCTTCGTGTTTCGCTTATGTCTGGCTCGGCATGATCGCAGGCCCGCACTTCGACGACTACCCGACGGGATTCCGCTTCGGTCAGCTCGGCTTCGAGCTGGTCGAGCGGCAGGGCCTGGACCGCTTCAAGGCCCGTGTCTACATGTCCTTCGGTAACCTCGTCAATCCGTGGACGAAGCACGTACGCATCGGTCGTCCGTTGGTGCGGCGCGCCTTCAACACGGCCAACGAGATCGGCGACCTCACCTTTGCGGCTTACAGCTGCAACAATCTGATCACCAACCTGCTCGCTTCCGGCGAGCCGCTGCCCGACATCCAACGGGAAGCGGAGGCCGGACTCGCATTCGCGCGCAAGATACGATTCGGCCTGGTCATCGACATTATCACAAGCCAGTTGCGGCTGATCCTGACGCTTCGAGGTCTGACGCCAACGTTCAACTCCTTCAACGACGCGCAATTTGACGAGGCGCGCTTCGAGGAGCACTTCCGGGCGGACCCTCGGCTCGCACTGCCCTCATGTTGGTATTGGATCCGCAAGCTGCAAGCGCGCTTTCATGCGGGCGATTATGAGTCCGCCATCCACGCCGAATTGCAGGCGCAAGAGCTGCTGTGGACCTCACCCTCATTCTTTGAGGTCGCCGAATACCGCTTTTACGCCGCGCTGGCACGAGCCGCGTACTGCAACGCGATCTCACCCGAGCAGCGTCCTCCGCACCTGGAAGCTCTCGCGGCCCACCATCGTCAACTCGAGATCTGGGCGCAACACTGTCCCGAGAACTTCGGAACCCGCACGGCGTTGATCGGCGCTGAGATCGCCCGCATCGAAGGGCGGTACCTCGACGCCGAGCGGCTCTACGAAGAGTCTATCCGGCTGGCAAGCGAGAATGGCTTCATCCAGAACGCAGGTATCGGTGGCGAGCTCGCCGCGCGATTCTATGCCGCACGTGGCTTCGAGACCATCGCCCAAGCGTACCTGCGCAATGCCCGGTACTGCTACCTGCGGTGGGGGGCCGACGGCAAGGTGAGGCAACTGGATGAGTCCTACCCGCGCCTGCAGGCCGAGCTGTCACCGCCCCCGCCGAGCACCACGATCCGGGCCCAGGTCGAACACCTGGATCTCACGACCGTTGTGAAGGTATCCCAAGCGGTCTCGGGCGAGATCGTGCTGGAGAAGTTGATCGACACGCTCATGCGAACTGCGCTCGAGCACGCGGGAGCGCAGCGCGGGCTCTTGATTGTTCCGCACGGTGGTGCGCAGCAGCTCGAGGCGGAAGCCACGACCAGCGGCGCTGCCATCACCGTCCACTTCCGCCAGGCGAGTATCTCAGCAGCCGATCTGCCTGACTCCATCCTTCACTACGTCGTACGGACACAAGATAGTGTCATTCTCGACGATGCCTCGGCGGATAACGCGTTTTCCGCCGATGAGTATATCCGCCGCAATCGCGTCCGTGCCGTTCTCTGTCTGCCTCTGATCAAACAAGCCACCCTGATCGGGGTGCTCTACCTCGAGAATAACCTGGCACCTCGCGTGTTCACGCCTGCCCGGAACGCAGTGCTGAAGCTGATTGCCTCCCAGGCGGCGACCGCGCTGGAGAATGCCTACCTTTACACGGACCTGAAGCAGGAGAACGTCGTGCGCCGGCGCGCCCAAGAGGCCTTGCGCCGCAGTGAGACCTACCTGGATCAAGCCCAAGCCGTAAGCCTCACGGGCAGTTTCGGCTGGAATCCGGCGACCGACGAGATCTACTGGTCTGCCGAGACCTTTCGGATCTATGACTTTGACCAGGCGAATCCGCCCCCGCTCGCGCAAATCGTTCAAAAAACACATCCGGACGACAAGGTCTTCCTTGAACAAACACTCGATCGCGCGCGACTCGAGAGGAAGGGCTTTGAGATGGAGTATCGACTGCTGCTGGAGGATGGCTCAGTCAAGTATCTTCACGTGGTGGCCCGCGCCTTATTTGACGCACTGGGTAACGTCGAATTTGTGGGGGCGGTGATGGACGTCACTCGGCGCAAACACGCTGAGGAAGCGCAACGAGTGCAGGAACGGGAGCGCGAGGAGATGCAGCGGCAGCTGCAGCAGGCGGCCAAAATGGAGGCGATCGGGCGGCTGGCCGGCGGCATCGCGCACGACTTCAATAACATCCTCGGCGCGGTTCTCGGTTACGGCGAACTGGCGCAGAACAACCTGCCCGAAGGCAGCGCCGCGCGCCACCAGGTCGATCAGGTGATGCACGCAGGCGCGCGCGGGAAGGGACTTGTCGACCGCATTCTCGCGTTCAGCCGCAGCGGTATTGGCGAGCGAGTGCCGATACGAGCGCAGTCAGTCGTCGAAGAGACGCTCGAGCTGCTCGCAGCCTCACTGCCCGCTGACGTGCGTCTCGAGAAAAGACTGGATGCGCCCGACGCGGCAGTTGTGGGCGACGCCACCCAGTTCCACCAGGTCGTCATGAATCTCTGCACGAATGCGCTGCAGGCCATGAAGAGTCATGGCGTACTCACCGTCGAGCTTGAGCACCTGGCGGTCGGTGAGGGCCGCTTACTCTCTCACGGCACGCTGTGCGCCGGCAGCTACGTGCATCTCTCGGTCAGCGATACCGGCGGCGGCATCCCGCCGGCGGTGCTCGAGCGCATGTTCGATCCATTCTTCACCACCAAACGTGTCGGCGATGGCACGGGCCTCGGCCTTGCGTTGGTGCATGGGATCGTCGCGGACTTCGGTGGTCTGATTGACGTGGCGACGCAGTTAGGCATGGGCACCACCTTCTCGATCTGGCTACCGGCCGCTGGCCCCCTGCCAACGCTCCTGGCCGAGCCCGCGAGCGAGCTGCCGCGAGGCAACGGCGAGACCGTAATGATCGTCGACGACGAGCGTCCGCTCGTTGCTCTTGCGGAGGAGACACTTGCCGAACTGGGTTATGAGCCGGTGGGGTTCGACTCGAGCCTCGCCGCCTTGCAGGCGTTTCGTGCGGAACCGCAGCGATTCGATCTCGTATTGACCGACGAGACGATGCCCGACCTGACGGGAACCGAGCTCGCCCGCGAGATCCGGCGATTGCGCCCCGAAATTTCAATCATTCTCATGAGCGGCTACAGTAGTGCGCAACTGAGCGAGCGCGCGCGGGCCGTAGGGGTCATCGACGTGCTCCACAAACCTCTCGCCCGCCGGGATATTGCCGAACCGGTCGCGCGCGCGCTTCGGGCGCCGTCCCTCGAACCGCAATGATTCATGTTGGTCTTATGACCGACGATCGGCTGACTGCTCCACACAGCGCCTCCATTTAAGCCTTCGCGCTATCGCGATCGTCGATTTGGTTTCAGTTGTAATCCGGCGCGGGCATCCGGAAACCGTGTGGCAATTCGTCCGCTGGACACTCCCCATTTAAGGAGAAACAACAGATGGGCGACTCCAGCGACATCAATGTGACCCGGCGTGATTTTCTCATCGCCGGGGCGACGTCCGCGGTGGCGGTGGCGCTGCCATCCCAGGTGGCTGCTACCGAGCCTCCCACGGCCGGAGCGCCCGTCGTCTCTAACGTGACACTGCAGGTCAACGGCAACGTCCGGAAGCTCAGTCTCGATACCCGGACCACGCTGTTGGACGCGCTGCGCGAGCACTTGCATCTCACCGGCAGCAAGAAGGGCTGCGATCACGGTCAATGTGGCGCCTGTACGGTGATCGTCGACGGCCGCCGGGTGCTTTCGTGCCTGACGCTGGCGGTTATGCAGGAGCGTCGTGCGATCACGACCATCGAGGGGCTGGGCACGCCAGGAAACTTGCACCCGATGCAGGCTTCCTTCGTGAAGCACGACGGGTACCAGTGCGGCTATTGCACGCCCGGGCAGATCTGCTCCGCCGTGGCGGTGCTCGGCGAGATCAAGGCCGGCATCCCGAGCCTCGTCAGCGCCGACCTCACCGCGCGGCCGCAGGCGACGCCCGAAGAGATACGCGAGCGCATGAGCGGCAACATCTGCCGTTGCGGAGCGTATTCCAACATTGTCGATGCCATCACCGATGTCCCCTGGAGGAACGCATGAGATCCTTCACCTACGAACGCGCGGGCTCTCCGGCCGAGGCTGTGGCGGCCGCGGCGCGCACGCCGGGGGCCAAGTTCATCGCCGGCGGTACGAATCTGCTCGACCTGATGAAGAACGAGATCGAGACGCCCATGCATCTCATCGACGTGAACGGCCTCGCGCTGGACAAGATCGAGGCCACCCCAGAGGGCGGGCTGCGCATCGGTGCGTTGGTGCGCAACACGGATCTCGCCGCGGATCCGCGCGTGCGTCGGGACTATGGCGTGCTGTCGCGCGCGCTCCTTGCCGGCGCCTCGGGCCAGTTGCGCAACGCAGCGACGACCGGAGGTAACCTGATGCAGCGGACCCGTTGCCCTTATTTCTACGACACCAACCAGCCTTGCAACAAGCGCGTGCCCGGAAGCGGCTGCGGCGCGATCGGCGGCTTCAGCCGCGGGCATGCGGTCATTGGCGTGAGCGACGCTTGCATTGCGACCCATCCGAGCGACATGGCCGTTGCGATGCGCGCGCTCGACGCGACGGTGGAAACCATGCGGCCAGATGGCTCGACGCGGACAATTCCGATCGCCCAGTTTCACCGGCTGCCCGGCGATACGCCGCAGGTCGAGACCGTGTTGGCCGCGGGCGAGCTCATCACGGCGGTGACCTTGCCCAAGCCCGTCGGTGGCACGCACATCTACCGCAAGGTGCGCGACCGTGCCTCCTACGCATTCGCTCTGGTCTCGGTCGCCGCCATCGTGCAGCGGGACGGCACCGGGCGTGTCGCGTTGGGCGGCGTGGCGCACAAGCCCTGGCGCGTGGAAGCGGCCGAGAACCAGATGCCGCGCGGCGCTAAGGCGGTGACGGCGCAGCTGCTGATGGGTGCGCGCACGACTCCCGAGAACGCATTCAAGGTGCCCCTGGCCGAGCGCACGCTCGCGGCGGTGCTGGCAGAAGCGAAGGGTGACGCATGAAGTTTGACGTCCCCGCGAGCACCAATCCGATCGACCAGCTCAAAGTGGTCGGCCAACCGATCGATCGGATCGACGGGCCGCGAAAGACCACCGGCACCGCGCCCTACGCCTATGAGTGGCACGACATCGCGCCCAACCCGGCGTATGGGTACGTGATCGGCTCGGCCATCGCAAAGGGCCGGATCGCTTCCATTGATCTGACCGCCGCCAGGTCTGCGCCCGGCGTGCGGGTCATCGTGACGGCGAACAATGCCGGGCCGCTCGGCAGGGCCGAGCGCAACACCGCCAGGCTGCTCGGCGGCCCCGAGATCCAACACTACCATCAGGCGATCGCGCTGGTGGTGGCAGAAACGTTCGAGCAAGCGCGCGCCGCGGCACAGCTGGTCCGCGTTGACTACGTCAAGGCTCGAGGATCATTCGACCTCGCCGCGGCGAAAGACTCGGCGACCAAGCCCACGGGCATCACCACCGGCGCGGCCGATACCGCAGTGGGTGATTTTGCCGGCGCGTTCGCGGCGGCGCCGGTCCAACTCGATGCGACCTACACGACGCCGGACCACAGCCACTCGATGATGGAGCCACACGCTTCGATCGCGGCCTGGAGTGGGGGCAAGGTCACGGTGTGGACCTCGACCCAGATGCTCGACCAGAGCCGGGGTGACCTGGCGCAGACGCTTGGCATCCCGAAAGAAAATGTCCGCCTGATCTCGCCCTACATCGGGGGCGGCTTCGGCAGCAAGCTGTGGGTGCGTTCCGACACAGTCCTTGCGGCTCTCGGCGCCCGGGCGGCCGGGCGGCCGGTGAAAGTGGCACTGACGCGGCCGTTGATACCTAACAACACGACGCATCGACCCGCCACGATCCAGCGCATCCGCATCGGCGCCACACGCGACGGCGACATTACAGCCATAGGCCATGAGTGTTGGTCCGGCAATCTGCCGGGCGGTAAGGCCGACGGCGCGGTCAACCCGACTCGCCTCCTCTATGCTGGCGCGAACCGGATGACGGCCACGCGTCTCGCCGTTCTCGATCTCGCCGAAGGCAATTCCATGCGCGCGCCGGGCGAGGCGACCGGCCTGATGGCGCTGGAGATCGCGATCGACGAAATGGCCGGGAAACTGGCCATGGATCCTGTCGCATTCCGGATCCGCAACGACACGCAGGTCGATCCCGAGAATCCCATGCGGCCCTTTTCGCGGCGCGCCTTTGTCCAATGCCTGCGCGTCGGTGCGGACCGCTTCGGATGGAGCAGGCGCAATCCACGGCCCGCCGCCACGCACGAAGGGCGCTGGCTCGTCGGCAGTGGTGTCGCCGCGGCGATCCGCGGCAACGTGGTCCAAAAATCGGCCGCACGCGTCCGGCTCGACAATCGCGGCGTCGTAACGGTAGAGACCGACATGACCGACATCGGCACGGGCAGCTACACGATCATCGCGCAGACCGCGGCGGAGATGATGGGCGTGCCGCTCGACAAGGTCTTGGTCCGCCTTGGTGATACCGCCTTCCCGGCGTCGTGCGGTTCCGGCGGCCAATTCGGCGCCACCAACTCCACTTCCGGCGTCTTCGCGGCTTGCCTCAAACTGCGTGAAGCCGTGGCGCGGAAGCTCGGCTTCAACGCCGCTGATGCAGTGTTCGCGGACGGCCAAGTCAGCTCGGGCGCTCGCAGCGTGCCCCTCAGCCAAGCCGCTGGGGAATCCGGCCTCACCGCGGAAGATGCCATTGAATACGCCAACCTCGACAAGACGTACGCGGAAACGACCTTCGGCGCGCATTTCGTCGAAGTCGGCGTCGATGCTCTGACGGCGGAGATTCGCGTGCGGCGCATGCTTGCCGTCTGCGCGGCGGGCCGTATCCTGAATCCGAAGACGGCGCGCAGCCAGGTGATCGGCGCGATGACCATGGGAGTCGGCGGAGCGCTCATGGAAGCGCTCGCGGTCGACAAGCGGCTGGGTTTCTTCGTCAATCACGATCTCGCCGGCTACGAAGTGCCCGTCCATGCCGACATTCAACACCAAGAGGTGATCTTCCTCGACGAGACCGATCCGGTGGCGAACCCGATGAAGGCCAAGGGAGTCGGGGAGCTCGGGATCTGCGGTGTGGCCGCGGCCGTCGCAAACGCGATCTACCACGCGACCGGCGTGCGGGTGCGCGACTATCCGGTCACGCTCGATAAGCTTCTCGCAAACATGCCCGATCTGACGGGCTAGCGGATGTTTCGGGTGAAACCCGGCCGTCGTGAACGGAAACACGCGGGTGATTACTACCAACGATACTCATCCCCTAAGCTCGAATTGTTCGAGCCAAAGTGGAGGTATCTATGTTTCGCTCGACGCTCGCGAGTTTGTTCGTCGCTGGTATGTCAGCCGGTTGCGCCAATGTGCAACCCGTGCTTTCCGGAGGCTACAGTTGCCTCGCGGGAACCGAACTGAGTTGCCCTTCGCATGAAGGAAGCGGTGACTGCCAGCCCTGTCCCCGTTCGACACTAACGGCCTCGACAGCTGCGGCAACGCCGGCGGTCCTGCCCGGGCGTCCGGATTAATTGCCTCCCCGCGTTCGAGGTCCCTGGCGCAGGCGCGTCGGGGCCTTCCGGACAAATCCATTTCGGCTCCCTCAAACACACATTTGAGACATAACATGACTTCCTTATCACGACGAAAGATCCTCCTCGGCGCCACTGCGTCGGCCGCCGCCCTGGGCGTGGCCGGCGCGGCAAGCGCGGCCGTTTTTGGTAACCCGGACCGGCCACCGGAAGGTCTGATCAACGACAAGAGCCCCTCGGGCGTGAACGACCCGGGCCCGCAGAATGCGGCGCTGGCGGGCCAATTCCCATCGGCCCAGGATCCTCCGGCCACCGACGTCAACGGACTACAGACCTTCTGGGCCTCGTTCAACAATACCCACAAGCGCTATCAGAACGGCGGCTGGGCGCGCCAGATCACACAAGAAGACTTCGCGATTTCCAAGGATTTTTCCGGCGTCAACATGCGGCTAGGCCAGAACGGCATCCGCGAATTACATTGGCACCAGCAGTCCGAGTGGGCCATCGTAACGGACGGCGTGTGCCGGATCTCGATCCTCGACGAACACGGTCGCGCACAGGTCGCCGACGTGAAGAAGGGCGACCTGTGGTTCTTCCCCCCGGGTCTGCCGCACTCGTTGATGGGCGTGGGTCCGACCGGCAGCGAGTTCATGCTCGGCTTCGATAATGGCATGTCGTCGGAATTCAACACGCTGCTGCTGACCGATTTCATGGCGCATATGCCGCCCGACGTGCTCGCCAAGAACTTTGGCGTGCCGGCAGAAGTCTTCAAGAACATCCCGGTGGATAATCTATGGATCTTCCAAGGTGGGGATCCGGGTCCCCTGTTCGATGCTCAGAAGGCCTCGCAGGGAGGCCGCGCGCCCCCCCCGCATCCATACGTGTACCCGTTCAGCCAGCAGACACCGGACTATCAGACCAGCAACGGGTCGATAAAGATCGTCGACAGCACCAAGTTCACCGTTTCGACGACGACCGCCGCCGCGCTTCTCACGATCAAACCGGGAGCCGTACGTGAGTTGCACTGGCATCCGAACGCGGATGAATGGCAGTACTGGATCCAGGGCAAAGGTCGGATGACGGTGTTCGACACAGGCCCGAAGGCGGCGACCGCGGACTTTCGGGCAGGCGATATCGGCTATGTGAAGAAGGGCCTGGGCCACTATGTGGAGAACACCGGGGACACCGACCTGGTGATGTTGGGTCTGTTCAAGACCGATCGCTACGCTGAAGTCTCGCTGTCGGACTGGTTGACCCATAGCCCGCCGGAGATGGTGAAGCAGACCCTGAATATCAGCGGTGAAACTCTGGCGAAGTTCCCGAGGAACCACCCGGGAATCATGCCGCTGTAGGCGCCACGCGGCGCCAGTCAACCCCCGCCGCACCCCGGACGAACAGCCAACGGTACGCCCGGGCTGCGGCGGAAGGTTCAGCACCAGCCGGAACGCGTCAAACGCTCCGGCACGACGGGGAATTCGCTCTTTACCGTGTCCGGTGCCGGAGCGCGACCGACGGGCTCGTTCGGCCCGCGCTCAGGGTCGCACCGCTGAAATGGAGCACGGATTCTCGCTGCGGACCGAGCTGGATCCCGCCTGGGCCGTTATGCCGCTCGTCCGCCGCGATATCGCCAATCCCGTCGCGCGGGCGGCGCTTGGAGCGCCTCCGTCCGCGGGGTTTCAATTCAAATAACCACCGGCCTTGATTCAGCGCTCAAGGGACGCCGCCATGCCGGTGCCGATCGTAGAGGTCCAATTCGGGGCCGGATCGTGCTGCACTTTCCCCAGCGCACCTCCTTCGAAGCTCCCGACGCCTCTCCCAACAGACGCTGCCGTGCCCGTCCCGATCACAGAAGTCCAGTGAAGCCCGGGATAGTCCTGGGATTCTATCGCCGCGACTCGTTGGAAACTCCCGACGTTCCACGGGAGACCGGGTGCATCTGATGCATGCGCAACGGTGCCCAGGAGAAGACTCGCCGCAACGGACACTGTGAACAACCTGGCGGATCGCATGTTTGATTCCTCGTGTTGGACTCGATGACTTCGAGTTGCAACAAAGGATTACACTGGATCGCGACTACACGATTGCGCGCGCGGTCGATTGAGTTTCAGCTGTAACCTCGGCCCTTTGGAGGAGACGTTGCCGTCACTACAAAGCGCGCAGAAACGCCACCGCAGCAGGCGCCAGCGGAAACGCGAGTTGCTCACTTCGTCGCCGGCACACCATAGTCGGATTGCGTGAACTGCAGAGTCTGTTTCTCGTCGGGCAGCACTTGGACTGTCCAGCCGCCGCCCAACGCGCGAATCAGCGACACGGCTGCCTGGACCTGGCGGATGCGAATCTCGACCTCGGTGAGTTGCGTAGCGAGCGCCTGCACCTGCGCAACCGAGACGCTCAGATAATTATCGAGACCGTCCTTGTACAACATAGTCGAGATGGATAACGCCTGCCCGGCCTGATCGCTGGCCTCGTGTTCCTGCGTATCCTCGGTCGCCAGATGTTGGGTCTGGCTCAGTCCATCTTCCACTTCCTGGAAGGCCGCCAGCACCGTCGCCCGGTAGTTATCGCGCGTCTGCGCGTATTGCGCCCACGAGTGTCGGAGCTGCGCCCGTCGCAGGCCGCCATCGAACAGCGGCTGCATGACTCCCGCCCCGACTGACCAGAGGCTGTTCGGCAGGCTCACCAGATTGAACCCGCTATCCGCGAATCCTCCCGCCAGGTTGAATGTCACATTGGGATAAAATGCAGCGCGCGACACGCCGATCGAAGCGTTCGCGGCCGCCATCTGACGTTCGGCGCTGGCGATGTCGGGTCGGCGTTGCAGCAGCTCCGCAGGCACGCCCGTAGGAAGCCGCGGTGGAGTCATGCGGAACTCGTTGATCGGTGCGATCGAGAAGGTGCTCGGTATCGCACCGACCAGCACGGCCACGGCATGTTGCATCAGGTCGCGCTGCAGTTGAGTCTCCGTCTCTTGCGCCTGCGCAGCATCGAGTTGGCTCAATGCCCGCGCCAGATCGAGGCCGGAAGCGATCTGCCCGCTCGCGCGCAGCCGCGCCACCTCGGCCGCCGCCTGGTAGGAGACGATCGACTGGCGCAGAACCTCGAGTTGTGCGTCCAGTCCGCGCACCGCGATATAGTCGGTCGCCAACTCCGCCTCGAGGCTCAACTGTGCCGTTGCCAGGTCCGCGGCGCTGGCCTGCGCCAGCCGCTTCTGCGCGTGCGCGCTATTGCGTAGCGCATGCCAGAAATCCGGCTCCCATGAGGCCGCCACCCCGAACTGGTTCGCGGCCTCGCGAATGGGCGCGGTGCTGTTAGGGTTGCGAAAGAGACGATTTACGGATGACTTATTCTCCGACGTCCCTGCGCTCGCACTCACCTGCGGAGCGAGCCCCGACTGCGCCTCGGCGGCCAGGGCGCGTGCCTGGCCATAGGCGTCCGCGGCAGCCTGCAGGGTCGGGTTCGAGTGCCCCAGTTGGTCCTCGAGCTGATTCAACTGCTCGTCACCGAACAGCGTCCACCAGTCCCCGCGTGGTGAGAGCGCCTCGTCCGGACGGGCTACCGTGAAGGGCCCGCTGCCCTGATAGGAAGCCGGAAGTATGAAATGCGGCGGCTCGTACACCGGCGCGAGATCGCAGCCCGAGAGCAAACCCACACCGAGGGAAGCGATCAGCGCTGTGGCCTGTCGTTTCATGGCGTGGTCGCCTTCGTCTTCTGCGTCGCCGCGGCATAGCCGTTCACTGGCGTTACAGGCTGGACCGGCTGCCCCTCGAGCAAACCTGCGGGCGGATTGTTCACCAGCTTGTCGCCGGGCAACAGGCCGCTC
>DATMQL010000449.1:0-18550 GCA_035566815.1 Steroidobacteraceae bacterium | reverse complement strand
TCGAAATACGCCTTGTTGGCGACGGTGAGGTTGTCGGTGATAAGGTCGGTCACATCGAGCTGGGCCTGGTAATTGGTGCCCTGGTCATGATCGTCCGGCGCGACGAGCTGCCAGCTGCGATTGATCGGCACGACGCCCGTCACATTCACGACCGAAAGGAAGTTACGCGGATCCTGCCCAGGACCCGGGAACGGGCTGACACCGGTGCCTTGATAATAGAGCCCGCTGTCGATGAGCTGCTGCGTCGGGCGGTTGATACCCGTGTTCTCGGTATAGTGCGCGCTGTAGAACTCGGTGTTGAAATCGATCGTCAGTTGGGAGTTCGGCAGGTACCGCAGGGCGAGATAGATGTCGTTCGAATGGTCGAAGCCGTACCGGTAGTAGCTGCCGGAATACACGCCCTCGTAGCTCATGCGGTACGCCAACTGATCGTTGATGGGGCCACTCACATCGAGTTGTGCCCTGCGATTGTTGAAATCTCCGGCCGTGAGCGTCGCGGTCGTGTGCTGGCCGTCGAAGTACGGCCGCTTCGTCACCAGGTTCACGTAGCCACCCACGTTGCCCGTGGGTCCGTAGACGACATCCGCCGGACCCTTGACGATGTCGAATCCCTCCACCGAATTGAAGCTCAGCGGCTGTCCGTCGTTGCGTGGCGTCCGCAGCATGCCATTCTGAAAGACCTCGGCGGACTGCCCACGCAGGAACGGCACGTTGGGACCGCCGAACTGATAGTTGGTGTAAGCACTGGAGACGATCTTGACGAAATCGGTGACGTCGACGATCGACTCGTCGCGGATCTGCGCCAGGTTGATCTCCGTGACCGAGCGGGGCGTGTCCAGGACCGACATCTCCAGTCCCAACACCGAGCTCACCCGCCGCTGCAGCGGGCTCACCTGGTCCTCCAGCGAAACGCCTCGCACCACAACCTCCTCCAATGAGTCGGAGTTGGCGGGCGTATCCGCGGACGACGCGGCGTCCGCCGCACTCACGATGTGTGGCGCGCCCCAGACCAGACTCGAGAAGGCGGCGAGACCGAGATATTTCCTGAATGCGTAGGTCATGGTGATGACCGCTCCCCCGCCGTCATGCGGCGACTGATTGAATTCTTATGGGCGGCGCAGAAGTGATGCGCGACCGATACGTATTAGGGGGAGGCAAAGCAAGGGCCATGCCAAAAATGTTCCCGTGCCGCCACAACGCTGGGACTGAGCGGCCCCGACGTGCTTTTGCAGGCGGTTTCGGCGGTCGACCTAAGTGCCGTCGCACCTCACCTGGCACGGGGCGCGTACGACGATTGCACACAATTCGAGCCCCCATTGTCGCCACTGCACCCGGATGGGGCCGAATGGTTGGAGACGATCGATTCGTCTACCATCCAAGTATGGTTGCAGGGCTTCCAGTTGAGATCGGCGCGGCAGGCATCGCGGCCGCCATTGGCGAGCCGGCACGGGCACGGATGCTTTACTGCCTCCTCGATGGTCACGCACGAACCAGCACAGAGCTGGCGATCATCGGGGAAGTGAGTCCGTCCACGGCCAGTGTGCACCTGGCACGCCTCAAGGAGCAGCGACTCGTGCAGGTGCTGCGCCAGGGAAAGCACCGCTACTACAGCCTGCAGGGTGAGACTGTCGCCAGGGCTCTCGAGGCCCTGATGGTGGTGGCGGGCGGCACCCGGCAGAAGTTTGTGCCCGCCACTCCGCCCCATCTGCGCCCGGCGCGCACCTGCTACGACCACATGGCGGGTCACCTCGCCGTGTCGCTGCGTGACCGGTTCGAAAAGCTCAACTGGCTGTCAACCGGCGGCGGCGAAGACGCCTACGATCTGACCGAGAAAGGCACGAAGGCGCTCGCAACATTGGGAATTGATGTCGATGCCCTGCGTTCGCTACGCCGACGTTTCGCGTACGCATGCGTCGACTGGAGCGAGCGCCGCCCTCACATTGGCGGTGCGTTGGGCGGCGCCATCCTACAGGTGGCACTGAAAAATGAATGGCTCGTCCAAAACCTCGACAGCCGCGCTCTGTCGCTCACAGCGCTGGGGCGCCGCCAGATACAGGCGCGGTTCGGGCTGGACTGCTACGCTCCGCGCAAGAGTTCCGCGAGTTTGTTGAAAGAGCGCGCTTCGGCAATGTCCGCGGCTGTGGACTGATCGTGATTGCGCACGCGAGTGCTCGCACCGGCCGCTAGAAGCATCCGCACGAGTCCCGCATCCCCCCTGCGGCAGGCGATCATGAGAGCCGTATCGCCAAACCCGTTCTGCGCATCCTTATCACTATGAGCCGCGAGCAGTTGTTCGACGATCGCGGTGTGCCCGGCAGCGGTAGCCAGAAGTAGCGGTGTATCGCCACTTTTAGAATGTGCGTCACTGCGGGCGCCCTTCGACAGCAGGAAGGCGGCGATCTGGGCGCTTCCCGTAGCGCACGCGACGCCGAGCGGCGTAATACCCGCCGCGTCAGCACTATCGATCCCCGCACCCTGCTGGACGAGCAAACGAGCCGACTCCAACATCCCGGCATGAGCCGCATACCAGAGCGCGGTGCGTCCCAGCTTGTCTTCGACATCCGTTCGTGCGCCCGCCTCGAGCAAGCGCCGAACGAGATCGACGTCCGCGGATTGCGCGACGAGCATCAACGCATCCATGCCGCGCGCATCCTGCGAATCCAGATGCGCATGTGCGTCAATGAGCAGGCGCACGATCGAGCCGCGCCTGGATCTTGCGGCAGCCACGAGCGTCGGCTCCGACTTGGTAGTGTGCTCGTCGGGCGACACGCCGCGCGCCAACAGGACTTTGACCACGTCTTCGCGACCAGCTCGAATCGCCAGTAGCAACGCTGAATCGCCCCGCCTGTCGGGTCGGGAAGCGACGGCACCCGCACCCATGAGTGCGTCGACCGAACGCGGTGGGCCCGCCATCACGACCGCAGTCAGGACTGGGGTGCCTTCAGGCATCACCCCGTTCGGATCCGCACGACGCGCCAGCAGCGAATCGAGCAGGGAAGGCGCAGTCTTCACGCCCGCGACCGCGATATCCGGCCAACCCGCGTACAAGTCCTTATGAGCACCGCCGGGTCGTTGAACGAATGTCAGGTCGCCGCCACTCGCAATCGCACTGCGACGCAGGCCGGTAGCGCCGCTCTCTTTCAAGCGCGCGGCCACTTCCGGGAGACCGTTGATCTCCGCGAAATCCAGGGCGGACCAGTCCTGCACGTTGCGAGCCGCGACTGCGGCGCCAGAACCCAACAGTCGGTCGATGACCGCTATCTGCCCGCCGACGGCGGCATGCATCAAAACAGTGTTGCCGCTCTGATCCGCGGCGTTGGGGCTGGCATGTGCCGCGAGGAGAGCCGTCACCGCGCCGAGACTTCCGGCGCGCGCCGCCAACATGAGCGGAGTGATACCACGCAGGTCGGGCGCATCTATCGCAGCACCCTGGTGGATCAGGAATTCGAGGCAGTCCGTTTTGCCCGCCAGTGCGGCCCGCGCCAATGCACCCCGGCCAAACTCATCACGCGGGTCGACGAACGGGCGGACCGCCAGAACCTGCAGGCTCTTGAGATCACCGCGCTCGGCCGCGAGCCACAGGGCCTCGCTGCGCGTCCTGGCATCCTTGAGGTCTCCCGGCGATGGCAGGTCCACGGATGAATCGGAATCCGCCGCCAGCGCCGCGAGACCGGAGGTGGCCCTGGCGTTGCCCTGGGCCGCCGCTTTCTCGAGCCAGCTGCGCGCCACCGCGACATCGCGCACGCCATTCAAGCCGTTCAGATAGAACACGGCCAGGAGATATTGGGCGTCGGGGTTACCCGAGGTCGCGAGTCGTTGCAACTCACTCGCGGCGGCACTGAATTTCTTCAGGCGAATATCGGTCTTCGCCGTCTCGAGTGCGCTAACGGCCGGGGTGGCGGCGTGAGTAACACCTGACACGAGCGGTAAGAGCGCGGACAGCGCGGTGACTCCGCGCAACGTACGGCGCTCACGCCGTTCCATACTTCGTCTCGACATAAATGCCAACGCGCCGCAGGAAGTCCGACGGCAGCACGCCGCCGGCATTCACGATGACCGCATCGTTCTGCACCCTGAGGAGCCGCCCGGTGTGCTCTATCGACACCGATTCCGCTCCGATCAGTTTAATGGTCGAATTCAACAGGACCTGCAGCTGGCCGGCGCGCTCCGCCGAAGTGACACGCTCACGGTTGCGCTGCTTCGCCCGCTCGAACGAGGCGCCCCGATAAGACAGAACGACACGGGTACCGGATGACTCCGCGACACTCGCGGCAGCCTCGAGCGCGCTATCACCGCCGCCAACCACCAGGACGTGTTGTCCGGCGTATTGTTCGGGATCGATCAGGCGATAGACCACCTTCGGCAAATCCTCGCCCGGCACTCCCAGCTTGCGTGGAGTGCCGCGCCGACCGATCGCGAGGAGAACGCTGTGCGTCCGGTACGTGCCGGCCGTAGTCTTGACCACGAAGCCGTTGCCATCGCTGCTGATGTCATCGACGCGCTCGCGATAGTTGATCTTGACTCCGGTCTTGCGCTCGCATTCCTGCCAGAACTCCAGCAGGGCCTCCTTGCTGGTGTGGCGCAGATTCACCTTGCCGACCAGAGGCACCGTGGCGGGCGCGGTCATCACCAGCTTTCCACGCGGATATTGGAATACACAACCGCCAAGGGACTCCTGCTCGATCGTAACGCAGCGCATCCGTTTGGAGAGCGCGGTGAGCGAGGCCGCAAAGCCAGCCGGACCCGCACCGACGATGACGAGGTCGAGCCGGTCCGAGCCCTTCGGCCTCCCTGCATGAATCGCCTCGACCGCCTGACGACCCTGCTCCAGGGCGTTACGGATGAGTCCCATGCCTCCGAGCTCGCCCGCGATGAAGATTCCCGGAACACTGGTTTCAAAACGCGGGCTCAACACCGGGATTTCCGCGCCCCGGCGCTCCGTGCCGAAAACGAGCGAGATAGCCTCGACCGGACACGCCGTCTTACACGCGCCATGGCCTATGCAATCCGCCGGGCTTACGAGTTGGGCGCGTCCGCCGATGATACCCAGCACATGATGCTGCGGTTCCTCGGGGCACGCCTTGACGCACGATCCGCAGCCGATACAGCGCGCGGGATCGATGACAGGATGGAGGGACATCGGATCGTTAAGACCCGCAGCGCGCGATTCTTCGTGCGCAGCCAGACTGACTCGCTCGAGCCGGTTGCGCCGACGCGTGAACCAGACGAGCAACAGGAGGGCGGGCAGCCCGTAAATACAGTAAACGAGAGCGTCCATTTCAACTTCGAAAGTTTGGCGTAAGTGCCGTATAGGCGAGCGCACGACGGCGACTATAGAAGGCGAGCGCAGCCTAACTCTGTGACGCGCGACACAGGAATGGGGCATTTCCCTACTTGTTATTAAGTTGGGGTCTACGCACCCTACACACATTCGCTCTGTGTGTTTTGTCAGGTTTTTCCCGTGATTTGTCGGCAGTTGGCGACGTGTTGTCTGCAGGCTGCGACAACACCGACTGCACGATGACGGCAGTCAGCAACGAGTCTCTATGAGTGCAATGTTCTGGTTCATCGCTGGAGTCGCAACGGGAGTCGCGGCCACCTTTGTCGCGATTCCGTTGTGGCGGCTTGTCGCCCGCGGAGCAAGTGGGCGAACCCCGTTGCAATACGCGATCGTGGGCTGTGGCGTCGCAATATTCGCAGTGGCGGCCGCATTGATCTATCACTTCACCGGCCAACAGGTCACGAGCGCGGAAGCGGCAACTGCGGCGGCGGCCCCCGCGGGCAAAGCGCAGTCGATAGAAGCCGCGACTGCCGGGCTGGAGGCCAGGCTGGCGCGCCAGGGAGGGAGTGCCAGTGACTGGACCTTGCTGGCGCAATCGTACGAATTCCTGGGGCGCACCGCCGACGCTCAGCGCGCCCGCGAGCGCGCGTCCGGAGCACCACCTGCCACTGGCGCGGAACCCGGTGGGCTGGCCACCGGTACGCCGGCCACCGGTACGCCGGCCACCGCAAACACCAACATCGCGTTGGTCTGGGAGACCGCCGCCGGGGCGTCCCCATCACAGGGCGTGGCGGGTCCAGCAGCCAATGCGCCCGTGGAAATCGACGGCACGGTGACCATCGAGCAGCGCCTCGCGGCGCGTGTCGATCGCAATGCCACTCTGTTTATCTATGCCAAGGCTGTTGACGCGCCAGGGCCGCCCCTCGCTGTCATGAGGACGACCGCGGGTAGCTGGCCCGTCACTTTCCACCTCGATGACTCGATGGCGATGGTCCCGTCGCGAAAGCTCTCGCAGTTCGACAAAGTCGTGATCGAGGCGCGCATCTCGCACACCGGCCAGGCGACACCCGCTTCCGGCGACCTCTATGTGACCAGCGACGTGTTGCGACCCACGGCCGGCAAGAAGCTCACCCTCGTCATCAATCGCGAAATCGGCTGATTCACGTGACAGCTCCCGCAAAACAATTCGGTGGTCCAGCACGCTCGGATGAATCGCGCCCGGTAAGCCGTACGCAGCCCGCCCCCGATTCACCGCAGGTCGCGCGCACGCCGCAACCCCTCGCAACGCCGCAGGCTCTCCTGGCGGACCAGATCCTTACATCGCAACCGCGACCAGCGCGAGCGAGCGCCACGCCTCAAAAGGCAAAAAAGCGCCGGCTGACTTCCGTCTCGATCTTCTCGGCCGTGGTTCTCCTGCTCCTGCTCGTGGGTTGGCTGGTCCCGACCGAGCGCTATATAACGCCGCGACGCGGCATCGGTTATGCGCTCGGCATCATCGGAGGCAGCATGATGCTCCTGCTGCTCTTATATTCGGCGCGCAAACACGTCAGCTGGCTGAAATTCCTCGGGCCGACAGTCTCATGGTTCCGGTATCACATGCTCCTCGGAGTCCTGGGACCCCTGTGCATCCTGTATCACGCCAACTTCGGGCTGGGCGCGACGAACAGTAACGTCGCGCTATTCAGCATGTTGACGGTCGCCGGCAGCGGTCTCATCGGACGTTACATCTATGCCCGCATTCACCACGGACTCTATGGCAGCAAGCTCAGCCTGGGAGAGCTGAAGACGGGTGCCGAAGGCTTGCGCGCCCACTCCGGCGCGTTTGGTTTTCTACCGCAGCTGGTATCCAGGCTCGAAAGCACCGAAAACAAACTCCTGGCCGCGGGACCTCACCTGCCCGTGCTCGGCATCGCGAAGCTGGCTGTAGTCGCCTTACTCTCGATCGCGTCACGTTGGCAACTGCGTGGCTACGTCCGCCGCGGACTGCGTGCTGCTGCGAAGACTTCACCGGTGATCGCCGCGGAACGCAAACGCCTGCGGCGCACGGCCTTTACTTACATTGACAAGCGTCTGGCTGCTACACGACGGGTAGCGGGCTTTCAATCATATGAGCGCCTGTTCTCGCTGTGGCATGCACTTCACATTCCTCTCCTTTTCATACTGATCGCCGCGGGAATCGTCCACGTGATCGCCGTAAACGTCTACTGACGGCCTGCGGCTCGTCTCATGCAGGGGGGTAAGTGGCTCGCAATGCTGGTCTGTGCAACGCTTTCATGTCTGGCGCCTGTCCGGCGCTGTGAAGCCGTGAATCCGGAGACACTGCTCATGCCCGGAAAAGTGAGTGTGGCGCATCAGAAGTACGAGGAGGAGTGCAAGCTCTGCCACGATCGCAGCGACAGCCATCGCCAGACCCAACTGTGCCTCGATTGTCACAAGGACATCGCAGCTGACATTAGCGGGAAGCATGGCTTCCACGGCCGGCTCCAGGGCATCGAGTCGTCGCAATGTCACGCGTGTCATTCGGAGCACCTGGGACGCGCGGGCGACATCATCAAACTCAGTCGCGAGCAGTTCGATCACGAGGGTACCGACTTCCCGTTGCATGGGGCGCACGCAACGGTCGCATGCACGAGCTGCCACGTGTCGGGGAAACCTTATCGCAGCGCGAAGACCCAATGCGTGGACTGTCACAAGAAGGACGAGCCACACGAGGGCAAACTCGGGCGTGAGTGCGACTCCTGCCATGACGCCACCACCTGGAGTCATGCGACTTACGATCACGACAAGACCAGTTTTCCATTACGCGACAAGCACGTCGATGTTCCTTGCACCGCCTGTCACTTCGGCAACCACTACAAGGACACGCCGCGCGAGTGCGTGTCGTGCCACGCACCGGACGATATTCACCGCGGTGAGCGTGGCGCGAAATGCGGCGACTGCCATGCCACCACCGGCTGGAAAACGGCGAAGTTCGATCACAAGAAAGAGACGGGATTCGGGCTCGAGGGCGCGCACGCGACCATCGACTGCCAGGACTGTCACCGCTCGGGAAACCTGAAAGACAAGTTGCCGCGCGAATGCGTCGGCTGCCACCAGGGGCAGGACTCGCACGCCGGGCGCCTCGGCAACGACTGCGGGAAGTGTCACGGTAACGAGAAATGGAAGCCGTCGACCTTCGACCACGACCGTGACACTCACTGGAAACTCACGGGTCGTCACATAAAAGTGGACTGTCATTCGTGCCACACGGCCAGCGTGACGACGCAAAAACTGCCGACGGACTGCGCGAGTTGCCACCGCGCCAGCGATGTTCACGTCGGTGAGCTGGGCGCGCAATGCGATCAATGTCACACCACGGAAGGCTGGCGGGCCGGGGTGAGCTTCGATCACGATCTCACGAAATATCCACTGTTGGGATTGCACGTGGCCGTGTCATGCGAGCAATGCCACACCACCAGAAAGTATCGTGACGCCGGTCTCGAGTGCATCGACTGCCATAAGAAGGACGACGTTCACAAAGGCTCATTGGGCGTCGCGTGCGCCAAGTGTCACTCGCCAAATGGCTGGCGCATGTGGGAATTCGACCACGGCAAAGAAACGGGATTCGCGCTCACCGGAGCTCACGCGAAGCTCGTTTGCGCGGGCTGTCACAAACAGCCGGCGGATGAGGTGAAGCTGAATCCGACGTGTCTGTCCTGCCACGAGCAGGACGACGTCCACCTGGGGCAGTACGGCCGACAATGCCAACGCTGCCACTCGACCCTCACATTCAAGGGTGCCAGCCTGCATTAGGCGCGCTATGCAAGCTCTCGTATCTACAACTGGGAATCCAATGAAGCTGATCGCTCACCGAGCGGTGAGCCGTTGGCGGATTCTGTGCGCCGCGACACTCGCGTTCATGTGGGTGCCGGCGGCCTTCGGCGTGCAGATCCGGGACTCTTTCGACCATCTCACGACCGGGTTCGAGCTTCTCGGCCAGCATCGCGATCTGTCCTGCGAGTCGTGTCATGCCAATGCGGTGTTCAAAGGAACGCCCCGCGACTGCTCCGCGTGTCACGGCATAGGAACGGCGATTCGCGCGACGGCCAAGACCCCGAACCACATTCTTTCCACGGAACGCTGCGATAGCTGTCACACGCCGAACGCTTGGATACCAGCGGTCAACTTCGACCACGCCGAGGCGCGCGGCAGCTGCTCGACCTGTCACAACAATGTACAGGCCCAGGGCAAGGGGCCGACGCACATTCAGACGGATCTCGAATGCGATGCCTGCCACTCGACGCTGAGCTGGGCAGGCGCCGTGTTCAACCACACCGGCGTCACCACAGGATGCGCAAGCTGTCATGACGGCGTGCAGGCGACAGGGAAGCCTGCAAATCACATTCCCCCGAACGGTACGAACAGCCTCCCGTGCGAAGCGTGTCATTCAACGACGAACTTCACGACATTCGCCGGCACGCCGATGAACCACTCCGCCGTCACGGCGTTGTCGTGCGAGACCTGCCACGAAACGGCTGCCTTCATGGGGATGACCCCGAGTACAGCCACCGCCGCGCATGACTCGCGGCCTCCGGCGGCACTGGACAAGAATCATCCGCTCACCGGTGACTGCGGCCAGTGCCACGACACGAGCTCTTTTACCGCCGCCGCCGCGTTGCGACCCGCAAACCACATCCCGACCAACGCGCCCTGCACGCAGTGCCATACGACACCGGGCCAGAATTCGGTTTACTCCGTAACCGGGGTACACCAGGGCGTAACAACCTGCCTGAACTGCCATGGGCCGACCGTGGCCGGCACTTTTGCCAACGTCACCATCACCACGACCCCGAGCACCCATATCCCGATCGGACCCCTCGACTGCAACGGCTCGGGATGTCATACCACCGCCAACGTCAGTCCGGGCGGATTCAACATCGGCTCGGCCAGCATCACCGTTCCTACTCTCAGCACGGCTGGCCACAACACCGTAGCCTCCGCGGTACCCGCCTGCCAGACCTGTCACCAGGCTGCGAATTACCTCGGCATGCTGGCCAGCACGACCACGGTGGGGGATTCCCGTCCGTCCGCCGCTCTCGATGCCACCCACCCGGCGACCGGCGATTGTGGGAGCTGTCACACGACTGCGCCGACATTTGCCAGCGACGTCACCAGTGCGGGCAAGCCCGCCAACCACATCCCGACCACGGCGGCGTGTACTCAGTGCCATACGACCGCAGGTAACTACGCGGCGTATTCACTTACAGGCACACACCAAGGCGTAACGACCTGCCTGAACTGCCATGGCCCGACCGTCGCCACGACCTTTGACAACGTTACGATCGTGACGACTCCCAGTAACCACATTCCGATCGGCACACTCGATTGCAACGGGTCAGGATGCCACACCACCGCCAATGTCAATCCCGGCGGTTTCAACATCGGCACGGCCAGCATCAGCACCCCAACGCTGAACACGGCAGGACACACGACCGTAGCGGCGGCTGTCGCCGCCTGCCAGACCTGCCACCAGGCGGCGAGTTACCTTGGCATGCTGGCCAGCACGACCACGGCAGGGGATTCCCGCCCGTCGACAGCGCTCGACGCCACCCATCCGACGACCGGCGATTGCGGGAGTTGTCACACGACGACGCCGACATTTGCCAGCGACGTCACCAGTGCGGGCAAGCCCGCCAACCACATCCCGACCACCGCGGCTTGCACGCAGTGCCACACGACGGTCGGCAACTATACGGTGTACTCGGTTACCGGCACTCACCAGGGCGTGACGAACTGCCTGAGCTGCCACGGACCCACTGTGGCGACGACCTTCGCGAATGTGACGATCACCACCCTCTCCGGCAACCACATCCCGATCGGCAGCCTCGATTGCAACGGCTCAGGCTGCCACTCCACCGCGAACGTCAATCCGGGCGGGTTCAACATCGGCACGGCCAACATCAACAGCCCTACACTAAATACGGCCGGACATACGACGGTGGCGACGGCGGTGGCGGCCTGCCAGACCTGCCACGAGGCGGCGCCGTATCAAGGGATGGTCGCCAGCACGGCAACCGTGGCAGGTGATTCACGACCCTCGGCGACTCTCGATTCCGCTCACCCGACCACCGGTGATTGCGGCGCCTGCCACCTCACGGTACCCACTTTCCGCAGTGACGTGGTAGCGGGAACCAAGCCGGCCAATCACATTCCGACTACCGCGGCCTGTACTCAGTGCCATCTGACGCCTGGAAACTTTGCAGCCTACTCGGTGACTGGCACTCACCAGGGTGTAACGAACTGCCTGAGTTGTCACGGACCCACCGTGGCGACGACGTTCGCCAACATCACGATCACCACCCTCTCGAACAACCACATCCCGATTGGCGGCCTGGATTGCAACGGCTCGGGCTGCCATACCACTGCGAACGTGAATACGGGCGGATTCAACATCGGCACCGCGAACGTCAGCAGCCCCACTCTGACCGTGGCGGGACATACAACGGTAGCCGCTGCAGTGGCAGCGTGCCAGACCTGTCACGAGGCCGCGCCGTACCAGGGAATGATCGCGAGTTCGGCGACCACCGCAGGGGACTCACGACCGACGGCATTCGACAAGAACCATCCGACGAGCGGCGATTGCGGCGGCTGTCATACGACGACGCCCACGTTCTCTTCCGACGTCACGAGCTCGGCGAAGCCCGCCAATCACATACCAACCACCGCCGCTTGCGCACAGTGCCACACGACGCCGGGTAACTATGCGCTCTATTCGGTGACTGGCACGCACCAGGGTGTGACGAACTGCCTGAGCTGTCACGGACCGACGGTGGCCACCACTTTTGCCAACGTCACGATCACCACCCTCTCCAGCAACCACATTCCGATCGGCGGCCTGGATTGCAATGGCTCGGGTTGTCACACCACCGCCAATGTCAACTCGGGTGGATTCAACATTGGCACTGCGAACATCAGCAGCCCCACTCTGACCGTGGCGGGCCACACAACGGTAGCGACCGCCGTGGCGGCATGCCAGACCTGCCATGAGGCGGCACCTTATCAAGGAATGATCGCAAGCTCGGCTACTACCGCCGGGGATTCGCGGCCGACGGCGTTCGATAAGAACCACCCGACGAGCGGCGATTGCGGCGGCTGCCATACGACGACCCCGACGTTCTCGTCCGACGTCTCGAGCCAGGCGAAACCGGCCAATCACATTCCGACCACCGCGGCGTGCGCGCAGTGCCATACGACGCCCGGCAACTATGCGCTCTACTCCGTGACCGGCACGCACCAGGGCGTGACGAACTGTTTGAGCTGCCATGGCCCGACGGTGGCGACGACGTTCGCCAACGTCACGATCACAACCCTCTCGAGCAATCACATCCCGATCGGCGCCCTCGATTGCAACGGCTCGGGTTGCCATACCACCACCAATGTCAACTCGGGCGGGTTCCACATTGGCGCTGCCAACATCAATAGCCCCACGCTAACCGTAGCCGGACATACGACCGTGTCGTCGGCAGTGCCAACGTGCCAGACCTGCCACGAAACGGCACCTTACCAAGGAATGCTCGGCAGTACCGCAACCGTCGCGGGAGACTCGCGACCGACCGCGTTCGACAAGAGCCATCCGACTACTGGCGATTGCGGGGGCTGCCACACGTCCACGCCGACTTTCGCAGCCAATGTCACCAGTGGTAGCAAACCCGTTAACCACATTCCGACCAATGCGCCGTGCGCCCAATGTCATACGACACCTGGTAACTACGGCGCGTATGTCATGGGCGCGACAGGACACGCAGGCATTACGAGCGGGTGCGCACTGTGTCATGCCGATGGACTCACGTTCGCCAACATGGCCCCGCCGACACTCGTCGAGCCGCCGACCGGCCCGACCGGGCACATCCCAGTCGGCGGCCTGGCATGCGAGCTATGCCATTCGGTCACCAACTTCACCACGTTCGCCGGAACCGTGATGAAGCACTCGGCCGTGCGCGCCAATGCCTGCGACAGCTGCCACGAATACGGGATGACCTGGAGGACAAACACCGGGGTGCAGCTCTGGGTACGGCCGAGCCCCAACCACCACGCGGGCCAGGATTGCGGCGGCTCCGGGTGCCACACCTCCAGAGACAAGCACGCCGTCCGGCCTGCGCCAGCGATAACCGCGTCGCTGAAGGCAACCGCAGCCGTCACCGGCACGAAGCCGGCCACACACATCGCCACCAGCAATTCGTGCGCGTCCTGCCACACCGCGCTCGCGTGGCTGCCCGTGAGCCGTGTGGATCACACGCAGGTCATTGGAGCATGTGCAACGTGCCATAACGGAACCGTCGCCACCGGCAAGGCGTCCTCGCATATCGCGACCAGCGCGGCCTGCGACAGTTGCCATACGACGAACGCCTGGATGCCCGCTCGTTTCGATCACTCGACCCTCGCTGCGCAATCGTGCACCACCTGTCACAACGCCGCGCGAGCCATTGGCATGCCGCGCAATCACATCCGGACCACCATGCAATGCGGTAGCTGCCACAACACGATCGCGTGGCTACCCGTGAAGTTGGATCACTCGACTTTGACGACCGGCTGTGCGACATGCCACAACAACTCGAGCGCAGTTGGAACTCCCACCGGCCACATGGTCACGCAACGCGACTGCGCCACGTGCCATGCTTATCCGGATTGGAGCGTCGTCCGGTTCACGCACGTCTCGGCTGCGTATCCCGGCGCCCATCGCGCCACATTGAGTTGCACCACGTGCCACACGACCGACACGGACGCAATTCCGTATGCGTCAGCGGCATACGCCGGTACCTGCGCCGGATGCCACGCCAAAGACTTCAAGCCGGAGGCCCATCCCAAGACCGTGAAGGGAGTCGATTACACGGTTGGCGAGCTACGCAACTGCAGCGGCTCCTGCCACGTGTATAGCGACGCGACGCTCAACACCATCGCGCGACGCGTACCGGGGCCGCATCATCGGGTATCTGATGCGACGTTCAAGCACTAGGGGCGTCGGACTCCTAGCGATCGCCTCACTCGGTGTCCTGTTGACGGGTGTGGCATTCGGACAGATCGGGGCGGCACCGGGTGCGGGGCGCTTCGTCGATATCGTGGAGGTCACCGATCATGAGGACCAGGTCGACCTGACGATCCAATTTAACTGTTCGGTGCGATACATAACGCATCTGCCCGCCAGCGAGGGGAAAGAAGTACGCGTGCAGTTGCAGCCTCTTGCTGACTGCGGCGTATTTCCCGGCAGCCAGATCGCCAGCGAGCTGCCGCCGATATCCGGTGGCGCGGGCATCGTCACGGCAGTTCGCGTGGACGGCGACGTGCCCGGGCAAATCACGCTCCTGTTCGATTTCAAGAAAAGTGAGCGCTTCGTAATAGCCCAGGGCGTCGACCCGCGCGGCCTGCGGATGCGGCTGATCGATCGCGCGGTGGGACACGGGAAAATCCTGTTGACTCAGCCAACAGACCAGGTGAGTAACTTCGCGATCAACCTGGACTCGCAGCCCAAGCCGTTCGACCCCCAGGCGGTGCAGATCGCACACGAGCGGCTACAGGCTCCGGCGTTCGTCTCCGAGGTCGTGATCGACGGCGAGAAGTGGTACCGACTTCGGATCGGCCCGATCGATCGGCGCGCCGAGGCCGACCGGCTGTTGAATCGTGCCTTGGCGGATTATCCACGCGCCTGGCTGGCCATTGGCGACGACTCGGTGACCACCGACCCCAACGCAACGGGGGCGGAGGCCGGCCTGCCACCCGTCGAGCGCATCGGCAGCGACCCCCCATTGGATCCCGAAACGATAAAATCCATGATGGCGCAAGTCCGCGCGGCAATGGCGGCCCACGACTACCCGAAGGCGATCACGCTCCTCACGAAGCTGCAGCGCCAACCGGAATTTCCGGAGCGCGCGCACGTGCAGGAACTTCTCGGCCTGGCCCGCGAGCGATCAGGGCAGCTTGCGCACGCCAAAGCGGAATACGAGGAATATCTGCGTCGCTATCCGCATGGTGAAGCCGCTGAGAGAATCGCGCTGCGGTTGCGGACACTTCGGGCCGCGACTGCGGCCGCCCGCGGAGGCGCCCAGGGAAGCGCCAGTGACACGGGTTGGCGCATCACGGGGGGCGTGGCCCAACTCTTCCGCTATGACGGCACGAGAGTCGACAACAGCACCCCTGTTGGTAATGTACCGCCTGGCACCATCCTGCCACCGAATTCTATACAGACTACGACCGACAATTCCCTGTTCACCGACGTGGATCTGCTGGCACGACGCCGCGGTGAGAACGTCGATTGGATGGCCCGGTTGAGCGCCGGGTACGACAAAAGCTTCGTCCAGAACGGCCTTGGCGACGATCGGCGCGTCAGTATCGCCTCGATTGAGATGGTCGATCGCTCGCTCGGCCTCCTCGCCCGGCTGGGGCGCCAGACGCGCAATCAGGACGGTGTGCTCGGTACTTTCGACGGACTGTTCGTGTCCTATCAATGGAGGCCTGCGTGGGGTATCAACGTCGCCGCCGGCTACCCGGTGGAGGAAACCAACTCCGGAGTGAGGACGGCGCGGCGCTTCGAATCGGTGGCGCTGGCCTTCACTCCACCCGGAGCACACTGGGATGCCAGCGTCTTCACCGCGCTCCAACAGTACGACGGCCTGCGCGATCGGCAGGCCGTCGGGTTGGAGGGCCGTTACCTGGCATCGTGGGCGTCACTCATCGCTATCGTGGACTACGACACGTTCTACCGTTCGCTCAATACCGGATCGTTGCTCGGCACTCTGCAATTACCCGCGCGCTGGAGCCTGAGCTTCGATGCGGAGCGACGTAACTCCCCCGTTCTCACGACACGCAACTCGCTCATCGGACAACCGGACACGACCCTCGCGCAGCTCGAGCAGGTGTTTACGATACAGGAGATCTACCAACTCGCGCGGGACCGCACTCCGATCACGACCGATTACAGCCTGACCGCTACCCGTCCGCTGGGTCAGCGGTTCCAGTTTTCCACCACCGTATCCGCCACGGAAACCGGCGCGACGCCCGCTTCCGGCGGTGTCGACGCGCAGCCCGCTACGGGCCTCGAACTCACTTACCAGGCGCAGATCTACACCTCGAGCCTGTGGCGAACGGGCGATTTCAGCGTTCTCACGGCCACCTACTCCAACACCGAGATCGGCAAGGTCGAAGGGGTGAGCGCCAGCAGCCGTTTCCCGGTGAGCGGCGCGTGGCGTGTAGGACCGCGGCTGACGGTGGACCGCCGCAACCTCATCATCGACGGCAGCACGGAGCTCACCTACATTCCTTCGGTGCTCATCGACTACCAGAAAGACCGTCGGCTGCTGCAATTCGAGGTCGGTGGCCAGATCGGCAAGCGCGACGCGCTGCTGCAGAGCCAGGACACGAAGCGATACTATGTGAGCCTCGCCTATCGCATCAGTTTCTAGGTATGACGACCTTACTGCGGCTCGCGACACAAGCAGTCATCCTGGCGATAACGCTGAGCGCGTGCGAGGCTCTGCCGAGCACCGCGGGCCCCGAGGAGTATCTAGACCCAACGACCGGGGCCACCATCAGCGTCGTCGGGAAGCCCTTGGTATTCGCACACGAACGCCCTGAACGGGCGGCGCACATGCGTGACTACGTGACGCTGGCGGCGGCGGCTGTCAATCGCAGCGGCAAGACCGATTATGTTCTGGTCGCCTATGAGTGGACTACCCTGGACGAGCACGGGCGCTCCGGGGAGAGACCCACCGGGACCACCGGCCTCATCGTCGCGGCGGATGACCGTCGCATCGCACTAAGTCTGGCGGGTCATTCGGCGCACGATGTAGGAATAGGAACACCGGTACACCCGCCTCCGGTCGGCTCCGCAACACCAGATGTCTATCGAACGGATCTCGCGACGCTGCGCTTCATAGCAGCAGCCCGCAACCTCACCGTGCTGAAACAACCCGATGACCTCTCAACGGCTTATACGGTATGGGACGACCAAAGGGCCGCACTCGGTGCTTTCGTCGATCTGCTGAGCGGCGTCCAGGACGGCCGCGCGGCCGGTCTCAGGCGATAGTGGATGGCCGGTCCGACTCGGTCGGACCGGAATCGAACGCGCCGGCGTCGATGAATCCGTGCCGGAGCGCATAGAGGGTCACCGCAGCAGTGTTGTGCAAGGTGAGCTTGCGCATCAGGTTGGCACGGTGTTTCTCGATCGTCTTCACACTCAGCCCCAGCTCCCTGGCAATCGACTTGTTGGACTGCCCCAGGGCGATCCGGGTCAGAACCTGGCGCTCACGGCCGGTCACCAGTCCTTCGGCGGACAGGGTCCGCTTGGGCGCCAGGCCGCTGACGAAACCGGAAACAACTTTGGCCGCCACAGTTGCGCACAGGTATTGGCGCCCGGAAACCACCGCACGGATGGCCCTGATGAGATCCTCACGACCGGAGTCCTTCAACACATAACCATGGGCCCCCGCGTTGAGCGCCGCGCGAATGTACTCCTCCTCGCCATGAGCAGTGAGTACTAGCAGACGCGTGTCGGGATTGAGCGCCAGCAGTTCGCCGATCAACGCTATGCCGGAGCGCCCGGGGAGAGCCACGTCGGAGATGATGAGCTGCGGCTTGAGATCGCGGACCAGGACAACCGCCGCGGCGGCATCACCCACCGATCCGACTACCGCCAGATCGCGCTCCAGCTCGAGAAGCGCACGCAGCCCGTCACGCAGGATGGCGTGATCCTCGACCAGGACAATCCGGGTTTTAGACCCCGCGGCCAGCACACCTAGTTGGCTCGCGTCGGTAGTGCTCAACCTCAACTCCCCTGACCGCGATCTGCTTCCCTGACGGCACGGCCTTGGTTCGTGTTTGAGAAGAATCATACGGCGACTGGGCGGTTCGTGCGCGTCTTTAGTAGTAGGTATAAACCCTACCTTGCGGCGCGACCGCGCCTCAGTTGGGTAGCAGCCGCCGGATGGTAGCCAGCAGGTCGCCCATATCGAAGGGTTTAGTCAGGATTTCGTCCGCCCCCGCGTCCCGGGCACCGGCCAGGTAGGCGTGAGTACTGATGGCATCGGGCTTGTAAGCCAGGGGCCCAAAGTTGCCGCCACCGGAAATCGCCACGATGCGCACCCGCGGATACTGGCCTCGGAGGATTCTTATGAGCTCCAGCCCGTGCACCTTCGGCATGATGACATCCGTCACGACGATGTCGGGCTGATGGCTATCCAAAGCGTTCAGCGCTCCTTCGGCGCTGGTCGTCACGGCGACCGCGAAGCCGGCGCGCTCCAG
>DATMQL010000448.1:0-3168 GCA_035566815.1 Steroidobacteraceae bacterium | reverse complement strand
CCCCGAACTGGAGGCAGCTCCAAGATGCGCGCGAGGCGGCGGCGAAACAGAAGATGTGATCAGACTTCCCGGAAATCCCGATAAGCCGTCGGGTCCGGCACGCCCGCGGCCTCGAAGCCGGCCGCCCGCAAACGGCACGAGTCGCAGCGCCCGCAAGCGCGCCCGTGCTCATCCGCCTGGTAGCACGATACCGTCAGGCCGTAGTCCACACCAAGGCGGGTACCCTCACGGATGATCTCCGCCTTGGATAGCGTGATCAGCGGCGCCTGGATGCGGTACGGATGGCCTTCGACCCCGGCTTTTGTGGCAAGGCTGGCGAGGCGCGCAAACGCCTCGATGAACTCGGGACGGCAATCGGGATAGCCCGAATAATCGATAAAATTTACGCCCAGGAAAATATCGCTCGCCCCCAACACTTCCGCCCACCCAAGCGCCAGCGACAGCATGATCGTGTTGCGAGCCGGCACATAAGTCACCGGAATTCCCGTCGTCGGCGACTCCGGCACGGCGATCGTTTTATCGGTGAGCGCCGATCCCCCGATCCCCGCGAGATCCACACGCATAATGCGATGGTCGCGAACCCCGGCCGTCGCCGCAACACGCCGGGCCGCATCGAGCTCGGCCGAGTGACGCTGCCCATAATCGACAGACAACGCGTAACACTCAAACCCCTGAGAACGGGCTATCGCCAGAGCAGTCGCCGAATCGAGCCCCCCAGAGACGAGCACCACGGCGCGCGGGGAGGACGTCACCATGACGTCGCCTGAAGTCGCAGACGCTTCCACCACTATTTCCCCGCCACATTGCCCCACAAATACTTGTGGAGCTGAATCTGGAATCGCACCGGCAGGCGATCCTCCAGGATCCAGTCCGCCAGCTCGCGCGCCGGCAACTGCTCGTGGCTCGGGGAAAACAGCACCGTGCAACGTGCATCGAGCCCGAGCTCGCGCAGCTTGGTGCGGCTCCACTCGTAGTCATCCCGACCGCAGATGACAAACTTCACCAGGTCGTGAGATTGCAACCGCCCGAGCTCGTCATAACGATTCCGCGGCTCTTCACCCGAGGCGGGAGTCTTCACGTCCACGACCCGTACAACTCGCGGATCGACATCCTCCAGGGACATCGCCCCACTCGTCTCGAGCGACACGCGATAGCCCGCATCGCAAAGTTGCTGCAGCAGAGGCAGACAGTTTTTCTGCGCCAACGGCTCGCCACCGGTGACGCAGACATACTTCGCGCCGAACTCGCCGACGCGCGCGAGAATCGCATCGAGCTCCCACCAGTCCCCGCCATGAAACGCGTACGCGGTGTCACAGTACTGGCACCGTAGAGGGCAGCCAGTCAACCGCACGAACACCGTCGGGATTCCTACGGTGTCCGCCTCCCCCTGCAGAGAGTGAAAGATTTCAGTGATTTTGAGCCGTGCCACATCCGTCTCGCCAACATCCTACTTAGCAGGAGTGCGCTGGAGCCGCTCCGCGGCGAGCTTGGCAGCATCCGTCCCCGGATACTTCTGCACCACCTGCGACAAGGTCGCCCGACCCTCGCCGGTCTTCTTCTGTTCGAGCTGGGTGTAACCCAGCTTCAGAAGCGCGTCCGGCGCCTTGCGCGAATCCGGCCACTTCTGCAGAACATTGCGGAAGGCCCCTGTCGCCGAATCGAAATCACGTGTGACGTAGAAGGCCTCGCCCAGCCAGTATTGCGCGTTTTCCGCGAGCGGGCTCGCCGGATAGCTCGAGAGGAAGGACTTGAAGCCCGTGATGGCGACCGAGTAGCTCCCGGCCTTGAGCGCATCGAACGACTGCGCATACACCGTCTGCTCTTCCGAGCTGCCCGCGGAGCCAGCCCCCGACCCCGCGGAGCCCGTGGGCGACCCCGCACTTCCGGCCGCGCCTGCCGGACTCTGCGACGACGAGCTGCCGGCAGCCGAGCCGGCACCACCGAGCGCGCCGACAGCCCCCGACGAGCCCCCGCCGAGAGCGGCGATGCGCTTATCGAGGTCACTGTACAAATCCCTTTGCTGCTTGTGCATGGCCTCGGCGTTGTACTCGAGCTCTTCGACGCGGCCACGGAGCTGCCGCACGTCGGCCTGCACCTGGTCGAGGTGCTGCGCCAACTCAACCAGGCTCTGGTTCGAGATGACGCGCTCGATCCGGGTCACCCGGGCGTCGATGTCGTTCAACTTCAACTGTATCGGATCATCGGCCGCGGGCGCGCTGGCGCACCCGGCAGCGAGCACGGCGAGGACCGCGACGACAAACACGACGCATGGCTGGCGCATGGTGAACCTCATCTTCCGCGCTACCTGGCGGGCTGATTGGTCGGTGTCAGATACACGATCTCAACGCGACGATTCTTCGCCCACGCCGCCTCGTCGTGCCCCGCGACCGCGGGACGCTCAGCACCGTAGCTCACCGTCGAGAGCTGCGCCTCGGTCGCACCCTGCAACAGCAACGCTCGCCGCACCGACTGTGCCCGGCGCTCACCCAGGCCAATGTTGTATTCACGAGAGCCGCGATCGTCCGTGTGACCCTCGAGCCGCACGCGTGCCGTCGGGTTGGTGGCGAGGTATTTTGCATGGGCCCCGACGATGTCCGTGCCATCACCCTTGATTTCGCTGCTGTCGAAATCGAAGTACACCACCCGCTTGGCAAGCAGGCCGCCCTGCGGCCCGGCGGCTTCATCATCTCCCCCGTTCTGCCCGGTGCTGGCGCCGTTGGCACCCGCACCCGTTGCCGAAGTACCCGCTCCAACTTCAGACGCCGGCGGTGGCGGCGATTCCTTGGGATGCTTGCTTCCGCACGCAGCGAGACCGAGGCAAGCGACCAACATGACAACCAGAATTCTACGCATACACCCTTTCTCCAAAATGCCGTCCGCGTCTGGCGGCGTTTTTATTGACTCGGACCCGAAGCGTTAAGGCTCCTATTGAACAAACGGCCCCCAGGCGGGCTCGCGCACCTCACCCTGCTCTGCCTTGAGGCGCAAGCCGGTGAGGCCATCCACGGATACAGTGGCGAGGGCGCCTCGGCTGCCCTCGCGCTCCGCGTACATGAGCGTCGCCCCGTTGGGGGCAAAGCTCGGCGACTCGTCGAGATGGCCTCGCGAAAGCACCCGAACGGTACCGCTCGAGAGGTCTTGCACTGCGATCCGGTAGTTACCGTTGTC
>DATMQL010000447.1:0-12089 GCA_035566815.1 Steroidobacteraceae bacterium | reverse complement strand
CGCTGTTCTTCGGCGTGATGATGTTCGTTCTGGATACGGGGTTTCGGGCCCTGTCCGACCGTAGTTTGAACGAATTGCTCGACTCGCAGATGGTCGCGCTGGTCGCGGCAGCCGAGCCGCAGGCAGGTGGCGGCTATGCGCCCCCCAACCAAGACATGGATCCGCGGCTGACTCGCCCGCGATCGGGACTGTTCGCGCAGATCCGCTCCATCAAGCATCAGTGGCGCTCGCCCTCGACGGCGGGGACCACCATCGATTTCGGCCCGCTGCTGTCGCAGGGCGAGCGCAGCTATTCCCAGAACGAGTTCGGTCACGACCGGGTCGCAATCGAGAGCCGTGGGCTGCAGTTCGAGGATGACGCGCAAAACACGCGCTCCCTGACGTTCAGTGTGGCTGTGAGTCTCTCGCCTTACGAGGATCAGCTCTGGCGCTTCAGACAGAAGATGCTGGGCTCGTTCAGCGGTCTCATGTTGCTGTTGTTGCTGACTCTTGCAGCGCTGTTGCGTTGGGGGCTGGCGCCGGTGCGCCGGCTCGAGCGCGAAATTCATGAAGTCGAGGAGGGGCGCGCCGAGGTCCTGGGCGACGGCTATCCGCGTGAGTTGAGCGGTGTCGCGAGAAATCTCAACACGTTGCTCGTCGGCGAGCGCAAACGCGTGGCCCGCTATCGCGATACGTTGGGGAATCTCGCGCACAGTCTGAAGACGCCGCTCGCCGTCATGCAGACGACCCTGTCGAACGAGTCGGCCGCGTCGGCGGCGACGTTCGGAGCGGAGATCGACCGGATGAAGGACATCATCGCTCATCAGCTCAAGCGAGCCGCGGCCTCAGGGGGCGCGCTCCTCGGGCAGGCGCCTGTTGATGTGATGCAGGTTGCCGTCGACCTGCGGGCCGCGCTATTGAAGGTATATGCCGGAAAGGACCTGTCGATTGAGCTGGTGATCGAGCGGGAGAGTCAGTTTGTCGGGGATCGCGGGGACTTCACGGAGTTACTGGGTAACCTCGTCGACAACGCCTGCAAGTGGTGCCGTAGTCACGTGCGGGTTACCGTGACGATCGATCCGCAGGCGGGTTCGCGTGAGCGGCTGAGTCTTGCGGTTGAGGACGACGGGCCGGGGATTTCAGAGGAAAACCGGGCGCGGGTGCTGCAGCGGGGGGTGCGGACGGATGAGAGCGTGCCGGGCCATGGGTTGGGGCTGGCGATGGTTCATGACACCGTGGATTTGTATGGGGGGGCGTTGAGTATTGACGCCTCGCCCTTGGGTGGGGCTAGGTTCTCGTTGAAGTTGCCGGGTCGGTAGGGCACCCTGAGGGCCTTTGCGCTACTGGTGCCGCGCGCGCAACGATGCCAACCTGAGGGCCTATGGGTCACTGGTGCCGCTCGCGAGCGCGCAGGGCGCGCGCAACGAGCCTGAACCTCGCGCTGACCCCTCGCGCTGACCCCTCGCGCGGTCCCTAGCGCACCCCCCGCCCCCTGCCCCTCAGGGTGACTCGACCTTGAACTCAATCCCCTGGGCGAGCGGCAGCTCGCGGCTCCAGTTGATCGTGTTGGTCTGGCGGCGCATGTACGCCTTCCAGGCATCGGAGCCGGATTCGCGGCCACCGCCGGTATCCTTCTCGCCCCCGAAGGCGCCACCGATCTCGGCGCCGGAGGTGCCGATGTTGATGTTGGCGATACCGCAGTCGCTGCCGACCGTCGAGAGGAAGAGCTCCGCGTTCTGCAGGCGATCCGTGAAGAGCGCTGACGACAGGCCGTGATGCGAGGCGTTCTGCTGCGCCAAGGCGTCGTTGAGCGAGTCGACATGAATGACGTACAGAATCGGGGCGAACGTTTCCGTCTGCACGATCGACCAGTCGTTCTTCGCGCGGACGATGGCGGGCTCGACGAAGTTACCACCGGATTTCGCGAGCGATTTGCCTCCCGTGAGGAGTTCACCGCCGGCTGCCTGGGCTGCCGCGAGGGCCGCTTTATAGCTCTCCACGGCACGAGGGTCGATCAGCGGTCCCATGAGCGTGCCGTTTTCGAGCGGGTCGCCGATCTTCACCTGCGTGTAGGCGTGGACGAGCCGACGTTCCAACTCCGCCGCACGTGAGGAATGGACAAACACGCGCCGCGTTGTCGTGCAGCGCTGGCCCGCTGTGCCGACGGCGCCGAAAACGATTGCGGGGACAGCGAGATCGAGATTCGCAGTCTCGTCGACGATGATGGCGTTGTTGCCACCCAGCTCGAGGAGGCTCTTGCCCATGCGGGCGGCCACTCGTTCGCCTACTTTGCGGCCCACCGCGGTGGATCCGGTGAAGGAGACGAGGGCGACGCGGCGATCGTCAATGAAGCGTGTCGCGAGCTCGGTGCCCGAATCGATGAAGATCTGGAAGATCGGGGGCAGCCCCGCCGCCTTCACCACACGGTTGCAAAGGTGTTGGACCGCGAGCGCGGTGAGCGGGGTCTTCGGCGACGGCTTCCAGACGGACACGTTGCCGCAGATTGCGGCAAGGCAGGCGTTCCACGCCCACACGGCGACCGGGAAGTTGAAAGCCGAGATGATTCCCACGACTCCCAGCGGATGCCACTGCTCGTACATGCGGTGCTGCGGCCGCTCGGAGTGCATGGTGTTGCCGTAGAGCATGCGCGACTGACCGACCGCGAAGTCGGCGATGTCGATCATTTCCTGCACTTCGCCCAGGCCCTCGGCCAGGATCTTGCCGTTCTCGAGCGAGACCAAGGTGCCCAACTCGGTCTTGAAGCGACGCAGCTCTTCACCCAGAAGGCGGACCGCTTCGCCACGCTTTGGCGCCGGCACCGTTCTCCACAGCGCCGCCGTCTCCGTGGCGCTGGCTATGACGTTCTCGTAGTCCGCTTCGCTTGCGGGCCGCACCTGGGCGATGACCGTGCCATTCGCCGGATTGCGCACGTTGATGAGCGTGCCTTCCTGCGTGGTGGACCAGCCTTTCGAGCCGGACCACGCGCCCGCGTTGACCGCGGCGAGTCCCAGTTTGGTGAGGATGGTGTTGATGTCAATGGAGCTCATCGCGCGGCTACCTTCTGACGGCGTTGGTGACCGGCTTTGCCGGAGACGACGACTTCACCGGAGATATCCTTGGTGCCGCCGGGCGCGTAGTAGCGGCCGAAACGGTTGGCGAGGATGTCGGTGAGGCGGAACTGTTCCTGTGCCACGAAGCCCGTGAACTTACCCGGGTTCTCGAGTACGAGGTCCACAACTGCGGTGATGCCCGAGGCCGTCGTGACCTGGATCGCGGACCACAGGCGGCCGGCAATCAGCTGCGGATACACCTTGTTGACGTAGTTCTCTTCGCGCAGCTGGCCGTCCTGCGTGCCGGTTACGGCGGCATACACGATCACCACGTCCTGCAGGGTCTGCGGAACGGCGTTCTCGAGAATGTGCTTCAGGGTGCTACGATCGTGGTTCAGCTTCAGATCGTTCATCAACAGCCGCATCTGGTCGCAGTGACCGGGATAGCGGATGGTCTTGTAGTTCATCTGGTCGCAGCTGGCGCCGTGGGTTTCGGCCAGCGATCCCAAGCCGCCCGAGGTGTTGAATGCCTCGTACAGCGTGCCGTCGATCTCGATCTCCTCGAGGCCCTCCAGCGGCGAGACGTCGATCATGCGGTGATCCACGATCGCCTGGCAGGGATTGCCGTACTCGTTGATGAGTCCCTCGGTGGACCAGGTCAGGGAGTATTTCAACACGTTGTTGGGATGTTGGGGCAGGGCGCCCACCCGCAGTTTCACCGCCCGCAACTCGTCGAAGTGGGTGATGAGCTCCGCGGCGGCGATGCTGATGAAGCCCGGCGCCAGGCCGCACTGCGGCACGAATGCGTGCTTCGCGCCGGTCGCGATAGCGCGTACCGCGCGAGTGACCTCGACATCCTCGGTCAGGTCGAAGTAGTGCGTTCCGGCCTTCCGGGCGGCCTCCGCGACGTTCACGTTGCAGTAATAAGGCAGGCTGGAGATGACGGCGTCGACCGGGTGCTCGTGCAGGTGTTTGAGCAGTGCGTTTCCATCGGACGCGTCGAGGGCGAACGAGCTCAGGTGGTTCGCACCGTGGGCGCGCACCACGGATTCCGCGGCGGCACCATCGACGTCGCCGAGGTTTACTTTGTAACTACCGGATTCTGCTAGTAATCCGGAGATGAGCGCGCCGATTTTGCCGGCACCGAGAATCAGGACGCGATGCATAAAACCACCTCTGCAGGGCTGCCTGGAGCCGTGCTTATTGGACGAGTGTTCAGTTTCAGGGGGCCTGAAAAGTCGCGCAGTTTGCTCTAAACCGAGGGCCTTTGCATCAACCTGAGGGCCTTACACGACCGGTGCCGCTCGCGAGCGAGGGCAACGCGCGCAACGAGCCTGAACCTCGCGCGGTCCCTTGCGACGCGCCTCTACCAGCCGCTATCTGGGGACACTACACACGGGTTTTCAACCACCCCGTGATACGATCGCGCCATCATGCGCACTCCCCAACTCACCTCCTGGCACAGCGCGGCGTGGCAGAGCAAGGTTGCTCAGCAGCAGCCGACTTATTCCGATCCGAAGGCCCTGGAAACCGCGGTGGCGCAGCTTTCACGGCTGCCGCCCATCGTAGTCTCCTGGGAGATCGAGGCACTGCGTGAGCGCCTCGCGGCGGCCCAGCGCGGGCAGGCGTTCCTGCTCCAGGGTGGGGATTGCGCCGAGACCTTCGCCGACTGCGAGTCGGACACGATCGCCAAGAAGCTGAAGATCCTGCTGCAGATGAGCCTCGTGCTCCTGCACGGGCTGAAAAAGCCGATTATCCGCGTCGGTCGTATGGCCGGCCAGTACGCCAAACCACGGTCCGTTGACACTGAAACCCGTAACGGCGTGACCCTCCCGAGCTATCGGGGCGACCTTGTGAATCGTCCGGAATTCACCGCCGAGGCGCGCGCGGCCGATCCCGCTCTGCTGCTGCGAGGATATGAGCGTGCGGCCCTGACGCTGAATTTCGTTCGTGCACTGGTCGACGGTGGCTTCGCGGACCTGCATCACCCGGAGTACTGGGACCTCGGATTCTTGAAGCATGCGCAGCTGAAAGACGCTTATCAGCGCATCGTGAATTCGATTGGCGATGCGCTCGATTTTTTCGAGGGCATCAGCGGCCGTGGTGTGGCGGAAGGGACGTTGGCCGACTTCTATGCCAGCCACGAGGGACTGCATCTTCTCTATGAGCAGGCGCAGACACGTTTCATCCCACGGCAAAACCGTTGGTACAACTTGTCCACGCACATGCCGTGGATCGGAATGCGCACCGCGCAGCTGGATGGCGCGCACGTTGAATACTTCCGCGGGATTTCGAATCCGATTGGCGTGAAGGTCGGCACCGCGATGGATGCGGCGTGGCTGCAGGGCCTGGTGACGACGCTGAATCCACAGAACCAGCCCGGGCGGTTGACGCTCATTCACCGCTTCGGAGCTAAGGACATCGAGGCCTCCCTCCCGCGCGCCATCGAGGCGGTACGTCAGACGGGCCAGACGGTGCTGTGGATCTGCGATCCCATGCATGGCAATACCGAGACGGCAGCGGGGGGCTTGAAAACGCGACGGTTCGAAAACATTTTGAAGGAACTCGATCTCGCGTTTCGGATTCACGGCGAAATGGGGTCATACCTCGGTGGTGTGCATATCGAGCTCACTGGCGAGGACGTTACGGAGTGCACGGGCGGAGCCCGCGGGCTTACTGACGCAGACTTGCAGCGGGCCTACCGCTCGTCTGTCGATCCTCGGCTGAATCACGAGCAGGCCCTCGAGCTGGCGATGCTGATTGCGGAGCGCAGTCAGAGCCGCCGCGCAGACAAGCAAGTCAGCAAGTAACATCGCGCGCCTGACAACCCCAGGCAAAGGCAATAGTCCGCCTCCATGCAATACGAGCACATCAAGGTCCCCGCCGAGGGGAAGAAGATCACCGTCAATCCGAATACGACGCTGAACGTCCCCGACAATCCGATCATTCCTTACATCGAAGGGGATGGCATCGGGGTCGACGTCACGCCGGCCATGCTCCGGGTTGTCAACGCTGCCGTGGAAAAAGCTTACGGCAAGAAGCGGCGCATCTCGTGGATGGAGGTCTACTCGGGAGAAAAGGCCAACGCCCTCTACGGGCAATGGTTTCCCGACGAGACGCTGCATGCCCTGCGCGAGTTCGTGGTGTCGATCAAAGGGCCGCTCGGGACTCCGATCGGCGGGGGCATCCGCTCACTCAACGTCGCCATGCGACAGAGCCTCGACCTTTACGCTTGTGTGCGACCCATCCGCTACTTCCCGGGGGTCTCGAGCCCGATGCAGGACGCGAGCCTCACGGACATGGTTATCTTCCGCGAAAACACGGAAGACATTTACGCTGGAATCGAGTGGGCGGCGGGCACGGCGGAAGTGCACAAGCTGATCGCCTTCTTGCAGGGCGATCTGAAGGCGTCCGGCATCCGGTTCCCGGCGAGCTCCGGCATCGGCATCAAGCCGGTTTCGAAGGAAGGCAGCCAGCGGCTCATCCGCAAGGCGATTCAATACGCGATCGATACGGATCGCACCTCGGTGACGTTGGTCCATAAGGGCAACATCATGAAGTACACGGAAGGTGCCTTCCGTAACTGGGGCTATCAGCTCGCGAAGGAGGAGTTTGGCGCCAAGGAGATCGACGGCGGCCCGTGGCTGAAATTCCCCAATCCGCTGACGGGCAAGGACATCGTCGTCAAGGACGTGATTGCCGACAACTTCCTCCAGCAGGTGTTGCTGCGTCCGGAAGAATACGACGTCATTGCGACACTGAATCTCAACGGAGACTACGTGTCCGATGCGCTGGCAGCGCAGGTGGGCGGAATCGGCATTGCACCGGGAGGCAACATCGGCGAGGGAATGGCCGTATTCGAGGCGACGCACGGGACGGCGCCGGGCTTCGCGGGCAAGGACCGCGTCAACCCGGGATCGCTCATCCTCTCGTCTGAAATGATGTTGCGCTACCTGAAGTGGAACGAGGCGGCGGATCTCATCATCAAGGGCGTGACCAACACGATCGCCAACAAGGAGCTCACCTACGACCTCGCGCGTCTACGCGAAGCCATCAAGGCCCCGAAGCGTGAGCTGGCGGCTCGCAAGAACGTGGAAGAGGATTTGCAACGGCTCATCCCCGGAGCGACGCTCATGAGTTGCTCGGGATTCGCTACCGCAATCATTCGGCACATGGATGACTGACGGTCTGCTGGGACCGTGAATCGGAGGGTGGGCGCTCACCGGACCTCGACATGGAATTGAAGTGGCTCGAAGACTTCATCGCCTTGGCGCACGCGCAGAGCTTTTCTCGAGCTGCGGAGGCGCGCAACATCACGCAATCGGGCCTCAGCCGTCGTATCCGGGCGCTCGAGCACTGGGTCGGCGCGGAACTGGTCGACCGAAGCGGCTATCCACCGGCCCTCACGGCTGCGGGACGGCTGTTTCATGAAGTCGCAGGCGATGTGCTGCAAAAATTACTCGACACGCGGGCCGTCATCCGTACCGAGCAGCGCTTGCCCGGAAAAGGCCTGAAGATTGCCGCCGGCCACACCATTGCCCTGAGCTTTCTGCCGGACTGGCTGCACATCATGAGCCGGCACTTCAGCGAGTTGCGCGCTCGCATCACTCCCACCAATGTGCACGACTCGGTGTTGATGCTGGTGAACGGCAACTGCGACCTGATGTTCGCATACCAACATCCGGACCTCCCCCTGCACCTGGACCCGCAGCGCTACGAGAGCCTCACGGTCGGCCATGATGTGCTCATGCCGGTCTGCAAGGTGAAATCCCCCGCGGCTCCGCAATACAAGCTGCCCGGCACCGCGCGGCAACCGCTGCCACACATCTCCTACTCTGAGACAACCTATTTCGGCCGTTGTGTGGCGGCTTTGCTCGGGCGCGCGGGTCACCAGCCTTTCCTGCTACCCCGCTTCGAGTCCGACATGGCCGATGTCCTGAAGCGCATGGTGCTCGAGGGTGAAGGCGTCGCCTGGTTGCCACGGAGTTTGATCGAAACCGAATTGACGGGCGGGGTGTTGGTTGCCGCCGGCGGGGTGGCGTGGACCACCGAGTTGGAACTGCGCGTCTACCGGGATGTCCTGAATCGCGAAGACCTCGTCGGGCGCCTCTGGTCCCACCTGAAGACCGTTTACGTCGGGATGTCCTGACACCCTTCCCCGGGCGCCGGGCTATGCGTGCCCCGCATAGGGGCATTCTGCAATGGAATCGCGCCGCGCGGCGAAGTCCTTAGCATTTGTTGCCATGATTCCACTTCCCCGCGGCAGGGATAAGGCGCAATCCCGCGAGCGGTCGCTGGGTGTCATCGGGGGCCTCGAGCCCCTGGCGAGTGCCGATTTTCTGTTGAAACTGGTCGAAGCCTCCCACGCCGATTCCGCCGCGGACAGCTTCGACATCGTGTTCGAGCAACGGGCCCACACTCGTGGCACCGAGCCGGCCGGCGACGCCGCTCGGCAGCTGGTGCTGTTCGACGTGATTGCGAGCTTCGCCGAGCGGGGTGTTGACCGGGTGGTGCTGCCCTGTTTCTCGAGCCAGGCATTCCTGGACCAGCTCCAGGCGAATTCGCCGCTGCCCGTCGCGGACCTGTTGGCCGCGCTACGCGCCCACGTCCGGCGACAATTCCCCGCAGCCCGCCGTATCGGTGTCGTGACCTCCGGGCACTTGCGTGCGCGAGGCGTCTTTGAGCGTAACTTTCCGCACGGTGAATTCCAGATTCTCTATCCCCGCTGGGACGGCGACTACTCCCTGGAGTTGTTGCGCGAAGCCTGCGTCGACCTGGCTGAGCAAGGCGCCGAGCTGATCATTCCCGGTCTCTCCGAGCTCACCCCTTTCGCGCAGAAACTCGGCCCGGTGAGTGTGCCCGTCATCGACCCCCACCGCGTGTACGCGCAGTATGTCGTGTCGGAGCGCCTTCCGCCGCCGGAGCGCCCCTTCAAGCTCGGCGTGGTCGGAGGCGTAGGTCCCGCCGCAACCGTCGATTTCCTGCACAAAGTCGTGCGCCATACGCCGGCGCATCGCGACCAGGACCACCTCAAAGTGCTGGTCGAGCAGAACCCGCAAATCCCCGATCGCACCGAACACCTGATCGGCAAGGGTGCCGATCCCACCCTGGCGTTGTATGCCACCTGCAAAAAGCTGCAGGCGGGTGCGGCGGATCTGATCGCGATCCCCTGCAACACGGCACACGCCTTCATCGAGCTCATCCAGCCGCACCTCGACATTCCCATCATCAACATGCTCACCGTGACCGCGAGCCATGTGCGGGAGTTATTTCCGGCGCTGCCCAGCGTGGGTCTGCTGGCGACGACCGGGACCCTGTCCAGCGGGATCTATCGCCACGCCCTGCAGAAACAGGGACTGCGGGAGATCGTGCCGCCGCCGCCGCTCCAGGCGAGCATGATGAACGCGATCTACGGCCCGCAGGGAATCAAGGCCGGGTTCACCAGCGGCCAATGTGCCGAGGACATCCAGGTGGTGATCGAGGACCTGGTCAAACAGGGTGTCGAGGTCATCATTCTCGGCTGCACGGAGTTGCCGCTGCTGTTTCCCGAGCGTGAGATTACGACCCGGGGCGGAAGGCGGGTCACCCTGGTGGATCCCACAGACATCCTGGCGAGACGTTGCGTCTCGCAGGCCATGGCGCGCTCGACGCGTTGAGCTCCAAACGACTTACCCGTCTCATCCTTGCCGGCCTCGCGCTGGGGATACTTCTCGGCCTCGTGGTTCACAGCCTGGGGTCGGGACACTTTGCCGCCGGCTTCGCGGACAGCATGGATCTGCTGCCGTTCGCTTTCCTGCGGCTGATCAAGATGATCATCGCGCCGTTGGTGTTCGCCACACTCGCCGGCGGTGTCGCCAGGATGGGAGACGTGGCCACGGCCGGCCGCATAGGCGGCAAGGCGCTCGCCTGGTTCATGTTCTCCTCCCTCATCTCCCTGCTGCTCGGCCTCGTCCTGGTGCAGGTCTTCGAGCCCGGCAAGTCCCTGCACCTGGTCATCCCCCCGGAGGGCGCCGCAACGGGGGTCGCCGACAACTCCATGTCGTTGCGCGGCTTCATCGAGCACACGCTGCCGGTCAGCGTGTTCGATGCGATGGCGCGTAATGAGATTCTGCAGCTCGTCGTATTCGCGCTGTTCTTCGGTACGGCGATGGCCTCCCTCGGCGCGCGTGCGCGCATCGTGCTCGAGGGTCTCGAGGCGCTCGCCCACATCATGTTGAAAGTGACCGGCTACGTGATGCTGTTCGCGCCGTTGGCGGTGTTAGGCGCGCTGGCCTCGACCATTGCGAAGCAAGGGCTTGCGGTCATTGGCATGTATGGACTTCTCATCGTGGAGTTCTATCTCGGCCTCGCGGTGTTGCTGGCGATCCTGACGGGGTTCGGCCTGCTGTTCATCGGCAGGCGCACGATCCGGCTGTTGAGACGGGTGCGCGAGCCGGTGTTGCTGGCGTTTTCCACCGCGAGCTCGGAAGCAGCCTACCCCCGTACCCTGGAGGAGCTGGAGCGATTTGGCTGCAGCAACCGGGTGGCCAGCTTTGTTCTGCCCATGGGTTATTCATTCAACCTCGCCGGCTCCATGATGTACTGCGGCTTCGCCGTACTGTTCATCGCGCAGATCTATGGCATCGCGCTGGGTCTCGGGCAGCAGGCGCTCCTGGTGGCCGTGCTGATGCTGACCTCGAAGGGGATCGCCGGAGTTCCGCGCGCCTCGCTCGTGGTGGTCGCGGCGACCCTGCCGCAGTTCCATCTCCCGCAGGCCGGCCTATTGCTGCTGCTGGGCGCCGATCATTTCCTGGACATGGGCCGCACGGGCATCAATGTCGTGGGTAACAGCATTGCCGCGGCGCTGGTATCGAAGTGGGAAGGCGAGCTCACCGATGAGAGCGACCGGGCGCTGCCGGACGCTGCTCGCCCGCGAGGCGTTTCAAGCGCGCACGCACTCAATCGGCGCAACACCGCGTCCCCATAACCCGAAGTTATGCGGACGCCGGATCAATTCAATTGCCCCGGATCTGATCGCTCCCTATCGTGACCAAAGATCCGCGGGGGAGAACAAAATTGAGCAGAGGTGCGATCGCGATGAGCCCGACTCCGGTGCAAGCTGTGGCGCGCTCCGCCGACGGAGCGCAGTGGTCCGGCCGCCTGAGCGCCGAGATCGGCAAAGCAGTGCTCGGCCAACACACGATCATCGAGCGCCTGCAGATAGCGTTGCTCACCGGCGGTCACGTGCTGCTGGAGGGTATGCCGGGGCTGGCGAAAACGCTCCTGGTAAAATCGCTTTCAAGTGCGCTCGGCGCCGAATTCGAGCGCATCCAGTTCACCCCCGATCTCCTGCCCAGCGACGTGGTCGGCACGATGGTGTTCTCGCCCGCCGACGGCCGCTTCTCACCTCACCACGGTCCCATCTTCGCCAACCTCGTCCTGGCGGACGAAATCAACCGCGCGCCCGCCAAGGTGCAAAGCGCCCTGCTGGAAGCCATGCAGGAGCGGCAGGTGACCCTCGGCGGCATCACACACCCGCTACCGCAACCCTTCCTGGTGATGGCCACGCAGAATCCGGTCGAGCAGGAGGGCACCTACCCGCTGCCCGAGGCGCAGCTCGATCGCTTCCTGTTCAAGTTACTGTTGGATTATCCGAGCCGGGAGGATGAGCTCCTCATGGTGCGGCGTTGGGGCAATGTCACGGCTCATCCGCAGCTGGAGGCTGTCTCGAGCGGTCCCGAGCTGTTGCAGCTGCGCGGCGAGGTCGATCGCATTCACGTCGCCGACGCTGTGCAGGCCTACATGGTCACCCTCGTGCGCGCGACCCGGACCCTGAGTTCCGGCGGTGGCCGGGTTACGACGAGCACGGAGAAAACCCTTGCCTACGGCGCATCGCCACGCGCGTGCCTGGGTTTGTTCCAGGCGGGCAGGGCGCTTGCCTGGCTGCGCGGGGCGGACTTTGTCACCCCGGCGCACGTGCAGGAGATCTTCCCCGACATCATGCGTCACCGTGTGGGCCTCACCTACGAGGCGGAGTCCCTGGGACTGACAGCCGACAAGATTCTGGCCGACATCGTTAAG
>DATMQL010000446.1:0-5315 GCA_035566815.1 Steroidobacteraceae bacterium | reverse complement strand
CACGGCAGATTGTCGAACTGATGGGCGGGCAGCTGACACTCGCCAGCGCTACCGGAATGGGCTCGACGTTCTCGTTCGAGTTGGTAGCGCCGCTGTGTGATGCCGCCACGCCGGCGGCCGCGCCGCCTGAGGGCCTGAAAGGTCTGCGCACACTCGTGGTGGATGACAACACGGCGGCGCGCGGTATTACCGTAAGAGCTTTGCGAGAGTGGGGCGCCGATCCCGCGGGCGTGGCAACACTGGCCGGGGCTCTTGCGGAGTTGCGCGCGGCCCCATACGACGTCGTGATCATCGACGATCCCATGCCCGATGGCAGTGCGGCCGGCCTGTTGAGCCAGTTGCCTGCCGAGCGAGCCAGCCGCTTGCGATTTATCCGCCTCGTCAGCTTTGTGGATGTCTCGACAGCGGCCACGGATCAGGCCTTCGACGCGGAGCTCACGAAACCCCTGCATCTTCTCAAGTTGCACCAGGCGCTACTCGGGGGGAGGGCGCCCGCTCCCGGTCGGCAGGGCCTTCGCGTGGTGGAGACTTCCGGTCCCGCCGCCAAGGCTCGGCCGCGTCTGGCCGGCCGCGTGCTGGTGGTCGAGGACCAGCCGCTCAACCGTGAAGTCGCGCACGGCATGCTCACCTCTCTGGGCCTCCGGGTTGAGACCGCGAACGACGGCCAGGAAGCGCTCGCCAGGCTCGAGCGGGAACGATTCGATCTCGTTCTGATGGATTGTGAGATGCCCGTCATGGATGGCCTGTCGGCATCCGTCGCCTTGCGCCAGCGCGAGGGTAGCGGCCCCAGAACACCCATCGTTGCACTGACTGCCGACGCCACCGAGACCGGGCGTGCGGCGTGTCTGGCGGCGGGCATGGATGACTACCTGACCAAGCCTTTCAGCCGAGATGCACTGCACACCACGCTGGCCAAATGGCTGGTAGAAGGAGCGCTGACGGCCGATACACCGGCTGCCGAGGAGTTGCTGCTCGACCGCGCCACATTGGACGCGTTGCGTGCTTTGCCTCGTAGCGGACCGAAGGACATGTTGAGTCACATTGGGGAGATTTATCTGTCTGACTCGAGCCGGCTGGTCGATGCCATCGAGCAGGCCCTGCGCGCCGGCGAAGCCACGAGCCTGGCGCGGGCCGCCCATGCGTGGCGCTCCTACAACGGAAATGTAGGGGCGCATGCTTTGGCCCACCTTTGCCGCGAGTTGGAGACTCATGCCCGCGGCGGCAATCTCGCCGCTGCCGCCGGAACATTCGCGCAACTCCAGGTTCTCCACGGTCGCGTCCGCGAGGAGTTGCAGTGTGAGATGCGGAGGTCTGCGTGAGCGCCGGCGAATCCCCCGTGCGGATCCTCGTAGCCGACGACGACGCGACCCTAAGGGAGATCGCGCGGGCGACGCTCGAAAGTTATGGTTTCGCGGTACAGGCTGTGGCGAGTGGTGACGCGGCCGTCGCTGCCTGTGCACTGAGTTTGCCGCACGTCGCGCTTCTGGATGTCGAGATGTCGGAGGGTAACGGTTACCAGGCCTGTGCCAACATCCGCATGTTGCCGGGTGGGGCCAACCTGCCCATTGTCATGGTGACCGGACTCGATGATCCGACCTCGATCGAGCTCGCCTACGAGGCCGGTGCTACGGACTTCGTCGTCAAGCCGCTCAACTGGCCGCTACTCGCGCATCGGATCCGTTACGTGCTGCGCGGTGCGCGCACGATCGAGGCCTTGAAGGTCAGCGAGCAGAAGAACGCGGCGCTGTTGAAAGCCATCCCCGACGGCCTGTTGCTCGTGAACGGGAATGGGGTGATCGATCGCTGCTTCAATCCGGTTGCCGGACTGCCGCAAGGCCGCGATATACAGCACATCCTCGACATGATCCCGAGGGGCGCGCAGGGCCGGGCCATGGAGTGCCTGGTGGCGACCTTGCGGGGCGAGCCCGCCGAGTTTGAATTCTCGCTGCACCCTGAGGGTAGGGTTACCCGGCACCTGGAGTGCCGCTATCTACCGAACGCCAGCGGCCAGGTGCTCGCGATCGTTCGCGACATCACCGAGCGTAAGGAGACGCAAGCGCATATCCAGCGGTTGGCGTACTACGATGCGCTCACCGGCCTGCCCAACCGCGAGTGGATCGGAGACTATCTGTCCCGATCGTTGGCCGAGGCACGAATTCGAGACAGCAGCGTGGCGCTCCTTTACGTCGACCTCGATCAGTTCAAGCGCATCAACGACACGCTCGGACACGACACCGGCGATGCCTTGTTGCGGCAAGTCGCGGAGCGCCTGCGTGGCGCGCTGGCTCACCTGGGTGGCGAAGATCCCTCGGCGCCGCTGGGTGTCGACGGTTCGTCCCGGTCCTTCCGCGGGCAACTGGCCCGGGTGGGCGGCGATGAATTCATTGTGGTGCTCTCGGGCGAGCCGGGAACTGCGTTGGCCGAAGAGGCGGCGGAGCGTATTCTCACCGCGCTCGCCATGCCGTTCCGGCAGGGAAACTATGAGCTCGTCGTGACACCGAGCATCGGCATTGCGCTGTTCCCGGAGCACGGTGCCGATGCGCAAAACTTGCTGAAGAATGCCGACAGCGCCATGTACGAGGCGAAGTCGAGCGGCCGCAATCAATTCCGTTTCTTCAACGACACGCTGAATATCAGGGCGCTGAAGCGGCTGTCGCTCGAGATGGAGTTGCGCCGGGCGATGGAGGATGAGCTGCTGGAGGTCTATTACCAGCCGAAGTACGGCACGGACGGCCTGAAGGTGAGCGGCGGCGAGGCCCTGTTGCGTTGGTTTCACCCGGAACGCGGCCAGATCCCGCCCGCGGACTTCGTGGCGGTGGCCGAGGAGACCGGTCTCATCGCCGACCTGGGACGGTGGACCCTGCAACAGGTCTGTCGCGACCTGGGCTCGTGGCGCGCCCAGGGGCTGGTGGTGCCGTCGATCGCGGTGAATGTCTCAGGCCGCGAATTCATGCGGCCCGACATCCTGTACCGGATCAGCGAGACCGTGGAGCAGGCGCGCCTGCCCGCGGCGCTCTTCGAGCTCGAGCTCACCGAGGGCGTGCTGATGCGTGACGCGGAAGCCGGGCGCCGCTCGTTGCAATCCCTGAAGGAGTTCGGGTTCTCCCTGGCCATGGATGATTTCGGGACGGGCTACTGCTCGCTGAATTATCTGAAGCGCTTTCCGCTGGATACTCTGAAAATCGACCGCTCATTCGTTGACGACCTCGGCACTGATTCGGGCGACGCGGCGATTGTCCGCGCCATCATCGCTCTCGGGCACGATCTGAATCTCAAGATCGTCGCGGAAGGCGTGGCGACGCTCGAACAGTTGCGATTCCTGCGGGCGGAGGGTTGTGACACCGTGCAGGGTTTTCTGATGAGCCCCGCAGTGCCCTCGCGCGCATTCGCCGCACTCTTGCGGCATGCCGGTACGGGACCCGCGAGTGCGGTTGAATCGGGCACCGGCGGTTCGCTGCTGGCGCGCTTGACGGCCGCGTGCTGATTCCCCGTTGCTGATTGCCTGGGAGCCGCCGCGTCGCTAGTGTGAGCGCCCTTGGGAGCTTGGCCTACAGGCCCCACCACGAGGGAGTACTCATTTGGCCCGAATATCAGTCGGAACTCGCACCGCGATTCTTACACTCACCACTGCGCTGGCCGGCACGAGCGCGGGTATCGCATCGGCTGCTGATGCACCCGCAGCCGCTCCCGCCGCGCCGCTCACAGCGATTCATTGCGGACATCTTCTGGACGTGTTGGCGGGAAAGATGCTCGGGCCGACCACGGTCATTGTGGAAGGCAAGCGCGTACGCGAGGTGGCCGCCGGCTCGAAGACGCCAGCGGGAGCCACTGAAATCGACCTATCCAGCCAGACGTGTCTGCCGGGACTCATCGACAGCCACACGCACCTGAGCAGCGAAGGTAGCCCGACACAGTACGTCGACGAATTTCATTGGAACCTCGCAGACTACGTCGTGCGCTCGACCATCTATGCGCGACGCACATTGTTGGCCGGGTTCACGACGGTTCGTAATTTAGGTGACAGGCAGAATGAGACCGTAGCGCTGCGCAACGCGATCAATGCGGGCCAGATCGCGGGACCGCGGATCTACACGGCGGGCGTTGCTATCGGTTCCACCGGCGGCCATGCCGACCCAACCGACGGCTACCGCTATGACCTCGCGGGCGACCCCGGCCCGGACGAGGGCATCATCAACAGTGTCGAGGACGCCGCCAAGGCCGTACGGCTGCACTACAAGCGCGGTGACGACGTAATCAAGATCATGCCCTCCGGCGGCGTGCTGGATCAGAGTGCGAGCGGTGACAACTCACAGCTCACCCTGGAGGAGATCAAAGCCGTCGTCGCGACGGCGCACGACTACGGCTTCACGGTCGCGGCCCATGCACACGGTGCGGAGTCGATTCGGCGAGCCGTCATCGGTGGCGTCGACTCCATCGAGCACGGCACCCACATGGACGACCAGGACATGAAGCTCATGAAGGAGCATGGCACCTGGTACGTGCCGACCATCATCGCGGGCGACTTTGTCGCACACAAGGCAGCCATTCCGGGTTACTTCCCGCCACAGGTCGCGGCCAAAGCGGCGGCCATCGGACCGTTGATCCTCGGGACCGCGGGCCGCGCCTACAAAGCCGGAGTGAAGATCGCGTTCGGAACCGACGCGGGCGTCTATCCCCATGGCGAGAATGCGCATGAGTTCGAGCTGATGGTCCAGGCGGGCATGCCACCGCTCTTCGCCATACAGGCTGCGACAGTCCATGCCTCCCAACTGCTCAAACACGACAAAGACCTGGGTAGCGTCACTGCCGGAAAGTTCGCCGACGTCGTGGCGGTCACGGGAAATCCGCTCGACAACATCGGCCTGCTGAAGCAGGTGAGCTTCGTCATGAAGGAGGGCGTCGTTTACAAGCGCGACGGCAAGGCGCTCGAATTCAACTGAGGTTATTCGGCGGCGACCCGCACTTCGACCGTCAGAGAGACGAAGTCCTCCGGGGCGCCGCCGTAACTTCCGATGAGGGGTGCCGCCTGCGATGCGTCGCGGACCACGGCTACACGGATGAGATTACGACCGCCAATGAGTGCATTGGTGGGGTCGAATTCGACCCACCCCGCTCCCGGGAGAAAGACCTGCGTCCAGGCGTGGGTTGAGCCGCCGCCGACGAGGCCGCTCGGGGCGCCGACGAGTGCTTCGTCGTACAGGTAACCCGAAACGAAGCGCGCCGCCAGCCCGAGGCTGCGGGCCGCTTCCATCATGAATACGGCGAAATCCCTGCAGCTGCCGCTTCCCAACTCGAGCGTCTCGAGGGGCGTTTGC
>DATMQL010000445.1:0-6277 GCA_035566815.1 Steroidobacteraceae bacterium | reverse complement strand
AGACGTGCCCTTTGTTTTGAGCTGCTGCACCTGATGAGCCCCCAGATAGTGAAATGCCCGACCTGCCGTCGGGAGATCGATTGGGCGAACTCGCCGTTTCGTCCGTTTTGCAGCGAGCGCTGCAAGTTGATAGACCTCGGAGCGTGGTTGTCGGAGAAGCACGCCATTCCGGGTGAGACCGCAGACCTCGAACCGGATCCGGACAATCTGGACGAGCGGCCGACTCGAAGCTGACAGGCGAGTCACGCCCGCACAGACCCTCTGGCGTCTACTCCGCCGCCGGCATCCCCGGCGTCGTGATCCCCAAGTACTTCGCCAAAAACGCCCACTGATCCGCAAAATCATCAATCTGCATCCAGACAGGTTTTCCAGCCCCGTGCCCCGCGCGAGTCTCGACGCGGATCAGTATAGGATTCGAACAGATCTGCACAGCCTGCAGCGCAGCCGCGAACTTGTAACTGTGCCACGGCACAACACGGTCATCATGGTCCGCCGTAGTGATGAGCGTCGGCGGATAACACATCCCCTTCTTCACGTTATGAACCGGCGAGTAGGCGTACAACGCCTTGAACTGCTCCGGATCCTCGCTGAGCCCATAGTCAGACGACCACTGGCGCGCGTTGGCGCTGGCGGTGTGGTAGCGAAGCATGTCCAACACCCCGACAGCCGGCAGGGTCGCGCCAAAGAGATCCGGGCGCTGTACCAAGGCGGCGCCCACGAGCAACCCGCCATTGCTACGCCCGTGGATACCTAACTTCTGCGGCCGGGTATAGCGCTCGCGAATGAGGTACTCCGCGGCGGCGATGAAATCATCGAACACCCGCTGTTTGTTCACGAGCGTACCCGCCCGGTGCCAAGGCTCACCGTACTCCCCACCACCGCGCAGGTTGGCCTCCGCGTATGCGCCACCCATATCGAGCCACGCGAGCACCGACGCTCGGAATGTCGGCGTGAGCGAAACATTGAATCCGCCGTAGCCGTAAAGTAGGAAGGGCTGATTCCCATCCCGTGCCATGTCGCGGCGATGGGTGATGAACATCGGCACGCGGGTGCCGTCTTTGCTCAGATAAAACACCTGCTCTGTGACATACGCGTCGGTGGTTTCGGCCAGCGTGGATTTCCGCCAGAGAGAGGTTTTGTTGGCCGTCACGTCGTAACGGTAAATCTGCGGCGCGGTCAGGTAGTCGGTGTAGGAGAAGAACGTTTCCGTCTCCTTGCCCTCGCCAAAGAACCCTTCGACGGTTCCAAGGCCAGGGAGGGGCACCTGCCCGACCATCTGCCCGTCGACTTTGAATACCCGGGCGACGGCGTGCGCGTCATAAACATACTTCGCAACAATCCGGCCACCGACGTAGGACGCCTCGTCGAGGGCCACGGTGTCCTCTGGCACGACGGTAGGCCACGCCGACGCGGCAGGCCTGCGCGCATCGACCTCGATCACGCGTCGCAGGGGCGCGTCTTTCGTCGTATGGAAGTAGAGGTTATCCCCACTCGAGCCGATGAACGTATAGAGAGCGTCCCACGCATAGAAGAGCGGAGTGACCTTCGCCCCCGGCTGCCGCAGGTCGAGCAGACTCACCCCGTTGCGGTCGTAGCCATCAAACAACGTGATGACGAGATAGTGACCATCCTCAGTGACCCGTACTGAAGGCGCGCGCGTCGGATGATCGGTGACGGCGTACACGAGTCGATCGGACTCCTGCGGGTCGCCGAGCTTATGAAAGTACACAGCGGGGCGCGCAGCATCGTCACCCCTTCCATTGGGAAGAGCCGGATACCGGCTGTAGTAGACACCAGAGCCGTCGCGGGCCCAGGACACTCCCCAGAACTTCGTAAATCGCAGCGCGTCGGGCGCGTCAGTGCCATCCGCCACCCGGCGGAATCTCCAGATCTGCCAATCGGTGCCACCATCGGAAATGGCGTAGGCGACGACGTCGCCTTTCGGGCTAGGCGTGAAATCCGCGAGCGCTACCGTCGCATCGGCGCGCACCGCATTCGGATCGAAAAGAATCCGGCCGGGCTCGTCCAGGCTATCGGCTACGAACAGGACGCTCTGGTTCTGATGGCCGTCGTTGTGCAAATAGAAGTAACGCCCGCCCTCCTTCACCGGCGTATTGAAGCGCTCGTAATTCCACAGCTTCGCCAGGCGCTCCTTCACCCAAGCGCGCTGCTGAATAGCCTCGAGGCGCGGCTGCGACACTTTGTTCTGCGCCGACACCCAGTCCTGAGTCGCCTTTGAATCGAGATTCTCGAGCCAGCGATAAGGGTCATCGACCTTCTCACCGTTGTAGTTATCCGAGACATCGACCCGGGCGGTCAGCGGATACACGAGCTGGGTAGTCGCCGTGGCGGGCAGACCCGCGACAATATCGGTGCTGGTGGTCATCGGCCTACCTCCGGGACCATTGCCCGGAACAGGTTCCAAGGGCGCCAGTGGTCCATTCGCGCAGGCAGCCAGCCATCCCGCAAGCCAAGATGCCAGGGCCACGGACCGGTAGCGTCGAAGTTTCGTCATACCCTACACTCACGAGCATCTTGCGATTATCGAATTCTAACAAAGCGCATGTTCTCCATGAGATTGGCACGACGGGCGTCCTATTGCTTGCACTTCATTCTCCTGGCCGCCATGTGTAGCGCGGCAACCGCGGAAAAGCTGACCATCGAGCGACTGTTCGCCGCCCCGGACCTTTCGGGCGCCACCCTGCGCTCGCCGCGTCTCTCGCCGGACGGCCGGCTGGTCGCGTACCTGCGGGGCAAAGACAGTAATAAAGATCGCCTCGACCTCTGGGCGTACGACATCGCGAGCCGCCAGCACCGGCTGCTCGTCGATTCGGCGGTCCTCGAGCCGCAGGAACACGCTCTTTCCGCGGAGGAAGAAGGACGGCGCGAGCGCCAGCGTACCTCTTCCTTCTCCGGCATCGTGGAGTACGAGTTCTCGTCCGACTCACGTCACCTGCTCGTGCCGTTGGGCGGTGATCTGTACGTCTACGACCTGCAGGCGGCGCCGGATAAAGCGGTTCGCCGTCTCACGAGCGGCGCACGCTACGAAACCGACGCGCACTTTTCTCCTCACGGCGCGTACGTGAGCTTCATCCGCGACCAGAACCTCATCGTCTATGACCTCGCGAGCTCGACGGAGCGACCGGTCACGAAGGACGGAGGCGGCGTCATCAGCTATGGAGCCGCGGAATTCATCGCTCAGGAGGAGATGGATCGCAGCACCGGTTACTGGTGGTCGCCTGATGAAAAGAGCATCGCCTTCACCAGGGTCGATGAATCTGCGGTGGCCGAAGTCGATCGCTTCGAGATCTATGCCGACAGCGTCAAAGTCATCAAGCAACGTTACCCGGCCGCGGGCGCCGGCAATGCCATTGTGCAACTGTTTGTACAGAGGCTGGATGCGCCCGCGGGCAGCGCGCCACCGATGCAGGTCGATCTCGGTACGAACACCGACATCTATCTCGCGCGCGTGAACTGGCTGCCCGGGGGCGCCGGCCTCGCCGTGCAACGCCAGAGCCGCGACCAGAAGACCCTGACATTGCTGAAGGTCGACCCCGCCTCGGGAAAAACGACCGAGCTGCTGAGCGAGCACAGCGACACGTGGGTCGATCTCCACGATGAGCTGACATTCCTCGAGCACTCGCCCCGCTTCATCTGGGCGTCGAGCCGCTCGGGCTTCAAACACCTGTACCTGTACGACTTTAACGGCAAGCTGATCCGGCCGCTCACGGGCGGCGATTGGCAGGTCACCGGCGACAGCGAAGCAGCCAGGGCCATCGCGGGTATCGACGAAAAGCGCGGTCTTCTCTACTTCATGGCGAACATCGAGTCGCCCCTGGAGCGGCATCTCTATTCCATTTCCCTGAACGATGCGCATCCAACACCACAAAGAATCACTGCCGACGTCGGCTGGCACGTCGTCACCATGTCGAAGGACACGAAGGTATTCCTCGACACGTTCTCGACGCCCGACCACCCACCCTCCATGACGCTGCGCTCGGCCGATGGCAAGACACTCGCCGCCCTCGTCCCGAACGAGATAACGCCCGATCACCCGTACGCCCCCTACCTGTCGGAACACGTGCCCACGGAATTTGGCAGCCTGAAAGCCAGCGATGGTCAAACGCTCTACTACCAGATCACCAAGCCGCGCGATCTGATCCCGGGCAAACAGTACCCGGTGCTCGTGTATGTTTACGGCGGACCCGGCGTCCAGCTGGTACAACGCTCGTGGCCACGCTCGAATGAGCAACTGTTCCGGCAATACCTGGCGCAACATGGCTACATCGTTTTCACACTGGACAATCGCGGCAGCGCCGGTCGCGGTGTCAAGTTCAAGACCGCCATCTATCACCACATGGGCTCGGTCGAGGTGCAGGACCAGGTTGCCGGCGTGAGCTTCCTCAAGTCCCTGCCGTACGTCGACCCCAAGCGTATCGGCGTGTTCGGCTGGAGCTACGGCGGCTACATGACGCTGATGTGCATGATGCAGGCGCCGGATGTGTTCGCCGCCGGCATCGCGGGCGCGCCCGTGACAGATTGGCGTCTATACGACACGCACTACACGGAGCAATTCATGGGCACGCCGCAGGAGAATACGGCTGGCTACACCGGCAGCAGTGTCATGACTTACGCCAACCAGTTACGCGGACCGCTTCTGATCATGCACGGCATGGCGGACGATAACGTGCTGTTCACTCACAGCACCACACTATTCAAGAAGCTTCAGGATCTCGACAAGCCATTTGACATCATGACCTACCCGGGGAGCAAGCACGCCCTGATGCGGTTTGCCACCACCGGGCGCCATGGCTACGCAGCCCTCAAACGCTTCCTTGATACGCAACTCGGCGGCGGCGAAGCACACTAACGAGAAGATCGCGCGGAATTGCGCGGGTGAGAGCGAGGCCGGCCAGATAAACCGCGCCTCCGACAACCAACGTCAACAGCCACGGCAACTCGAAGCGCGTCAGCAGCACCATGGCTGCAGCCGCTACGGCCCCCGAGATCAACGCCTTGAGCGGATTCGTGAAGGACGGCAGCGGCCGCCCGGCACGCTTCAGGCCAAACAACATACAGATGAGCGCCGCGACCTCCGCCACCACCGTACCGATGGCGGCGCCGACATAGGAATACGAGGGAATGAGCGCGAAGTAGGCCGCGAACGCGCACACACACGCGATAGAGTCGCCCATCAACACGAACCGCGGCCTCTCGCAAGCCACGAGCGCAAATCGCAGGATGTGAGTCACGCCAGCCAGGGCGATGGCCGCCGAGATAAAGACGAGAGCGGGCGCACCCGCCGCAAACTCGGCACCGGCCATCAAGGTCAGAATCTGGGGAGCAAAGAACGCCAGCGCCAGTATGGCTCCCACGCCATACACCGCACTCACATCAACGGCGTTCCGCAAGGCGCCGCCAAATTCCTGGCGTCCGGCTCTGGCGCCCGCGGTCAGGGCGGGCATCATGAGTCCGGCAAACTGGTAGGGAATCGACGTCGCGAGCTCGAACAGTTTCGCAGGCACGCCATACAACCCGACAGCGGCCGCCGGTTGATAGAACGACAACAACAGGGCGTCGCCGCGAAGCATGGCCATACCGAGAATCTGCGCCCCGGCGATCGGCAGTCCGGCCACCAGGAACTGCCGCCACAAAGGCAGATCGAAGCTGAGGCGGAACGGGACGAGGCGATGCGCGAGGCGCCACGAGATACCCATGGCGAGGGCCGCTCCCAACAGGCTAGCGCCCAGCATCGGTATCGCCCCGGCGTGGGTTACGCTCGCCAGGGTCCACACGACCGCGAGCGTTGCAATCGCGCCGGTCACCTCGGCGACAGCGTTACGTCCCTGTTTGAGCACGCTCTGGAAGACGGAGATGAGGAAGTCACTCGCCTGCAGGCAGATGTAGATGGCGGCCCCGATGATTACGCCCCACTTCACGGTCAAGTCATAGCGTGTTGCCCAGGCAACGGCTGCGGCTGCAATCAGCATGATTCCTGTGCTGACGAAGCGTAGCGCCAGGGTGTTTCCGGCGACGCGCGCGGGATCGGCACCCGTCCGCGACATCTCGCGGAGGTTGATCATGTAAAGACCACAATCCGCGAGTACCGCCGCGAACGCGCAATAAGTCAAAACCGTGCGGTAATACCCGAATTCCGTAGGCCCGAGATGCCGGGTGAGCACCATGATCGTCAGCAGTCCCGCCACGGCGGTCATCGCTTTTCCCGAAGCGACGGCCGCCATGTTTGTAGCAAGTGAGCGCAGCAGGGTCATGGGTG
>DATMQL010000444.1:0-3653 GCA_035566815.1 Steroidobacteraceae bacterium | reverse complement strand
GTGGTGCACGAAGCGTTGGAGATGACGGTGAAGCCGCTCTTCAACACGTTGTGGTTCACGCCGTAGACGATAGTGGCGTCAACATCGTCGCCGCCTGGCGCGGAGATGACGACCCTTTTTGCCCCACCCTTGATGTGAGCGCTTGCTTTCGCCTTGGACGTGAACAGGCCCGTGCTCTCGAGCACGTACTCGACTCCGAGATCGCCCCAGGGCAGCTTCGACGGGTCCCGCTCGGCGAGCACGCGAATGCGGTCGCCGTTCACGACCATGGAATCGCCGTCGACTTTCACCTCGCCGTCAAATCTCCCGTGCGCCGTGTCATAACGTGTCAGGTGAGCGTTGGTCTTGGCGTCGCCCAAGTCGTTGAGCGCCACGATCTGGATCTCCCCCGTGCGCTTCCCCTCGTACAGCGCGCGTAAAACGTTGCGTCCGATACGGCCGTAACCGTTGATACCGACCTTGATTGCCATGACCTCTATTCCTCTCCTAGTCGTTAATTCGGGAACTTGAGCAGTTCGCTTATGTGTCGAGCGATATTATCGGCCGTGAAGCCGAAGTGTGGATATACGTCCGAGAACTTCCCTGAGGCGCCGAAGCGGTCGATGCCGAGCACCTGGCCGTCCATGCCCACGTAACGCCACCAGGAAAGCGTAGCACCCGCCTCGACGGCCAGCCGCTTACGCACCGCCCGGGGCAGGACGCCCTCCCGGTAAGCCTCGTCCTGGGCATCGAAAGCCTCGGTCGAGGGCATCGAGACCAGGCGTACGCGCCGGCCAGCGGAATTCAGCTTGTTGACCGCCTCAGCGGCGATTCCGACCTCGGAGCCGGTCGCAATCACGATGCATTCCGGCATGCCGCTGCAATCGATCAGCGTATAGCCGCCGCGGCGGATATTTGCGACCTGCTGGGAAGTGCGCAGCTGTTGCGGCAGGGGTTGCCGCGTGAGAATGAGTGCCGTGGGGCCGTGACGCTCGATCCCCGCGATCCAGGCGATCGCCGCTTCCGCCGCATCACACGGCCGCCACACGCTCATGTTCGGAATGGCACGCAGGGCGGTCAGATGCTCGACGGGCTGGTGCGTCGGGCCGTCCTCACCGAGGCCGATCGAGTCGTGTGTGTAAACGAGCACGACGCGCGCGCTCATCAAACACGCGAGCCGGATTGCGTTGCGCGCATAGTCGGAAAATACGAGGAATGTGCCGCCGTAGGGTATGAATCCGCCGTGCAGGGCGATGCCATTCATCATGGCCGTCATGCCGAACTCGCGCACCCCGTAATGCATGTAGTTGCCGCTCGCATCCTCGGCGGTGATGGTGCGGGCACCCTTGAACATCGTGTTGTTGGAGGGAGTCAGGTCGGCGGAGCCGCCGAAGATCTCGCTCAACGCGGGACCGATCAGGTTCAACACGGCCTGCGAGGACTGCCGGGTGGCCTGGGGCGCGGTCTGTTTGAGCATGGCCTCGAGTGTCTGCGCGGCCGTGTCTTTCCAGCTCTGCGCCAGCTCGCCGCGCGCACGGCGATCGAATTCCCGGGCGAGCTCCGGATGCGCCGTCCGGTAGCGGCCGAAAAGCTCGCGCCACGAAGCCTCGGCCGCGGCGCCCTGCCGGCGATGATCCCAAGCCGCGCGCAGCTCGTCCGGCACGACAAACGCCTCATAGGGCCAGTTAAGCGTCTTGCGCGCGGCGGCCACTTCGTCCGCACCGAGCGCCTCGCCGTGAGTGGCGGAGGTTCCCTGTTTATTCGGAGCGCCCCAACCGATGATGGTTTTGCAACAGATCAGCGACGGACGGGACGTCTCGGCACGGGCAGCCTGGATCGCAGCCAGCAACGCCTCCGGATCATGGCCATCGACGTTCGGGACCACGTGCCAGTGATAGCCCTCGAATCGCTTGGCCGTGTCGTCGGCAAACCAGCCCTGCACTTTGCCGTCGATGGAAATGCCGTTGTCGTCGTAAAAAACGATGAGCTTGCCCAGCCCATGGCGGCCCGCGAAGGAACACGCCTCGTGTGAGATGCCCTCCATGAGGCATCCGTCGCCTGCAAACGCATAGGTGAAATGATCGACGATCTCCAACCCCGGACGATTGAACTGCGCGGCGAGCATCTTTTCCGCCAGCGCCATGCCGACTGCGTTGGCGAGTCCCTGCCCGAGCGGCCCGGTCGTGGTCTCGATGCCAAGCGCCGGCTCGTGTTCCGGATGACCCGCCGTACGGCTGCCAAACTGCCGGAAATTCTTGATCTCCTCCAGACCGAGCGGGTACCCCGTCAGATACAGGAGGGAGTACAGCAGCATGGAGCCGTGACCATTCGAAAGCACGAAGCGGTCGCGGTCGACCCAGAGAGGATTGCCAGGATTGTGCTTGAGAAAGTCACCCCACAGAACCTGCGCAATGTCGGCCATGCCCATGGGCATGCCCGGATGACCCGAATTGGCGCGCTGTACGGCGTCCATGGAGAGTGCGCGGAGGGTATTGGCGAGCTCGCGGCGTGTAGTCATGCAGTTCTTCGGGATTTTAGGTGGCGGGGGCGTTTCAGGCGTTGGGCGCCTGTGCGCAAGAGCCGCGCATTTTCCACTAGACGCCGGGGATGCTCAATGTCGCGTTATGCTCGATGTTCCATACGGCACGACTTAATCGCGAGCGACTCGCGTGGGCCGGTTCACATTATGCAACTACCGAGCGCGTACTGCGTCATGCCCTCGGTTTTGGAGTCCCATCAAGCGACCCAGTTCACTGCAGCAGACCCTGGGCCTTCGGTTACGATTTCCGCTGCCGTTGGACTTCAGATCCAAAGGAACCGAGGTCAGTCCGAAGTGGTCCTTTTTAGCGACGGTCTGCCGCAGGCTTACAATGGACAAGAGTGTATTGCGTCTCGTTCACTTCACCGACCCGCACCTTTACGGCAGCGAGACGGAATCACTTCGTGGGATAGCAACGCTACCCGCGCTCACGGCGACGCTTGCCCTGGCCCGGGCGCGCGATTGGCCCCCTGACGCGCTGCTGGTCACTGGCGACATCGTGCAGGACGACCCGGGCGGTTACGCGCACTTCAACCGCCTTTTCAACTCCCTGGGTATGCCGGTCCTCTGCCTTCCCGGCAACCACGACGAGCCGGCGGCCATGCGCCGCGAGCTGAATCGCGCCCCATTCGTGGTCGGCGGTTTCTTCGACCTGGGGAACTGGCGGATCGTACTGCTCGACAGCAGCATCCCGGGTTCCGCGAGCGGCCGCCTCAGCCCGCAGACCCTGGCGGAATTGGAGGAGGCACTGGCCACCGCGGGCAACCGCCACTGCATGGTCTGCCTGCATCACCATCCGGTCGCTATGGACAGCCGCTGGCTCGACCGCGTCGGCCTGGAGAATTCGGCGGAATTTTTGCAAGTCATCGACCGGCACCGTAACGTCAGAGCGATCGTCTGGGGCCACGTGCACCAGAGCTTCGAGGCACTGCGTAAGGAAGTGCGCCTGTTGGCCACACCGTCCACCTGCGCGCAATTTCTGCCACATGCGGCCGATTTCGCGGTAGACCGGCAGCCGCCGGCTTATCGTACGCTGGAGCTTCGCCCGGACGGCTCGCTGATTACGGAGGTTGTGTGGGTCGAAAAACGTGCCGCCGATTCCTTACGCTCGGTCTCCTCGGCTGCCTGACAGCGG
>DATMQL010000443.1:0-15156 GCA_035566815.1 Steroidobacteraceae bacterium | reverse complement strand
AAAATCCGAGTGGCGCGCGACGTTTCTTCGGGATTTTTCTCGACCCGCGCGCTTATACGTCACTCTTCTACATGTTGCTCACGCTTGCGACGGGCGTCATGTATTTCGTCCTGGTCGTCGTGGGCGTGTCGCTCTCGGCGGGTCTCGCCATTCTCATCATCGGCGTGCCGTTCTTCCTGGTGTTCATCAGCATCACCCGCGTGGTGTCACTCGGAGAAGGCCGTCTCATCGAAGCGATCACGGGTGAGCGCATGCCAAGACGCCCGGTGCACCCTGGACCCACGGCGGGCTGGGGCGCACGGATTGGAGCGATGCTGAGTGATGCGCGCACGTGGACGACGCTTCTTTATTTCGTTCTGATGCTGCCTCTGGGCATCTTTTACTTCGTCACCGCCACGGTCGGCCTCTCGATCGGCGTGAACCTGGTGTTAGCGCCCTTTGCCGTGCTCGGCCAGAACCTCGGATGGATCGGTGATGATGTCCGGGGCATTCCGTTCGCCCTCGGCTTCCATGTGATGAGACTTACGACGCATTCATGGATCGGCTCGCTCTTCATGTTCGCGATTGGCGTGATTGTGCTCACGTTGCTGATGCACATTGCGCGCGGCATCGGGCGTGGTCATGCCCGACTGGCGAAGGCGCTGCTGGTCGAGCCGGGAGCCTGAGCGGCAAGGTACACTTCGCGGCATGGGTCGACTTTCCGTTGCGGCGTGCGCTGCCGTGGGTTTATGGGTGGCACTGCCTGGAGAGGGCGCACCCCCGCCGGCGGCCGCCTCCAAACCCCCTCAACACACGGCCGGCTGCCTTCAGGCGGGCAACGGTTATTTGCGCGCCCGGATTCGCGGCACTCTCAACCTCGACATCGACTGGCACAACGCCGAAATCGAATGCGACGGTGGATCGCGTCCGGACGGTAGCGGCATCCGCGTAAGCTTCGCGGGCCCGAGGCAGTCGGATGGACGACGCTTGCGCATGGTGTTCGGCGTAGGTGACACGAAGGAAGGCCGCTCTGGCCGGGAGCTTCCGACGAACCTCACCGTGATCTTCGAGGGCGAGGACCGTTTATTCGCCACGCGCGGTGACGGTCGATGTACGGTGGACGAGCTCGAGCAAGAGCGTCTCGGGGCACTCGGGGGCCCGCGGCGAACTTACCGCATCGTCGCCCGGGGCTTTTGTGTCGACCCGGCGAGCACCCTCAGCGGGGATGGCCGGATACTGGTGAGCCGTTTCGATTTCGCAGGCAATGCCACCTTTGAAGACGAGGAGCGTTAGGGAAATCTCGCATGTTCAAGAATTCATCGCAGGCCGCAAGGCCGTTGCCGGCCGCGAGGCCATCGCAGGCCGTGAGGCCGTTGTTCGTGGCGCTCTGCGCTATCGCGCTCCTCCTGACCGCCATCACGGTGTCCCACGCGCAGTCGGGGCCGCTCGAGGATCTTGCCAACTTCCCGCGCACGTCGCTGGAGATCCTCCACGGGAAGAGTAAGAAGGACGCGCGCCACTTCGATGTCTGGATCGCGGACAAGCCCGCCCGCGAGGAGCAGGGGCTGATGTTCGTGCGCGATCTGCCGGCCACACAAGGGATGCTGTTTCCGCAGGCTAAACCGCGGAAGATGAGCATGTGGATGAAGAACACCTATATCGAGCTCGACATTGTGTTTATCGGCGAGAAGGGCGCGATCGACCAGATCATCGAGCACGCCAAGCCGCTCGATCTCACGACCCTCAACTCTGACAAGCCGGTGACGGCGGTGTTGGAGCTCAAGGGTGGCGAGGCGGCGCGGCAGGAATTGAAGGTCGGCGATCACGTCACGTGGACGGCGCCGTAAAGGTACCGGACTTGACTTGTGACTTTTGAATACGCACGGCGCGAAGGTCGGGGCACGGCATAAGTCACAAGTCAAGTCCGGTACCTGCTACTTCCTCATGGTTTGGATGTTCGACATGTCATGCGGTGTCGACAGGAAAGCCTTGTTCGCCGCCGGCACGCTGCCGAGATAGACGGTCTGATTCTTGAAATCGATGTTGAGTGAGGAGACGGTTCCCAGCACGTCCATGCCGAGGATCATCGCGGGCTTGTCCTGCATGTCCCAGATCTTGAAGATGTGAAAATCGCCGTACACGATGTGCACGTCGGTGATCCGCAGCACATCGATGGAGATGGTGGGCGCGGCCAGGACCTCACCCGGCTCTACTTCCTTGGTGGCGCCGTAGACGGAGGTCAGCTGGGCCACGAAGCCCTTCTTACCTAGCTGCTGTGACCGCAAAGCTTCGCGCAATGCCAGGTTTCCCAGGGTTCGCTCCGAGCCCGTATCCAACACCGCCTGGACGTGCACGCCTGCGATCAGGGTGTCCAGGACGATGAGTCCGCTGGCCACCCGTGCGGCGTGGATCTTGATGGCGCGAGCGCGTGCAGCCGCTTCCATGTGACTGGCGATGGCCACCCGGTTGCGCTGGAAATCGATGAGCAGACTTTTCTCCGACATGCCGGCCGCACCGAGTATGCCGTCGGCACCCCCCATGACCGGGCCCCACACGACCGGCAGTGTCGTCTCCTCGATCGTCAGGTCGCCCGCCTGCAGCCGGTCGATCGAGACATACGTCACCTGGGCGGCGCCCGTGATCCCGTCCAGAGTGATCAAGGACTGCGTGCCGGTCTTGAGTGCCAACACGCGCACCAGCTCCGGCGAGATGGTGGAGTGATTCGCGCCGGTGTCGACGATGAAGCGGAACGGCCCCTGGCCATTGATTTTGACCGGGACGACCACGCGACCGATGTGGTCGTGGGTTGTTGGTGAGGCGAAGAGGGAGTCCTCAATGTTGACCGGTGGCCGCGTGCCACCCGGCTGCACGGTGTCCCCGCCCAGGCCCGCGGGAGGTGGCGAGGCAGTCTCCGGCGCCGCGATGGCGGTGCCCACGCCGAGCAGGACGAGCAAAACCCCAGGCAACACGGATGCCCTGCTGAAACCGGGATCGCACCGCAAAGGGGCAATGGCGTCCACCCCCCAAACCTACCACTAATCCGCGCCGGTGGAGCGTGCATCCAGCACGGATGTGCGTCCCGCAGGGACTTGCATTCCGCAGGGACTTGCAGCCCGCAGGGAGTGCAGCCCGCAGGGCATGAGAGCGTTGGGATACACTTAGCGCACGAACCACATCCCCTGCGAAACAGCGCACTTCGTGACTCCCCCGCCGATCAGCGAATCCGAGGCACGTTCCCTGGCGGAAGCCGTCAATCAGGCCTCGAGCAGCCTTTCCGCGTCAGAAGCGCAGAAGCGCGTCGATATGGCCCTCGCCCGGGCGCCGGAACACCCGGTTGTGCTGAATTCTGCGGCGGGCCACCTGCAGCGGACCGGACGGTTCGCCCAGGCCCGGGAGCTGTACCAGCGGGCCATCGCGATTGATCCCAAATCCAGGGTCCTCTGGCTGAACCTGGCGGTGGCCTGCCGCTCACTCGGAGACACCGGAGCCGAAAGCCAGGCCCTGAACAAGGCGCTGGCGCTGGAGCCGCGCTATGTCGCCGCCCTCCTGCAGAAGGCGGACCTCATGGAGCGGTTGGGTAAGCCCATGGCGGCGGTGATGACCTTCGAGGCGGCCCTGGCTTCCATCCCACCGGGTGAGCCCATCCCTCAGCATATGGCGCCCGCCATCGCTCACGCCCGCGAGGTCGTAGCGGCGAACGCGCGCGCACTCGAGGCGTTTCTCGAGCGGGAGCTGGAGCCGGTGCGGCGAGCGAATTCCGGGGACGACCAGCGTCGTTACGACGCTTGCCAGGACATCCTGCTGGGTAAACGCCGCGCCTATTCGAGCCTGCCGAAAGACACGTATTTCCCGTACCTGCCGGCGATCGAATTCTTTCCGCGCGAGCAGTTTCCCTGGCTGGACATCCTGGAGGCGGCCACCGAGGACATCGCCGCGGAGGCTCTCGCCGTCTTGCGGCGGGAATCGGCGGACTTTTCTCCGTACGTCAACTTTCCTCCAGGCACGCCGCTCGATGAGTGGGCACCGCTCAACCGTTCGATGGATTGGAGTGTGTATTCGATTTTGCACGATGGCGCGCCAGTGCCGGCGCACCAGGCGGCGTGTCCCAAAACAGCGGCCGTGCTTGCCCGGTTGCCCCTGTGTGATGTCCCTGACTACGCGCCCGGCGCCTACTTCTCCGTTCTCAAGCCTCACACCCGGCTCCCCCCGCACACCGGCACGACCAACACGCGCTCCATCGTCCACCTGCCGTTGGTCATACCCGCAGGCTGCCGCTTTCGAGTGGGCGCCGAAACGCGCTCCTGGGAAAAAGGCAAGGCGTGGGTGTTCGACGATACAATCGAGCACGATGCCTGGAACGACAGCGATCAGATCCGGATCGTTCTCATTTTCGACATCTGGAATCCGCTGCTGACGAGCGCCGAGCGCGCTCTGGTCCGGGCCATGACGGTGGCGCGGGGTCGATTTTACGGAGCGGACGCTCCAACCATGGGGTCGCGATGATTCGTGCGTGTTTGATTACGTGTCTGCTCGCGTGCGTGTCTGTGGCGGCGCAGGCGTTGCCCAATCCATTGGCTGATGGATTGCGTCGCTGCGCGAGCGAGACCGAAGAGGCGAAGCGGCTCGCCTGTTTCGATGCGCTGGCGGCCACACTGCCCAAGCTGGAAGCCGACCAGTTCGGGCTCACGGCGGACATCGCCCACAAACGCGATCCGGTGGCCCGGCATCAGCCTGCCGAGCATCAGGCGGAAGCCGTGCTGCCGGGCAAAATCGTAGCTCTACGCCAGACCCCGGGTGGAGAGTTGGTCTTCACCCTGGACAACCAACAGGTCTGGGTACAGGCGCAGGCGGAGCCAAGCAAGCAATTCGTCATAGGCGACGTCGTGCACATCGAGCATGGCGCGATGGGCTCGTTATGGCTTGCCGCCGATAAGGCGCGCAAGACGCGCGTCAAGCGAATCAGTTGAGGCGGCCGAGGCGGAGTCCGGGAGCGGAGTCCGGGCGCGGGGTCCGGCACGGGAGCGGACTCGGGCTCGGGATTCAGGAGACGGAATAGCCCCAGCGCTCGATCCAGGGCATCAGAAGCGGCAACACGGGCGCGAAGTGTGGCTCGTAGTGCTTCCACCGGCCCACGGACCTGCTGTTGACCGGCTCGAGGACCTGGGTGTAGCTCGGGGTACTGATAAATCCTTTCGCGCGAGCGTGGTCCCCGGGAGCCAGCATGGCCTCATGCCAGGGCAATTGCAGAAATTCGGCGAGCTTGCGCGCCTGCGTCGCAAAGTCAGCGGCGAACTGCTCATAGGAGAGTTCGTAGACGAGCGGTCGTAACAAAGGCGCTTGCGAATACCAGAATTCGAAGGCGCGCGAGTAAGCGTTGGCCAGCGTAGGCAGATCACGGCACAGGAGGGCAAGCTCGGGGGCACGGAAGTCCTGCAGATAGCAGCTCAGTAACACGTCGCACGGATGGCGAACCGCGAGGATGTAGTGCGCATTGGGAAACATGCGCCGCATCAATGGCAGCAACACCATGTTGAGCGGGTTCTTGTCCACGAGACGCTGGCCGGGGAGCAGGCTCACCTTTTTCCGCACACGGTCCCAGTAGCCGGCGCGGAGCGTGTCCAGATCTGACGTAGTCAGCTTGCCGAGCTCGGTGGGATAGCGGATACCGCGATCCGTGACTTCACCCAGGGCTCTCACCAGAAAGGGCTGCTCGTCCATGGATTGCAGTAGAGGATGCGCGTCGAGTACCTGCTCGAGCAGAGTGGTCCCGGAGCGTGGGAACCCCACTATGAATATGGGATTGTCCTCGATTTCAGGCCCGGCGCTTTCCCACGTCGCAACATCATCCGGATCGCATCCATTCGCAGCACGCGCCAATATCCGCGACTCCGCTTCCGACGACTTGCCCATAACGCTCTCGAGGAAGACCAACTGCGAGCGATGGGCTTCTTCGGCTGTGGCGAACGCCTCCTCGTAGCGGCCCAGAGCGTCCTGAATCTTTGCGAGCGGAAAAAGAAAACGGTAGCGATATACGAATTCAAGCTGGCTCTCGAGGGCCAGCGACAGGTGCCGATGAGCTTCCTCGCGCTGATCGGCCCTCTCGGCTAGTTTCGCCACCAACAGCAACTTCTCGGGATAGGCGTCGAGGCTGTGATCGTTGACATCGAGGCGCTCCATCATGGCACGCGCCTCATCGAGTCTGTGGAGGCGTTCCAGGATGGACGCCATTCCCACCGCGGCGCGGCCTTTTTGCGGCGGGTTCGCCAGTAGCCGCTCGATGCCCGGCCATGCCTGTTGTGTTGCTCCCATCATCACCAGGAGATAGCAGATCCGTACGGTGATCTCGACGGTGAGGCCTTGGAGTTTTTGCCAGTCCTCCAGGGCAGCGAGCGCTTCGTCGACATTGATGAGCTCGAAACAACACTGGGCGAAGGCCCAACGAATCGTGCCGTCGGTCGGCGCGAGAGCCACGGCATCACGCAGTGCCAGGTACGCCGCGTTGTAGTCAGAACGCTCCATTTGCAGCACGCCCAGGTTGTACAACAGGGCTGCGGTCGGTGGAGCGAGACGCAACGCCCGATCGAATGCCGCGATGGCCTGGTCGTATTGCCGGGTCGGACGCAGGGCAGTGCCGAGATTGCGCCAATGTTCGGCGACCGTCGGCTGCATCAATGCGAGGGCGTTGAAAACCCGCACCGCTTCGTCGTGGCGCCCTTGAGAATAGAGGACCTGCCCGAGCACACCCAGTGCGCCTGGGTGATGGTGGTGCGCACCGAGCACCTGCAAGCACTTCGCCTCAGCAGGCGTGAGCTGGCCGTTGGCCAGATCCTGCCGCGCGAATTCCAACAGGACTTCGGGATCGGAGGGAGAGGCCATCAGCGCTGTGCCGCCCGTCGTGTCAGAGCCGTGGCCAACTCCGCGACCACGGGCTCCCAACCGCTACTTCTGTCTGGCTGCCTGAAGAGACGCATAGTGGGATACCACGGGCTGTCGGTGCGATCCAGGAGCCAGCGCCAGTCGGGCGAGGCGTTGAGCGCGACCCACGTCGGGCGCGCGAGTGCTCCGGCGAGGTGCGCAATCGAGGTGTCTGAAGTGATGATGAGGTCGAGACCGGCCATGACCGCAGCGGTGTCGAGAAAGGCATCCGGACCGCGATCGAAGTCATCACCCAGATCGAGTACCCGATCGCGGAAAGACACATCGCGCAACTGCTCCGAGCCGGGACCCTTCTGCAAGGACACCAGGCTTACGCCCGGAAGCTCCGCCAGAGGGGCGAGCGCCGCGAGCGGGATCGAACGACCTCGAGCCCAGACCAGCCGCTCGACCTGCAGGTTGCCTTGCCAGGCTATGCCAACACGCAGGCCGGAGAGCTGTTGCAACCTGGGCGCCCAGGAAGCAATCCGGGCGGGATCGGCGGCCAGGTAGGGAACCGCGGCGGGAATCGTATCCAACTGGGTGTCAAACGCCAGTGGCAGACTCAACAACGGACAGTGGTAGTCCACCGGGGGCAGGGGCTCACCGCGGGCGATGATGCGGAGGCCCGGCGGCAGAAGCTCGCCTCCCGCGATGCTACCGAGGCTCGGCGGCGGGGGCTGGCCCGGCGCGGTGCTACCGATTGCCGCTGGCAGCGACCGCAGCAACGTTACGAGCGAGGGCATCACTTCGAACACAACAGCGGCGCCCCGCTCGACGAGCAGGTCCAGATAGCGCGCGAATTGAATCGCAGCACCCAGCCCCTGCTCCGCATGCACCAGCAGGGTCTTGCCCGCGAGCGGTGCCTTGCCGTCCCAACGCGGCACGCCGAAATCGCGCTCGGGAATGGCGAGTGCCGGGACTCGGAAGCGCGCCTCGTAGAGCGGCCATCCCTTGTGGAATTCTCCCAGTGTCAGGTGCAGGAAGGCCTGCTCGAAACTCGCCGCCGGATCGTTCCGCCGCAACGTCAGAGCACGGTCGAAACTCCGTGCGGCCTCGCGGTAGCGGCCGAGGCTCTTGAACAGCACTCCCATGTTGGTATGGGTATCGGGCATGTCTCCCGCAAGCGCCGCCGCGCCGATGAAGTCTTTGAGCGCCGCGTCACTGAGTCCCAGCGCGGCGAGCGAAACGCCGCGGTTGTTCAATACCGCGGGCAGGTCGCTCTTCAGAGCAAGGGCGCGATCGAAGCTGGCGACGGCTTCTGCATGACGATCGAGTCGCATCAGGACGACGCCAAGCTGGATGTGGGCTTGCACATCGTCGGGCAATAGCTCGGCGGCTCGCGCGAGCGGCGCGAGAGCTTCGGAGTTGCGATCGAGGGCGACGAGCACAGCGCCTCTGCCCAGGAGATCGGGCACTCGCTCGCCATGGCGGGCGAGCAATTCGTCGTAGTCCTGCAGAGCTTGCGCATAACGCTTGAGCAACATGTTGACGACCGCGCGGTTATGCAACGTGTCGCCGTTAGCCGGCTCCAGGCCTAAGGCGATCGAGTAACTCTCGACGGCCTCAGGCAGTCGCCCGAGCTCTTTCAAGGTGTTACCACGGTTGTTATGTAGCGCCGCCAGTTGGGGCTGCAACGCGAGCGCACGGTCAAAGTACTTGAGGGCCCTCTCGTGGTCGCCCTGCCGGGCGGCCAGGATTGCAAGGTTGTGATTGGCAGGCACATGCGCGGCATCGATCTCGACGGCTCGCTCGAAGCAATCCAGGGCGTCCCGCGCGCGGCCACCCGCTTCGAGCGCCACCCCCAGATCCGTTAGCGCGGCCGCATCGTTCGGCGCCAGACGCACGGCTTGGGCGAAGTTTGCGAGCGCTTCGTCGGTTCGGCCGAGCGCGGTCAGCGCCGCGGCACGCGCGCGAAAGGCGCCGGCGTCAGAGCTTTCGAGTGCTATCGCCCGATTGAAGCAATGCAGGGCATCCTCTACCCGCCCAAGTGCGAGCAGCGCGCGGCCGAGGTTCAAAATCACCCGCGGCCGGTCCGGCTTCAGCTCCAGCGACGCGAACATCAGTCGCGCGCCCTCTTCGGGTTGTCCGCCCTGCGCGAGCACCACGCCAAGTCTCTGCATCAAGTCCGCATCGTTCGGGGTGGTGCGCAGCAGATCCCGATAAATCTCCACGGCCTCGCGGAGCCGTCCGGCCTGGTGGTGGCGTACCGCGATTTCGAGTCGTTCGCGCTGGGGAGCAGAATTCATCAGGCTCTTTAAAGCATTCCGTAGGCCTTCGCAACCACGGTACCAACCTCCTCGCCCATCCGATTCCCGACTTCGGTGGAGTTGCGATAGTGGACGCCGCAATACATACGTCCCAACGAGACTTCTTTCACCAGGTCCTCGGTGGTGGTCCAATGCCGGGTGACCCCCTGCAACGTGTTGCTGGTCGTGCTCAGCGTCGGCAAAGGCTCCTTGCCAATATCGGCGCGGATGAGCGTGGCGATGGTCGAGGCCACCATGCAGTGAGCACAGGGATATTCAGGCTGAATGGGGGTCACGATCAACGGGGTCCAGTCCGCGTCCCGGTCGGTCGCCGGGTTCCCGTCCTGATCTCCGTTGCGGATGGCGGTAATCGGGCGCCAGAACTGGTAGTGGTATTTCGCTTCGAAGACGGCGATCTCGGTATCGTTCAGCGCGCCGAGGACGGCCGCGAAGAGCCGGGCGTTGCGTGTTATCTCGCGTCCGGGGGCCCTGGCGAGCGAGCTCACGACGCCAACATGAACGTCGGGCAGCGCCGTCGCCCAGAATCGACCGATGTTGGTCTGCTCGGAGTCGCGCGTCGTGCTGTTGAGGGCGCCAATGGACTTGAGCTCGTTGTAGTCGCGCGCCCAGAGGTCGCTTTTGAGCGCCGGCGGCGGACCGGGCCGGAACTGGGAGGCGCTCTTGAGAAACCAGGGCTTGTGTTGGGCGACGGCATAGCCGAGCGGAAAAGTCGTCGGCACATACACGCCCGGAGATGTCAGGGGACGATAGGGCTCTATTTTGCCTATGTCGTCCGTGTGTTTGGCGAGCACGTCGGCCGCGGCACGCTCGCCGACGGCGATCCCTTTTCGGCTCGCCGTGTCTTCCGGGATCTTCGCAAGCATCTTCTGATACGCAGACTCGATCTGCGTCCGCAGCGAAAGCGCTTCGTGCAACAGTACAGCGTGGCTCGCCGCCGCGATGGCGGCGTCGATGGATGCGCCATCCGTCGGCCCGAGATTCACAAGGTCCCTGGGATAGCGCCGGGTAATCGCGTTCACCGCTTCGTAGACCGAGCTTTCCGCCAGGGCGATGGTCCGGATCGTGTTGGGGCCGTCTGTTGCGATCTGCGTGGTGATATCCGCCCAATCGGCGACCGTGTCGGCGCGCGCCGAGAATGCGGCCAATGACATGACTATCGCCATCATCATCGCGCCCACTGCCATGCGTGCTTTCATAACCCCCCTCCTTCCAAAAAAAACGGCGGGCACGAGGCCCGCCGTTGAGTTTATCGAAAAGATCCGATCCGCGCTTTTTAGAAGTCGACCGTCACGTTCAGGAAGAGATACCGGCCGAGCGTGTCATAGACGGAAGGAAACGTGTTGCTCTCGGCGTAGATCTGGTTGCCACCGCTGTTGGCCGTGTCGATGGTCGGAGGATCCTTGTCCAGCACGTTGTTGACGCCAAAGCGCGCCGTGATCTTGTCCCAGGTGTACGACACACGCAGATCGAGGTAGCTGATGGTCGGAATACGCGCGTCGGGTATCGGGTTCAGACCCGCAAGGTAGTCCGGCGTTTTCGGATCGTTCAGTGTGTTGGTGGCCTGGCCGAAGAAGCGCCACGTGAAACCCCCTGACAATCCGGTAATCGGCGTATCCCAGTCCGCGGTAAAGCGGTGACGCCAGGTCGGCGTAATCGGTGAGCACGATGGGCCGAACCGGCCGGCGCAGTCAAAAGACTTGCCTGCTCCGGGGGAGAAGACCAGGCTCTTCAGCCAGGTTCCATCCAGGCGGGTGCGGATCCGCCCCAAGCTGCCGAGATTGAAGCGGTACGCAAGCCCGATGTCGATGCCCTTATATTCCTCGGCGCCCTCGTTCAGTACCTGGTCGTACGTGTAAGCGCTCTGACTCGCCCAGAGCGTCCCCGCCGGGTCGCGATGGACGAGCTGGCACCAGCTGCTGCTGACGCTGTCACTGAGGAGACAATTCTGCTGGATCGTGTTCGGGCCGTAGCAATTGATGAGGTTCGAGATCCTGATGTCGGAGTAATCGACCGTCGCATTGAAGCCCGGCAGGAATGTCGGGGTGAAGACGACACCGATTTCCTTCGTAATGCCCACTTCCGGCTTCACATTCGGGTTGCCGCCGATCTCACCGTTGTACTGGGCAGCCGGTGAGCCTGCTACGCCATTCGCGTACAGAGCCGGGGAGACGCCCAGGAGCGCGCACTGCGCCTGTGTGAGTTTCGTCGCGCCGGCGCAAAGGTCACCGCCGATGTCGAGGCCGACGTGCAGCGGCTGATAGAGCTCCTGGAGGTTCGGTGCGCGGACCGCGCGGTTGAAGCTGCCACGGACCCGAACATCTTCGACCGGCGACCACTCCAGGCCGATCTTGTAGGTGTTGGTCTTGTACCCTTCACTGTAGTTCGAGTAGCGATAGCCGGTTTCGAGATCGAGCGTCTTGATGCCAGGCAGGTTCTTCGCCAGCGACATGCGCTCTTCGGTGAAGGCTTCCCAGACGTGCTGACCGGCATCGACGGGCGGCGTCGGCGAGCCGATACCGGCGAGATCCCCGCTCTGGTACTCCGCGTCCGGAAGGCTAGTCAGCTTGTCACGGCGCCATTCGGTACCGAACACGACTTTCAGACCGTCATCGGCCCAAGGGGTCTTGATCCCGTACTTGGTCAGGTCGCCCGAGACGTAGCCGCTGCCAACTTCCTCTTCTTCCGTCGCCGTAAAGACGCCCGGAACGGAGATGTAAGCCAACTGCTGCTTGGTGATGGGCTGGGCCGGGTTGAAGATATTCCACGGCACGCAGCCCGACTGGCCGCCTTGGCAAACTGGGGTTCCGCCCTGATTAACCGCGAGCAGCGCATTTTGCATTCGCTGCGTCGACGTGTCGTTGTTATGGAAATCAATCGACCGCGTCTGTGAGAACAACCCGTACGCGTCGTACGTCCACTCGTCGTTGATCGCGCCGCGCGCACCGAACACACCGCGATACGCCGTGTGGTCATAATTATCCTGGCGCGATCCGCCCTCAATGTTGCGGCGACCGACCAGGAGCTGACCTGTGCCGTCAGGGAGCATCTGGTAGGGAGCGTAACGGCTGCCCTTCGGTAAGGCCAGGTTAGCCGCGTTCGTGTACGCGATCGGTGCGCCACCCGCGGTTTCAGGGCACAACGTGCCGAACTCCGACGCCGTGATGTACGGGTTCATGCCCGGATTCCCGTAGCCGCCCGAGCCGCAATTGTAGGTCAGGGCGCCGTCGCTAATTAGCGTGTTCGCGTCGATCGCCTTGCCGCTGCCCAGGAACGAGCCGGCCGCCGCATAGGCGCCGGTCGTCTTGTCGTCCATGAACATGAACTCGGAGTACGCCTCGACGTGCTCGTTGAATTTCAACTTGCCGAAAAAGCCAGCCGTGTAGCGCTCATCGATACGCTGCAGGTAGTGGGACGCAGCGTAGTTGTAGCGCGCGTAGCGGGGGCCGAGCGTGCCGTCCGGGTTGACCTGGTCGGCAAAATGGGCGGTTGGATTCTCAAATACGGCCGGGGCGGAATTGCTCGAGCCGCCGCAGACAAATGGCGCGCCGCCCGACGACGCGCTGTTGCTCAGCTGGCAAGCCGAGTGATCGCGGTGATCGGCCGTGACCTGATTGGCTCTCCGGTACCCGAGATAACCCTCGAAGTTACCCGCGCCGTCGGCAAAATTGTGGCCCATGATGGCCGTGATGTCCCTGTTCGCACCGTCCCAGTTGGTGCCGTTCACGGCGGGGAATCCGCGCGCCGTAATCAACGGGTTCACCCAACCCTCGTGGTTGTTGTGGTTGTAGATGCCCGCGTTGGCATCGATGCGAACGCCCTCGAAGTGATCGTTCATCACGAAGTTCACGACACCGGACACCGCGTCCGCGCCGTAGGTCGAGGAAGCGCCGCCGGTCAGCACGTCAACGCGCTCGATCAGGGCGACGGGAACCTGGTTAATGTCGGCCGCCGAGGCGAATGACAGGTTCGCGCCGAAGTTGGCGCCGGGGTCGCCACCGTTGAGGCGCCGTCCGTTGATGAGAACGAGGGTACGTTGCGCTCCGAGGCCGCGCAGGTTGATGGTCGCCGTACCGTTCGAACCCATGGACAAACCCGAGCCCTGGTCGGCAACAACCTGCGGCAGGCTGTTGATCAAGTCCTCGATGCGGGTGACGCCAGTTTGCTTGATTTCCTCGCTGGTGACCGCGGTCACGGGGCTGATGGAATCGAGGTTTGGCGTGGCAATGCGCGAACCCGTCACGACGACCTCGCTCAGAGCGGGCGTCGATTCCTCATCGGCGGCAGCGAGTCTCGTCGGAGCCGTCTGCGCCTGCGCGGCGTGAGCAGCCAGGCCAGCAGCAAACGCGCCACCCGTCCACATCGCCGCGCGAACGGCTCGTCGCACGAATTGGTTGGTATCCATGATCATTGGCAGGTCTCTCCCATACTCAATTGTAATCGTTGGTATTTCGTTGGCCGGCACCCCGACCCCCTCGCGCCTATCACCCTTGTCTCATCGCAACAACACCCCGGTGCGGCGCGGCGGAATCGTCGTCTCAGGCCCGCTACATGTCGTACAAAAGCCGACAGTTTGTAAGAAGCAGTATAGCTCTTTCTTAAGCTTCCTCAACACGGCGTACCGGGTCAAAACCGGAGATTCGTGTTGCATAAAGGCGACGACCCGGGGCGACCAGGGTCGCAGGCCTGAGTCCTGTTCCCCACGCCGCGCCCCGCGTTGGGACCGCGGAACTTTTCGGCTCATCCCTTGGCCGAAGGGAAAAGGCCGCGTTTCCGGCTCGGCCGCAACTCTCCAAGAAGCCTTTTCGCTCCGTCCGGCGCCACAGCGTCCGGGGCTGCGTGGCCCCAATCCTGATTGTGTCCTAAAAGATACGCTCTGTTAAGGCTGAGTATTTACACAACAATAGATAACTATAGATCTGAAAAATCCTTTAATTATATAAGCTTAATGAAATATATTTTTGTATCTTCTTGGCAACTTGCCACTACTGAAATCACCCGTTGCTAATATCCAACGGACCTGAGCAAACCTGGGCCACTCGGGCCTCGGGATCCCAACGCGTGCGGTGACAGGCCAGAACTTCATCAATTCGGGTTCTCACCTCGGCAACAACTCCGACCCGCCAGGCTCAGCGGGCGGTATCGCCACCGTCGACCTGCGTGGCATCGGGCCACAGCGCAACCTGGTGCTGGCGGATGGCAAGCGGCTCGGAAACGGGGATCCCAATACCTCAATCCGAATCCCGCGGCCGACATCGACCGGATCCCGGCGGTCATGATCGAACGCGTCGATGTCGTGACGGGCGGCGCCACGGCAACCTAAGGGGCCGACGCAATGGCGGGTGTGTCGTGAACTTCGTCCTGCGCCGGAACTTCTAGGGCGTGGAGGTGGATGCGCAGTACGGCTTCAATCAGCACGGCAACCACGACACGTACGTGCAGCAGCAGGGGCTCGTCGGCATCAACGGGCCGACCGGCAGCACGACCACGGCTACCGGATATCAACGACCACAAGTCGGCCGGAAACTTCGATCTCAACATCGGCCAGCGCAACATCGAAGGCGGCGGCCGCTCCAGCCTCTTCGACCCTACCAACTACCGGGTCGTGGGCGAAGCCACGGGCGAGATCATCGACGGCATCACTTACGATGCCTACGCCCAGCACTACTACACGACTCTCTACAACGCCAACGGCAACTACCTCAGCAGCGCCGGCGTCAACTACGCGCTGCTGGTCGGCGGGAGCGCCGCGAATCCGGCCTGCTTGAGCGGCGACGCGTGCGTGCCGTACAACATCTTCCAGCAGGGCTCTGTCACACAAGCGCAGCTGGCTGCGCTCTACGAGCCGGGAATTCCCGGCGCCGTCCGCGCTACAGGCGCCGCCGCTACCGCCAATGCGACGCAAGGGAATCGCGATGCGGCGCAGTGATGACTCCCGACTGTTAGATCAGCGCAACGTGCCGGCGCACTGTCATGCCTCAGGTCCGAGCATCGTTCG
>DATMQL010000442.1:0-15061 GCA_035566815.1 Steroidobacteraceae bacterium | reverse complement strand
TGCGCATCGACCGTGTACGCATGGAACAGGTCGTACTGCATGCGCCCGACGATTCGCCCGAACGCCGGGATATAACGCCCCAGCACTCCGTAAGTATTCATCCGCCGCAGCTCATGCGTCACGCCAACCGGCGAGCGCAGGATCTCCAGGAACAGCCGATGATGCCGGGGATTCTGCCGAAACTCCTCGTCAATGAGCCACAGGCTGCGCGCCACGGCGCGCATCGTCGAGGCCCGCACGCCATTGATATCCGGGTTCTGCTGCAGCAATACAAACAACTCGAGCAGCGTCGAAGGCGTCCGCACGAATATATCGTCGCTCACGGCCTCCAGTGACCCATTGCGCATCTGGAACCGGGGATTCAACGGCCGGGGAGGGTCCGTCTCATTCAGAATGGCCTCGCGAAACAGCTGCAGTAACAGCTCATTCAACAAGCTGACATCCATGACAGTACGGTAGTACCGCTGCATGAACTGCTCGACGGCCAACGTATAGGAGGCGTCCTCGTAGCCGAAGGTCTGCGCGAGTTTGATCTGGTGGTCGAAGAGCAGCCGATCCTCACGCCGGCCCGTGACGACGTGCAGCCCGAACCGCACCTTCCACAACACCGCCTGGGCCTGCTTCAGGCGCCGCAGCTCCGCGCCGCTCAAAAAGCCGCGCGTCACGAGCCCGTCCAGGGTGTCCGAGCCGAAGTGCCGCTTCGCGACCCAAGCAATCGTCTGGATGTCGCGCAACCCACCGGGCCCGGTTTTGACATTGGGCTCGAGGTTATAAGCCGTGTCGTGCGCCTTCAGGTGCCGCTCCGCCTGCTCCCGCACCTTCGCCTCGAAGAACTCCTTCACCGGCCAGACCTTGTCAGGCCCGAGCGCCACCCGCATCGAAGCAACCAACTCCTCGTTGCCCGCCAGCAGCCGCGCCTCGATGAGAGTCGTCATCACACTGACGTCAGCGACACTCTCCTGCGCGCATTCTTCGACAGTGCGGACGCTGTGCCCGACCTCGAGCCCGATATCCCACAAAAAGGTGACGAGCCGCTCGACCATTCCGCGGCCCGCAACATCAGGCGCCCCCGGCACCAACAATAGAATGTCGATGTCAGAGCAGGGGTGCAGCTCACCGCGCCCGTAGCCCCCGACGGCCACCAATGCCCAGTCCGCCGTCGCGGCCACAGACTGCGCCCGCCACACCTCGCGCAACACGATATCAACGAGCGCCGCACGCGCATGCACGAGTCCTTCAACGGGCTCCTCCGCCAGGAACCGCGCCTTCAGCTCCTCATGCGCATGCCGCAACAACTCGCGATAAGCAGTAGGGGACCCCGCCGCCTCGGCCAGCAGAACGGGTAAACGATTTAAAAGCGGCCAGGGGGCACTCCAGGAGGTGGCCGGGAGTGCTTCTTCTAATAGTTCGGTATCACTGGAGACCATTCAGTTAGTGCTGCCGGCCCTGCGCGGGAAGGGTCAGCACTTCAAACCCCGTATCGGTGACGAGCACAGTGTGCTCCCACTGCGCCGAAAGCGAGTGATCCTTCGTAATGACCGTCCACCCGTCCGGCAGCAGCCGCACGTGCCGCTTCCCCGCATTCACCATCGGCTCGATGGTGAACGTCATCCCCTTACGCAGCTCCAGCCCCGTCCCCGGCTCGCCGTAGTGCAGTACCTGCGGGTCCTCGTGATAGATCCGCCCGATCCCGTGCCCGCAATACTCGCGCACCACCGAGTAGTCCCGCTCCTCCACGAACTGCTGGATCGCGTGCCCGATATCCCCCAGGTGCGTCCCGGGCTTCACGGCCTCGATCCCCTTCCACATAGCCTCAAAGCACGTCTCCGCGAGCCGTTGCGCGTGCGGCGCCGGCTTCCCCACGAAGTACATGCGGCTGGTGTCCCCATGGAACCCGTCCCGGATCACCGTGACATCGATATTTACGAAATCTCCGGCCTTCAGCCGCTTGTCGTTCGGGATGCCGTGGCAGACGACGTGGTTCACGGAAGTGCAGATCGTCTTTGGGAACCCCCGGTAATTCAGGTTCGCCGGGATCGACCGCTGCACCTCCACGATGTAGTCGTGGCAGAGCTTATCGAGCTCCTCCGTGGTCACCCCGGGGACGACGTGCTCCCCGATCATGTCCAGCACCTCGGCGGCCAGCCGGCCGGCGATGCGCATCTTTTCCTGTTCCTCGGGAGTCTTGATCGTGACGTGCATAGTGGCTCGAGATTCTCATCCCGCGAAGCGCGGCTGGCGGACCGCGCTCAGGGGTGCGTAAGGCGTTGTTCGGACGAGGTCTTCATGGTATAAAGCGCGGCCTTTTTTGGCAACGCACTGTACTTTACTAACCCCACACGCATATCACTGGTCTTATTGACCAGACCTCCTGTGGCTGGGTGCCCCTGAACCTCGTTTCAAGGGTGGCCACGAGGGATACGCGGAGGCCCAACCCAAGCAGGAGATTTTGCAATGACCAGCGTGTCCATGCGACAGATGCTGGAAGCGGGTGTCCATTTCGGACACCAGACCCGCTTCTGGAACCCGAAGATGGCTCCTTTCATCTTTGGCGAACGCAACCGAATTCACATCATCAATCTCGAGAAGACGCAGCCCCTTTATACAGAGGCCGCCTCCTTCATTAAGAGCGTTATCGGCGATGGCGGCACCGTCCTCTTCGTCGGCACGAAACGCTCCGCGCGCGAGGCCGTGCAGGCCGAGGCGCTGCGCTCCGGCCAGCCGTTCGTGAACCAGCGCTGGCTCGGCGGCATGCTCACGAACTTCAAGACCATCCGCCAGTCCATCAAGCGGCTGGGCGAGATCACCGAACTGGCGGTTTCCGGCGCGCTGGACAAGCGCGGTAAGAAAGAAGCCACCCAATTGCGCCGCGAAATGGACAAGCTCGAGAGAAGCCTCGGAGGCATCAAGCACATGGAGTCCCTGCCGGACGCCCTGTTCGTCATTGATGTCGGCCACGAGAAGATTGCGATTCACGAAGCCGCGAAGCTGGGAATCCCGGTCGTGGCCATCGTGGACACGAATTGCTCCCCGGACGGCATCGACTACGTGATTCCCGGTAACGATGACGCCATGCGGGCGATCCGTCTTTATACCGCCGGCATCGCGGATGCGGTCCTCGAAGGCAAGGAATCCGTGCCCACCGTGGCGACCGGAGAAGACGAATTTGTTGAGCTCGATGAAGCCGGCAATCCGCGTAAGAAGTCGCGTGGACGTCCGCGTCCTGCGGCTGCTGTACGTAAGAAGGCTGCCGGCGGACGCCGTAGGCCTCCTGCTGCTGCTGTTCTCGCGCCCGTGGTCGAAGGCAGCCCGGTTGTAGTGGACGACGAGGATTTGGACGCAGAGGAAGTCGCGGCCGCCGCGGCTGCTGCGGTCGGCCCGGCCCCCACGCAGGTCACCCCGCCGCGTCGCCCCACCAGCGGTGCCGGTGGTCGTCGCAAGGGCGGCGGTCGCGAGTAAGGATTTCCGCTAAATGAACATCACAGCAGATGCAGTCAAGCAGCTCCGCGAGCGCACCGGCGCGGGCATGATGGAGTGCAAGAAGGCACTCGTTGAAACGAAGGGCGACCTCGACGCCGCCGCCGACCTCATGCGCAAGCAGGGGCTGGCGAAGGCTGACAAGAAGGCCTCTCGGGTAGCCGCCGAGGGCGTGGTGGTCGTCGAGAAATCGGCCGACGCGCATACCGCGGCGCTGGTCGAGATCAACTGCGAGACCGACTTCGTGGCTCGCGAGCAGGATTTCCGCGGCTTCGCGCAGGCCGTGGCGGCCGTCGCTCTGGCCAGCAAGCCAGCCTCGCCCGAGGCCCTGCTCGGCGCCAAGCTGCCGAGCGGTGAGACGGTTGACGAGCGTCGTCGTGCGCTCATCGCCAAGATCGGCGAGAACATCAGCGTCCGTCGCTTTGCGGTGCTCACTTCGTCCGATCATCTCGGCGCGTATGTGCACGGCACGCGCATCGGCGCGTTGGTGGCGGTGAAGGGCGGCGATGCCGCTCTTGCGCACGACATCGCGATGCATGTGGCGGCCAGCAACCCGAAGTACCTGAGCCAGGCGCAGATCCCGGCGGACGTCGTTGCCAAAGAGCGCGACATCCTTACGGAGCAGGCGCAGGGCGAGGGCAAGCCGCCGGAGATCGTCGCGAAGATGGTCGAAGGACGCTTGCGCAAGTCGCTTGGTGAGATCACCCTCGCGGGACAGCCGTTCGTGAAGGACCCGGATGTGACTATCGAGAAGCTGCTGAAAGGCGCGAAGGCGGAAGTCACCGCCTACGAGCGCTTCGAAGTCGGCGCCGGCATCGAGAAGAAGCAGGAGGACTTCGTCGCGGAAGTCATGGCACAGGTGTCGAGTGCGACGCCTCAGAAGCACTGACGGGCACCATGGTCAGAGAGAAAACCCCGCCCCGCGCGGGGTTTTTTCCATCTAACGTCCAGGCACTTAGGGTAGTAACTTCAATGGCAGTTTTCCAATGAGCTCGAAATACTCCCGAATTCTCGTCAAGCTGTCCGGAGAGGCGCTGTTAGGCAACGGCGACTACGGCATCGACCCCGCGGTTTTGAAGCGCATCGCCGGCGAGTTGCAGGACATCATCCAGATGGGTGTGCAGGTCGCCGTCGTCATCGGTGGCGGTAACATCTTCCGCGGCGCCGGCCTGGCGCGCGCCGGCATGGATCGTGTGGCCGCCGACCACATGGGTATGTTGGCCACCGTCATGAATTCGCTCGCCATGCAGGATGCGCTCGAGAGCCTCGGCATGTACGCGCGCGTCATGTCTGCGATCCGCATAAACGAAGTGTGCGAGGACTACATCCGCCGCCGCGCCGTGCGGCACCTCGAAAAGGGCCGTGTCGTGATCTTCGCGGCGGGAACCGGTAATCCCTTCTTCACGACCGACACCGCGGCGTCGTTGCGTGCGATCGAGATAAACGCGGACATCCTGCTGAAGGCGACTAAGGTGAACGGCGTCTACTCCGACGACCCCATACGCAATCCGAACGCTACGCGCTATACCACCCTGACCTTCGACAAAGTGCTCACGGACAAGCTGAATGTCATGGACGCGACCGCCATTGTCATGTGCCGCGACAACCGCTTGCCTTTGCGGGTCTTCAATCTCAACAATTCGGGGGACCTGACACGCATCGTCAAGGGCGAGGACGTGGGCACGACGGTCACCTTCGAATAGTGAGGAGTTGGCAATGCTGGACGATATAAAGAAAGACGCGCGCGAGCGCATGGCGAAGTGTGTGGCCACCTTCCAGGCCGACATGAAGAAACTCCGCACGGGCCGGGCCCACCCCAGTCTCATCGAGCACCTCAAGGTCGACTACTACGGCAACGAGACGCCGCTCAACCAGGTGGCCAACATCGCGGTCGAGGACGGTCGTACGCTGGTGGTCTCCCCGTGGGAGAAGACCATGGTCCAGGCGATCGAGAAAGCGATCCACAAGTCCGATCTGGGCCTGAACCCGATGACCGCCGGCACCATCATCCGGATCCCGATGCCCGCGCTGACCGAGGAGCGTCGCCGCGACATCACCAAGATTCTCGGGAAGGACGCCGAAGCTGCTCGCGTCGCCGTGCGTAACGTCCGCCGCGATGTCATGACCGACATCAAAGACCTCCTGAAGGAAAAGCTCATCTCCCAGGACGACGAGAAGCGGGCCGAGGTTGAGATCCAGAAGCTGACCGACAAGCACGTCGCCGAGATCGAGCAACACCTTGCGGCGAAAGAGAAGGAGGTCATGCAGATCTGATGGTGAGCGCCGTGCCCCAAATCGTGCCCCGGCATGTCGCGATCACCATGGACGGTAACGGACGCTGGGCCGCCGCCCGCGGTCTCGCCCGCACGGCCGGTCACAAGGCCGGCCTCGATCCCGTTCGCATGTGCATCCAGGAATGCACGCGTCGCAAGGTCACCGCGCTCACGCTGTTCGCATTCTCGAGCGAGAACTGGCGCCGGCCCGTCGAAGAGGTCGCAAGCCTCATGGGTCTGTTCGTCGACGCGCTCGACCGCGAGGTCGCGGAGTTGCATGCCAACGGCGTGCGGGTGCGTTTCATCGGCGATCGCCAGGCCCTCTCAGTCCGTCTGCAGGCGCGCATCGCCGCTGCTGAGGAACGCACCGGCGCGAACCCGGGGCTGCGACTCCAGATTGCCATGAGCTACGGTGGTCGCTGGGATATTGTCCAGGCAGCTCAAAAGCTTGCGAAGGAAAGTGCAAGCGGTGCGTTAAGGCCGCAGGACATCGACGAGGAGCGCTTCGCAAGCCACCTGCAACTTGCCGGCCTCCCTGACGCGGAGCTGCTCATCCGTACCGGCGGCGAGCAACGTATCAGCAACTTCCTGCTCTGGAACGCCGCTTACGCCGAATTGTTTTTCACCGATCGGCTCTGGCCCGAGTTTGACGTCAAGGATCTCGAGGCCGCCTTTGTCTACTTCGCCAGTCGGCAGCGACGCTTCGGTCTGACAGGCGAGCAGGTCGAGTCAGCCTCGCCCGAGGGGTCGGGCGGCGCCGCCTCGGCCTCGGGCAACCGCTCATGACGGAATCCCTGCGCAAGCGGATCATCACCGCAGTCGTCCTCGTCGTGCTGTTCCTTGGAGTTTTGTTGGGGCTCCCAGCCTGGGCGACGGTGGTTGTCGTGACGGCCTTGGTGCTCGCGGGAGCTTGGGAGTGGTCGGCGTTCCTGCGCCCCTCGGGTAGCGGCGCGCGCGTCGGCTATGTTGCGTTAGTGGCGTTGTTGTTACTGGGCGCGGGGTATTTGGCGACAGATCCTGACGGGCGTCACCTCATCCTCATCACTGCCCTGATCTGGTGGCTGGTCGCGTTAGGATGGATCATCTTCGCTCCGCGCAGCGTGGCCACCTGGTCGGCCGGTTTGGCGGGTGTGCTGGCGTTGGTGCCTGCATGGGTCGCGCTCGTGTGGTTGCGCTATCTCGCGGGCGGAGAGTATTGGGTACTGTTCACCTTGTTACTGGTTTGGGGCGCGGACATCGGCGCTTACTTTGCAGGCCACCGCTTCGGCCATACACGTCTCGCGCCTGCCGTTTCACCTGGAAAAACGTGGGAGGGCGTGGCCGGAGGCTTCGCACTGAGCGCCGTCGTAGCGGTGGCCGGCAGCGCGTGGTTCGGGCTGCCGCTATATGCCTTCGGGCCGTTGTGTCTGGCGGTGGTGGGCTTCTCTATCGTAGGCGACCTGACCGAGAGTCTTCTGAAACGCTTCGCGGGCGTCAAAGACAGCGGTACTCTCTTTCCTGGCCATGGGGGCGTAATGGATCGTATCGATAGCGTGACAGGCGCCGCTCCGGTGCTGTTTTTCGGACTCACTATGCTGGGGGTGGTGGCGTGATCGGCGTAGCGGTGCTCGGCTCTACCGGCTCGATTGGCGACAGCACCCTCGATGTTGTTGCGCGCCATCCTGATCGATTCAAACTCGTAGCCATCGGAGCTAACCGCAGTGCTGCGAAGCTCGCCGAGCAGATCGCGCGTTATCGGCCCGCCTATGCGGCGCTTGCCGACGAGACGGCGGCCGGCGAGCTGAAGAGTCTTCTCGGCAACTCGGCTCCGCAAACACGGATACTCGCCGGCGAGGGCGCGCTGACCGAGATTGCCGCGATGCCTGAGGTGCACAGCGTGATGGCCGCGATTGTCGGGGGAGCCGGGCTTCGCTCCACGCTCGCCGCGGCGCGCGCGGGCAAGCGCCTGCTGCTCGCGAACAAAGAGTCACTCGTGATGGCCGGCCCGCTGCTCATGGAGGCGGTGCGCGCCGGCGGCGCTGTGCTGCTGCCGATCGACAGCGAGCACAACGCCATCTTCCAGTGCATGCCGCCTAACACACGCGTCGGAACGCAGCCGCCTGGTGTGCGGCGCGTGCTGCTGACCGCTTCCGGTGGTCCGTTCCGCGACTGGACTCGTGAGGCCATTGCGACCGCGACTCCCGAGCAGGCCGTCGCTCATCCCAACTGGGTGATGGGACGCAAGATCTCCGTGGATTCCGCGACGCTGATGAACAAGGGTCTCGAGCTCATCGAAGCCTGTCTGTTATTCGGCGTGCCGCCGCAGCAGGTGGAGGTCGTCGTCCATCCGCAGAGCATCGTTCATTCCGCCGTGGAGTACCTCGATGGCTCCGTGCTCGCACAATTGGGGTCTCCCGACATGCGGACCCCGATCGCACACGCCCTGGCATGGCCCGATCGAATCGCCTCCGGTGTAGAATTCCTGGATCTCGTCAGGACCGGCCGCCTCGACTTCCGTGCGCCCGACCCCGACAAGTTCCGTTGCCTCGCGCTGGCGCAGGCGGCGGCAAGGGCCGGCGGACTGACGCCCGCCGTACTCAATGCCGCCAACGAGGTTGCCGTGGAGGCGTTCCTGGATCGCCGATTGAACTTTCTGGAGATCGCAGCAGTCATTGAAACCGTGGTCGCACAAAGTAGCTGCGGGGTCATCGGCTCGCTCGAGGATGTTCTGGCCGCCGATAGTGAGAGTCGGCGGCGGGCGCACGAGCAGATCTCGGGCTCCTCTGCTGAAGTCAGAAAAAGTGGGACTGCGAGGGGCGCTCACGCATGAGTGTGGTCTGGCAAGCGTTGTGGTTTATCGTGGCCGTGAGCGTTCTCGTCACGGTGCACGAATTCGGCCACTATTGGGTCGCGCGCCGCCTCGGCTTCAAAGTGCTGCGCTTTTCGGTGGGCTTCGGCAAGCCGTTGCTGAGCCGCGTCGCCGGTCCCGATCGCACCGAATATGTCATCGCCTCCATCCCGCTGGGCGGCTATGTGAAGATGCTCGATGAGCGCGAAGGCCCCGTGCCGGCCGCGGATCTGCATCGCTCGTTCACCCGTAAGCCGCCCTGGCAGCGCATCCTGGTACTGGTGGCCGGGCCCGCTTTCAACATCCTGTTTGCCATTGTCGTCCTCTGGGGCATGTTCTGGTGGACTGGCGCGGATGAGGCGAAGCCGATCGTCGGTGAGGTCGCGGCGAACTCTGTGGCCGCGCACGCCGGCCTGCGGTCCGGCGACGAAATAAAGTCGATCAACGGTGCGCCGGTCGCCGGCCAGCGTGACGTTGTGTTCGATCTGCTGGACGCGATGAGCTCGCGAGGCGACGCGGCTCTCTCGGTACGCGGAGCCGATGGCGGCACGCGCGTCGCGGCCCTGAGCGTGCCTGACAGCACGCAGCGGGTCCACCTGACCGAGCCCGCGGAGCTCTTTAAGGGACTGGGTTTTGAATTCTCGGTTCCGCCGATTCCGCCGGTGCTGGGCGTCGTCACGGCGGATGGCCCTGCGGCCCGCGCCGGCCTCAAGACCGGCGACCGGATAGTCTCGATCGGCGGCACACCGATAAATGATTTCCGCGACATCGCCAACCGCATCAAGACCCATCCCGGCGAGAGCCTCGATGTCACTTATCGTCGCGGCGGAGTGGATCAGACCGTGGAGGTCCGGGTCGCCAGCGATGATGGTGGCGATGGCAAGCTCATCGGCCGCATCAAGGTGGCGCAACCTCCCGTTACACTTCCTGACAGTTTCTTCGTCCACACTGACTTTACGCTCACAGGCGCGTTGGGCCGTGCGACCGAGGAAGCCTGGAGCCTGACCCTGATCCAGGGTCGCCTGGTCGGACGCATGCTCACGGGTCATGTGTCGGTGAAGAATTTGAGCGGCCCGCTGTCCATCGCGGAATATGCGGGCGAGTCCGCGGATGCCGGCGCCGCATCCTTTCTGGAGTTCCTGGTCCTGATTTCCCTGTCGTTGGGGTTTCTGAATATGCTGCCCATCCCGATACTGGACGGCGGGCAGATTGTCTTCCAGGCCGTCGAATGGCTGAAGGGTAGCCCGCTGTCCGAACGGGCGCAGGCCTTTAGCACGCAGGTCGGCATAGCGTTGCTCATCCTTCTAATGGGCGTGGCGCTCTTCAACGATATCGCGCGCCAGTTCAGTTGAATGCTCTAGGGGACCGAGGGTCCGTGCTTGCCCGGGAACGAGCGGCAGTGCGGTGGCCTCGTATAAAAGTCGTAAAAACATTGCAAAGCAAGACACTGGTGGTTGAAGCATGAAGCGTCGCGTCGTTATGGTCTCGGTCGCACTGTTTGTGCACGCTGCGCTGGCGCACGCTCAGACCCCGCAGTCTGCACAGACTACTTCGCCGAGCGAAGCGGACTTCACTGTCGGCGACATCAAGGTCGAGGGATTGCAGCGAGTCTCCGAAGGAACCGTCTACAACTACCTCCCGGTGAACATCGGCGATCACCTGACCGCGCAGCGCGTGCGTGAGGCGATCCGCGCGTTGTATGCCACGAATTTCTTCCGCGACGTGCAGATGCGCCGCGAAGGCAGCACCCTGGTGGTCGTGGTGCTGGAGCGCCCCTCCATCGAAAGCTTCGAGATCACCGGCAACAAGGACATCAAAACCGAGGATCTGCAGAAGTCCCTGCGCAACGTCGGCCTCGCCACCGGCAAGACCTTCGACCGCTCGGTGCTCGAGGATGTCACCCAGTACCTCACCGACCAGTACTTCAGCCGCGGCAAGTACGGTGTGCGCGTCGATACGAAGGTCGATGAGGAATCCGGCAACCGGGTCAAGATCAAAATCGAGATCAAGGAAGGCAAGCGGGCGAAAATTCGCCAGATCAACCTGGTTGGGGACACGAGGTACAAGCAGAAGGAAATTCTCGACACCCTGGAGCTGAAGACGCCCAACTGGCTGTCCTGGTACAAGCAGGACGACCGCTATTCGCGCGAGACCCTGCAGGGCGACCTCGAGAAGGTCCGCAACTTCTACATGGACAGGGGTTATGCGAACTTCAACATCGAGTCCACGCAGGTCGCGATCGCCCCCGAGAAGGAGGACATCTTCATCACCGTCAACGTGCAGGAGGGTGATGTCTTCAATCTCGGCGAAATCAAACTGGCCGGCACGTTCGTGGTCCCGAAGAAAGAGCTCGAAGGCCTGCTGCTCGTGCAGCCCGGCCAGATCTTCGATCGCAAGCTGATCACCGCCACCCAGGAGCTCATCCAGAACCGCCTGGGGCGCGACGGTTACGCGTTCGCCAAAGTCGAGCCGGTCCCGACGCCCGACAACGCGACCCACAAAGTGGCGCTCACCTTCTTCATCGACCCAGGCAATCGCGTGTATGTTCGTAACATCACGTTCTCCGGCTCGAACCGCATCAACGATGAGGTCCTGCGCCGCGAGATGCGCCAGCTCGAGGGCGGCTGGCTGTCCAACACGTCGCTGGAACGCTCCAAGCAGCGTGTCCAACGCCTGCCGTACGTGAAGAACGTCGAATTCGAGACGACTCCCGTGACGGGCGCGCCCGACCTCGTGGACGTGAACTACAAGATCGAGGAGGGCCCGAGCGCCCAGCTGGGTGGCGGTATCGGTTACTCCGAGACCTACAAGTTCCAGTTGAACGGCAGCTACTCGGATGCCAACTTCCTCGGCACCGGGCAGCGTGTCGCCATCGAGTTGAATGGTGGCGCATTCAGCAAGGTCTACAGCATCCAGGAAACGAACCCGTACACCACGGTCGACAACCTGCAGCGCACGATCTCGCTGACCTATCGCGACGTAACGCAGTTCGTCTCGTCCTCGTCGAACTTCTCGTCGAAGACCTTGAGCGTTGGTCCCACCTGGGCCTACCCGCTCACCGAGTACCAGTACGTGCGGTTCGGGGCCGTGTTCGAAAGCTCACAGCTCCTCACCAGCTCCCAGGGCAGCGCCCTGCAGGCGCAGCAGTGGGTGCAGAACAACGGCCATCCGTATTCGCGCGTCGCCCACGACGACGCCTCTAACAACGAATTCGTTTTCTACGGAACGAACTTCAAGGACTTCGAGCTCGTCGCCGGTTGGGATTGGGACACGCGTAACCGCACCCTGTTCGCCGATCGCGGCTCCCGCTTTTCCGCGTCCATTTCCTCCACGACGCCGGGCGCCGACGTTGAGTACTACATCGCCAACGCGACTTTCCTGCACTACTTCCCGATCGCTCACGGCTTCTCGTTCGTGGCGAACGCGGGCATTGATTATGGTGAGCCCTTTGGCCACACGACGGCCATCCCGCCGTACCGGCAGTTCTTCGGCGGCGGCCCCGACAACGTGCGTGGCTTCCGCGAGAGCCGCCTCGGACCGGTCGACCAGTTCGGCAACCCCTATGGCGGCAATATGCGCATCACGAGCCAGAACGAGCTCATTTTCCCGATGCCCGCCAAGTGGCGCAGCAGCGCCCGGGTGAGCGCCTTCTTCGACATGGGCGGCGTCTATGAAACCGGCAGCAAGCTGCAGTTCTTCGGCCCCGACGGCGTAACACCCGAGAGCTACCGGCTCAATAATTGGAGCGATATCCGCCGCTCGGTTGGCGTGGCCGTACAGTGGTTGGCCCCCCTGGGACTCTTCCGATTCAGCCTGGGCGTGCCCCTGAACCACCAGCGGGGCGACGGCGTCACCAAGTGGGGCGACCAGACCGAGGTGTTCCAATTCTCGATCGGACAGGCCTTTTAGGCCTCAGATAGCGCATAATAGTGGGTTCAGGAATCCCCTCCTAAGCCAATTTGAGGTAGGTATCGTCGTGAAGCGCTTGATCAGCACCCATTCCCTGGCCTGGATCGTTGCCATAGCCGGCACTTGCGCCGTCCTGCCGGCGTGGGCCGCCGATCTCAAGATCGGGGTCGTCGACTACGGCAAGCTCATGGAGGAATCGCCCCAGGCGAAGGTCGTCGTGGAGGCCATCCGCACGGAATTCACTCCGCGCCAGCGCGACCTGCAGACTCAGCAGCAGACGCTGAAGACCAAGGAAGACAAACTGCAGAAAGACGGCGCCACCATGACCGAGGATCAGCGGCAGCGCTCCGAGAAGGAGTTGCGTGACAGTTACCGCGATCTGCAGCGCAAGCAACAGGAAGTGCAGGATGACTTCAACGCACGGCGCAATGAGGAAATGTCGCGTCTGCAGCGCACGTTGATCGAAGAAGTGCGTGTCTACGCCAAGGCGCAGAACTTCGATCTCGTGGTCGCCGATGGTGTCATCTACTCGACGCCGAGTCTCGACATCACGCCGGCGATTCTCACCGCTCTGCAGTCGCACGCGCCTGCTGCTGGGAAGACTGCCGCTCCGGCCCCGTCAAAGCCGAAGGGGCAATGAGCGTCGGGGCCCGTTGAGGAGCCCTTTTCGCTCACCCTATTGGCTTATTTATGGCGGTCTCCCTGGGGGAACTCGCTGTTCGGTTCGGCTGCGAACTGCGCGGCGATCCCGACGCGCTCGTAGAGCACGTCGCGACGTTGGCGGGTGCGGATGCGCACTCGCTCTCGTTTCTCGCCAACCCTCGCTATAAATCGCAGTTGGCGCAGACGCGCGCGGGTGCTGTCGTTCTGGATAAAGCGTCCGCATCGGATTGCCCCACGAACGCACTGATCTGCGTAAATCCTCACGCCGCCTACGCTCGAATCGCTACCGTGCTCCATCCCCGCTCGCACGGTCCTGCGGGGATCCATGCGACGGCGATTGTTGCCGACAGCGCGCGTGTTGACCCGACGGCGCACGTGGGTCCTTTGTGCGTAATCGGTGAGCGCGTAGTCATCGGCCCTCGGACTTTCGTCGGGCCTCACTGCGTTCTGGAGGACGAGGTCGCGCTTGACGAGGACGTCTACCTCGCTGCAAGGATCACCCTGTGCCGGTCAGTCCAGATCGGCGCCCGCACCGTAGTACAGCCGGGCGCCGTCATTGGTGGCGATGGCTTTGGGTTCGCCTCCGAACAGCGCCGTTGGATAAAAGTGCCCCAGGTGGGCACCGTGCGTGTCGGCCCGGACGTTGAGATCGGCGCCAACACCACGATCGACCGGGGCGCGGTCGAGGACACCGTTATCGAAGAGGGCGTGAAGCTCGACAACCTCATTATGATTGCGCATAACGTTCACGTCGGGGCGCATACCGCCATCGCGGCTTTGACCGGTATCTCGGGAAGCACCACGATAGGCAAGCGCTGCCAGATCGCGGGAGAGGTCGCCATCGGCGGCCATCTCACGGTCTGCGACGACGTGGTGTTTCTCGGCACCACCATGGTGAGCCATTCGATTACAGAGCCCGGCGTATACTCCAGCGGTATACCGCTCGAGAAGGCCACCACCTGGCGCCGCATGGTCGCGCGCTTCAAGCGCATCGACCGGCTCGACGCCCGACTCAAAAAACTCGAAGGGGTTGCACCCGGCACTTGGGTTGCACCCGGCACGGGGGTTGCACCCGGCAAGGGGGCTGCACCCAGCATAGGCGCCGCAGGCGCTCCTCCGCATGATCAGGAAGTGGATGATGACTGACCCGATCCGTTTCGATATCAATGAGATCCTGCGGTACCTACCGCACCGCTATCCCTTTATGCTCGTGGATCGTGTCCTGGAATGCATCCCCGGCGAGTCGATCACGGCGCTCAAGAACGTGACGTACAACGAGCCGTTCTTCCCCGGGCACTTTCCGGGACGCCCTGTGATGCCTGGCGTGATGGTCATCGAAGCCCTGGCGCAGGCCACAGGCATCCTTGCGTTTTCGAGCGCGAACGTCATTCCCACGGATCAGACTCGCTTCTACTTCGTTGGCATCGACAAGGCGCGCTTCCGTAAGCCGGTCATCCCAGGCGACCAGCTCATCCTGAAAGCCACTGTGCAGCGCGCGCTCAGGGGTATCTGGAAGTTCGAGACTACGGCCATCGTCGGTGAAACCGAGGTTGCGCACGCAGAGATCATGGTGGCCCCGGAGACGGGAAAGTGATCGACGCGCGCGCGATCATCTCCCCCAAGGCCCAACTCGCCGCGGATGTCACTGTAGGTCCATTCTCCATCATCGGTCCCGACGTCGAAATCGGCGCCGGCACGATCGTCGGCCCCCACGTTGTCATCAACGGCCCGACCGTCATCGGCGCCGACAACCACATTTTCCAGTTCGCCTCTATCGGCGACGCGCCGCAGGATAAGAAATACAAGGGCGAGCCGACGCTTCTCACGATCGGCGATCGAAATGTATTTCGCGAATCCGTCACCGTGAATCGCGGCACCACCCACGACAAGGGCGTGACGCGCATCGGCAACG
>DATMQL010000441.1:0-2174 GCA_035566815.1 Steroidobacteraceae bacterium | reverse complement strand
GCCAAGGACGCGAAGGAGGCTTACGACAGCTCACGCGACCTGCCCGCTGACGATCCGGATTATCTCGCGGGCAACCCCCTGCTCGGCCCCAATCAATGGCCGGATCTGCCGGGATTCAAGGCCGCGGTGAGCGACTACTATCGCGCCACCTTCGAGCTGGGTCGCGTGCTGCTGAGAGGATTTGCCCTCGCGTTGGGAGAAGCGCCCGACCTGTTCGCGCCCTTCCTGACACGGCCACCGAGTCAGTTGCGGCTCATACACTACCCGTACGACAACAATGCGTCCGACCGGCCCGGCCTGGGCGCCCACACCGACTACGAATTCTTCACGATGCTGCGCTCGACCGCGCCGGGCCTGGAAGTGATGAACGAGGCGGGTGTCTGGATCGACGCGCCACCGCTTCCCAACGCCTACGCCGTGAACATTGGCGACATGCTGGAGCTGTGGACGAACGGCGAGTTCGTTGCAACGTCGCATCGTGTCCGCAAGGTGCGCGAGGAGCGCTACTCATTTCCGCTTTTCTTCGCGGTCGATTACAACACGCGCATCGCACCGATGCCGCGCCTGATACGCCCCGGAAGTCCGATCCGGACACCACTCGTTGCCGGTGAGCACCTGTTCGCGCAGACGGCGCAGACCTTCACGTATCTGCGCAAGCGCCTGGAAAGCGGCGAGTTGGTTCTACCGGAGTCATCGCTGGCACTGTCCTCTTTTGGACAACAGGCGAAACTCGGTGCGGTCCAGGAGACGTAGCTCCTAAAGTCGCGCTTCGGAGCGACCCGTACCGAAATGGCGGTCCGCGATGAGGCAGAGGATCTCGAACATCAGCGTCGCGCCCACCAGGGCGGTGTTGCCTGTTTGGTCATAAGGCGGCGCCACCTCCACCACGTCACCACCGACGAGGTTCAGTCCGCGCAGCCCACGCAGGAGCCGCTGCCCCTCCAGCGTCGTAATGCCACCGATCTCGGGCGTACCCGTACCGGGTGCATAAACGGGATCGAGCCCGTCCACATCGAACGAGATGTACGTCGGTCCGTCACCGACGACCTCGCGAGCCTCCTCGATGACGCGCTCGACACCGAGCGAAGCAAACTCCTCGATGAACACCACCCGCATGCCCATCGCGCGGGAGAACTCGATTCCCTCCATGAAGTTCTGACCGCCACGGATGCCGATCTGGATGGTCCGCCGCGGATCGAGCAGCCCGGCCTCGACGGCGAGCCGAAAGGGTGCTCCATGATGGAATTTGGATCCCGCAAACTCGCCCCACGTATCGGTATGCGCGTCGATGTGCACCATTCCGATAGGTGCGGAGGCGGCCAGCGCTCTGAAAATGGGATAGGTGATCGAGTGATCGCCGCCCGCGGTAACGGGCCGTACACCGGCCGCATGCACCTTGCGATAGAACGTCTCGATTTCCTCGACCTGCTTCGGCAGGTCGAAGCGGTTCGAGAACCGGACATCGCCGAGATCAGCGATACGGCACAGGTCGTAGGGATTCAGCTCGAGACCGAGATTGAACGCCCGCATGAGACTCGAAGCATTGCGGATCTCACGCGGGCCGTGCCGCGCTCCCGGCCGGTTCGTGACACCGAGATCGGTCGGGACCCCAATGAGCCCGATATCGACTTCAGCGAGGCTCCGCGCCAGCGGCGCACGCATGAAGGTTGCTATCTCTGCATAGCGCGGCTCCTTCATGGGATCGTATTCGCCGCCGCCGACGATATCCGGACGAATGTAGCTCTTCTCGCCCATGTTTCATTATCCTTTGCCCACACTCTATTGGACAGGCCGTCCCTGCGGCCACACGGATGCACATGAAATTTAGATTAAACGCCGTTCTGGTGTTCCTGACCACGGCCGCCGCCACACAGCTTGCCTGCGCCGGAGGCGGCATGCGCCCCGAAGTCGCCGAGCACGGCATGGTCGCAAGCGTTCACGAGCTAGCCTCCCGCGCCGGAGTGGAGATCATGCAGGCGGGCGGTAACGCCATCGACGCGGCGGTTGCGACGGCGTTCGCCCTGGCGGTGGTGCACCCGGCGGCCGGAAACCTGGGCGGCGGCGGATTCATGCTCATCCGCATGAAAGACGGCGCGACGCATTTTCTGGATTTCCGCGAGAAGGCCCCCGCCAAAGCGACGGCGAACATGTACCAGGACGCGCAGGGAAAGGTC
>DATMQL010000440.1:0-5592 GCA_035566815.1 Steroidobacteraceae bacterium | reverse complement strand
ACAGGGATTTCACCCGCTATCGGGGCGCGACGACCATCACTCCCAACCTGCGGGAGTTGGAAGCCGCGGCGGGGCAAGCGCTCGATGCCGACGACACGGAGGCGATTGCCGCCGCAGCTCGCCTGCTGGCGCAAGCTGCGGGGCTGGAAGCCATGGTCGTCACTCTCGGCGATCGCGGAATGTTGGTCGTACCCGTACAGGGAAACAACACCGCGGTGCCGGCCATTAAGCGCGAGGTATACGACGTCACGGGCGCCGGTGACACGGCGATTTCCGTTCTCACTCTTTCTCTAGCCGCGGGCGCATCTCTCCCCGAGGCTGCGCAACTCGCGAACGCGGCTGCCGGCGTTTCGGTAGGCCAGATCGGCGCGGTTGCCGTAGACGCCGGCAGTATTCGCAACGCACTGTCCGCACGTCCGGATGGCAAGATCCTGACACGTGACGATCTGGTGGCGCGCGCGGCGACCTGGCGCATGGCCGGCAAGCGCATCGTGTTTACGAACGGCTGTTATGACCTGCTGCACGCGGGGCACCTCTCCTTGCTGAGCCAGGCGGCCAAGCTCGGGGATATTCTCGTGCTGGCCATTAACAGCGATGCATCGGTGCGCCGGCTGAAAGGACCTGAACGGCCCCTCGTGCCCCAGGAAGACCGCGCTGCGGTGCTCGCGGCTCTCGGATTCGTCGACGCCGTGACGATTTTCGATGAGGACACGCCCCTCGAGGTACTACAAAGCGTGCGCCCGCATGTGCTGGTGAAAGGTGGCGACTACCAGCTCGACCAGGTCGTGGGCCGGGAATTCATCGAGGCGAGTGGGGGACGCGTAATGCTCGTGCCACTCACTCCGGAGAAATCCACCACTGCGCTGGTCGAACGCATTCGTTCCGGCGGCAAGCCGCGCTAGGCTCCTAGGGCTCAATACTCGTATTTGATATTGAGCCCGTAGGTGAGTGGCTCCGCCCACGCGCCGGCGCGTGACTGGTAGCCGCTCAGTGCGCCGCTCGCATTGAACGACGTCACCCCGTCACCAACAGCCACGCCGGGCTGGTAGTACTTTCTATTGAGGATATTGCGGCTCCAGACACTGATAGTCAGCCGGTGCGACCAGTCGGTCTCCTGCGAGAGCGTGAGGCGTCCATTCAACAGTCCGTAGGCCGATTGCGTTTCGAACTGTGCGCCGGGAACCGCGGGGCCGGCGGCGTCTCCGGTGAACATCTTGGAGCGATAGACATAGTCGAGATGCATCATGACGTCGCGACGGTCGAGATGCAGAAACGTGTAGTCACCGGCGACCGAGGCAGCGAACCGAGGGGTATAGGGAAGTGCGAATACGTCTTTGATGTTTTCACCCAACGTATAGGGCGAGCCGCTCGTGGAGGACGGATCGAACACCGTGCCCGCCGCCGCATCGGCCCGATCGATGCGCCAATAGAGATAGGTTGCGCTCGCGCTCAGAGCGAGGTCGTGCAGCGGACTCGAATGCAGATCGAGGCTCGCCCCTGTAACGGTCACCCGCTGAAGCTCGAAGGTCTGGTCAAAGAGGGTGCTGACGGGAATAGCGTAGTGGACGTTTTTTCGCTTGCTGTCGAACAGCGCGAGGTCGGCGTGCAAGAGGTCGTTGAACCCGGACTTCAATCCCACCTCGTAAGTCGTGGAAGTTTCGGGCCTGAAGGTGTTGGCGGCGAAGTCGCCGGGCAGCGCTGATTCCAAGGCGCCACCCGCCTGATAGGCGGTCGCGACCTTCGCGTAGGTGCTGATCGTGTCGCTCCAGCGGTACGCAACGTTGAACTCCGGGGTGGCCCTGGAGTAGCTCAGGCGGCTCACCGCACCGGTCTCCACCGCGTTGGTGCCGTCGCCCGTAATGGACCGCGTCGCGTCCTTGATGTCCTTGGTGTAGCGGCCAGCGGCTGTGATCTCCAAGCGCCTGGCGAGGAACGCAGGCCGCCACTGCAACCGCACGTAGACGGATTGTGACTGCGATTTCGCCGCAATCTGGGTCAGCGCCTCCTGCCCGTTGAGTGGCAGGGAGATGTCGCTCGAATGAGCGCCTTTTTCCCTGAAATAGCTCACGCCAGCGAGGTAACCGAGCTGCCGGTCAAACGCATTTCCGCTGAAACGCAGCTCCTGCGAGAACTGGTGCTGTTGATAGCCGTCAGTCGTCGTCGTCGGCTGGAGGTTGAACTCCGCATAGTCCTGGAACTCGTTTGCGGTCATGATCCGATACCCGGTGAGGGATTGGACAGTAAGAGCCGGCCACGCGCTCCACGTCAATGTGAGGCCCTGCGCCGTGTGGTTCGACGTACTCAAATGCAAAAATACCGGGCGGTACGTGGAGTGCATCGGTCCATCAGGGTCGGCGTAGTAGATGAAGCCCGGGTACAACTCCTGACCGTTCTGCGTAGGATTCGAGTCGTACTCAGGTGTGGAATCCAACCCACTGCGCTCGATGAAGTACTCCGCACGCAAACTCGAGAGCCCGTCCCAGAGTAACTGCAGGCGCGCCGCACGCTGCTTTTCTTCGCCGTAATCATGCTGTGTGGCGAGCTCGTTCTTGATGTAACCGTCGATGGAGCTTGCCACCACGGTCGCTTTTGCGGATAAATCGTGCCAGCGGGGAGTATCGATCGAGCTCAATACGCGGTAGCTGTTTCGATTCCCGAAATCCACGCTCTGGTCGAAACCTAACTTGCCCGTCGGCGCCTCGCTGGTGAGCTCGATCGCGCCACCCGTGGTGTTGCGGCCGTAGGTAGCGCCCTGGGGTCCCTCCAGGACTTCCACGCGCTCGAGATCGAGCAAGTCGAAAGTGTTCGCCTGTAAGCGGGAGACCAAAAAACCGTCCTGGTAAATGCCCACCGCGCCATCGAGGGTAATCTCGCCGGGCGCGACGGGTCCCGCGCCGCGTACATACAGGCTGAGCGTACTGAGCGAGTTCAGCGCGGGCGTCGACGAAATGCCAGGCAGCGCAGCGGCGATTCCATCGAGATTCGTAATGCCTCGCTCTTCGAGATCGCGGTAGTTCAGCACCGCGACGGAGCTCGTCGGATTTTCCGAGTCCGCGACAGTCGAGGGATGCGCAGTCGCCTGTATCGCGGACGAGCTCGGCTCCTCGGCGTGGGCGACGGTAGCGGCGGTCGTCAGGCTGACCGCGGCCGCGGCCGCCGCCGCGCTTTTTTTCGCGGCCGCCCGGATCCGATCGGTAAATGGCATTCGGTATTTTTTCGCGAGAAAAGATCTCGGCGAAGATACCGGGCCTATGTGACAGGCTCGTGCCAGGGAGACGTACGTCACACCGGGCGCGGGTGTAATCCAAGCATCACGCGAATGTCACTACGAGGTGTTTGGATCGCGCGCGACAATGACGTCACACTCAGTGGAAAGGATACCGAATGACCCGCTACGGCTCAGGATGGCTGGCGGCAGCCGCTTTACTTTGTTTTGGAACGGACTGCGTCCGCGCCACACCGGCCACGCTCTTCAGTCAGCCGGCTTACCAGAGCCCCGTGCGCGGCGACCCCGGTGATCTTCTGATGCTCGCAGGAGACGGTTTCGCAAGCAGTGATACGGTCGTCTACCAGTCGATCACGGATACAACCCAACTTCCTGGTCCACCAGCGGGGGCTCCAGTTGCTTCCGACGCCAACACCGGTGTCGCAACTGTCGTAAGCACGCTCGAAGTGCCGCACTCGTTGACCATATCTCTGCCGGCTTCGATGCAATCGGGCCAGTCATACGCTCTATGGGTACTAAACGCAGACGGCGAATGGAGCAATGGCGTCACGATCAACGACGCACGACCCCTGTGGATAACACCGGATTCCGCGTATGTCAGCGCGTCGAAGGCGGGCCTGCCGCGATATCTGAAGGTAGTTGGCCGCAACTTGCAGCCGGCCGCCGGTGCCACGACACAGGTGCGGCTGATCGGCCCGAGCACGTACACCCTGACGGCGCAGAATGACGGAGATCAAACGACCGCCATCGAGCGTTATGTCGCGAACGTGACTCTACCGACGAACATGACTGCCGGCACCTACACCATACAGCTCAGCCGGGACGGCTCGAGCTGGATCGGCGTGGCAAGCGGTCAAACACTCGAAACGCTGCCCGACCCCACCGCGCCCGCTACCTTTGCAGTCGACGATCCGGCCTACGGAGGCTGTATTCCCGGCGACGGCGTGGACGACACCCTGTGCATCTACAAAGCCATCGCCGCAGCCAGACGAGCGGGCGGCGGCAGCGTGGTTTTCGGACCCGGCGTCTGGGACATGGGTAACGACAGCGCGGCCGGAGTAGTTTATTTCGGGGTGCTGGTGCCGGTCGGCGTCAACATCATAGGCGCCGGCGCCGGCTCGACCACCATCCGGCGTGACACCACTTGGAGTATGCAGAAGCCGATCTTCACGCTGCAAGGACAGAACACGGTCCAGGGCATCAGGTTCAAAGACGCATACGTATACCAGCCGACGGACCCGGGCCGGACACTTCTGGAGTTGGGAGTCGCGCCCGCCAATGCGCAGTCCTATAACGCGGCGGACCCGAGCACCGTAAGCGGTGTGACGATCACTGGAAACACCTTCGAACAGCCGTTCGTCGCGATTCAGGACGGCGGCATGCCCATCGACCACCTGTTTGTTACGAATAACGATTTCGGCGCCTACGATACGGGGTTGCTCCTGGACGGCACCCACTACGTCAGCGATTCGGTCATAGCTTTCAACACGTTCGAGCCCGGCAGCTATATCAACGCAGCCGTCGGCCAGGGAGCGATCCCGACCGGCATCAGCTCCGGACAACGTCTGGATTTCAGTAACAACGTGGCGGACGGCACCTCGACACAATACCTTTATAACCCGGCCACGGATGCGAAGGGCTTTCGCGCCGCCTTCTTCTGGTCGCTGATCGGCGATCACGAGGAAGTCCTGGTCGCGCAAAACACGGCAACCTGCAGCGGTGACAAGGCGGGCGACGGCGAGGCGATCGCCTTCGACGGTAACGGCAATACCAGCGCACTCGCGACCGCCCAGCCGGTGCTGGCCGCCACGTCGAACTCGGTGACTGTACAGGGACCGCTCCTGACCTTGACCAACGGCACTGCGTATGGAGAGTTGTGGATACAGATCGCAAGCGGAACCGGCATTGGGCAAGTGCGTCCCGTCGTATCGTATTCGAGTGCCACCGGCTCGTCTGTGACGTTCACAGTATCTCCGGCGTGGGACGTAGCGCCGGCCGCCGACAGCCTGGTGACCACGGCAAAGGAGTATTGGCAGGTGTACGCCGTGGATAACTTCGTCGATCAACGACAACCACTGTGTCAGAAGAGCAATGCCAACAAACCCTCCGGGGGAGTGATCGGATTCTGGGCGGGCAGCTCGGATTCAGCCATCGAGGGCAACCAACAATACGACACGAGCGGGATTCTCTATAGTCTCGCCTATGATGTTCAGAGTGCGCGGTACGGCACCTCCCCCGCGACCGGCTTCCAGACCTTCCTGGACATCCGTGGCAATACTATCAAAGGGGAATACAACTGGGCGGCGAGCTGCAGCTACTCCGGCATCCGCGGCTGGTACGGCGCCTCCCCGGACGCCCCGTCAGCG
>DATMQL010000439.1:0-4613 GCA_035566815.1 Steroidobacteraceae bacterium | reverse complement strand
GTGACCCAGACCCGCGCCACCCTGTCATACGCTGCGCGGTGCTCGGGAGCCGCGGTGAGCCACGCCTGCAACTCGACTTCATCCGCCTCCGTCCATATCCCGGAGTGACGTCGCGTCCAGGTTCGAACGGCATGCTCCGCTGCAAGATCGGTCGTCATTCCGGCACTTCCAGGCAGATGCGCAACGCACGCTCGATATAACGTTGAATCGTCTTGGTGGACACGCCGAGGCGGCCGGCTATCTCTGCGTGAGACAACCCTTCGAGGCGATTCAACAGAAACGCCTCCCGACAGGGAGGTGGCAGCTCGTCCAGGGCGGCGGCGAGACGCTCGAGACGGCTGACCGTATCGGCCTGGGTTTCCGGATCAGGTCGCATGCAAGCCGCCTCGGAGGAATCCGCATCCCGGGAGAAAAGCTTTTCAGCGACCGCATCACGTCTGTAGCTGTCGGTTGCGAGGTTGGCAGCGGTGGTAAAAAAGACCGCGCGCGGCTCATGCCAGGATCCAGGGTCACTGCGCTCCCGGAGGCGCACCCAGGTGTCCTGCACGACATCCTCGGCCACGACGCGTCCGGCCCGCCGTGTCAGAAACCGCAGAAGCTCGTCACGGGTATTCAGAAAGCAGCGTGTCAATCGGTCCATCGGCTCTCACGTCGCAACCCGGGCGGGCGAAACGAACTCGCCGGGCATTTTATCATCCCGGCGGCATGAGCAGCGCTCCTTCCGGGCTCGTTTCATTCGTGAACAACAGGTTCAGGAGTAGACCGCGCCGGGAGAGCAACCCGCTCAGATGATTCACATAGGTCCTGGACGGGAAAAATCTCGCCGGATTTCCCGGTAAGTACATGCACTCGAACTGGCTCGCGACCAGCTCGATAAACTCCCGCGAGCTACTGCCTTGTTCGATGAGTTGCTCGGGGGCATATTCGACGTAGAGATAGCGAGTCCGCGCCAGGGTTCGAGACCCGCCCCGGAGCGCGCGAACTTCGAATCCTTCCGTATCCATGACGACCAGATCCACCATCGATGAGTCACTCTCGAGCGCCGAGTCGAGGGTGGTCATGGCAACGACCACTTCTCCGGTTTGTGACACCCGGCTGTTGCCGCTGTTGAGCCGATTCTGGGTAAATCAGATCGATCCTTCGCGGTCGCCCACGGCCAGCTGGTGCAACTTCACACCGGTCAGGCCGTTGAGAGCCAGGTTCATTTCGAGGAGCCGATGTGTCGGCGGATTCGGCTCGAAAGCCACGATGTTGCGGGACCCGGACTGCAGGGCAAGCGGCACGAGCAGCGCTCCGAGGTGGGCGCCCACGAAGACCATGCGGGATCTGCGATCCAGCAGCCGCACTAGCCAGGAAATCGCCGTCCAATCATAAGAGCCCCGCGACAGCAGGCTGCGGGAAACGCCGAAGTCGTGCGGATCAACGACCAGGAGGCCGTTCTTCGTCTGTGCCGCCACGCCAATACCGTGGCCCGACAGCTTTAAAGAGCAAAGGTTGCCGCGGATCGTGCGAGAGATCCTCTTTCGCCATGAGATGTGCATCCATTAGCGACGACGCTTGGCGGGGGTCCAACTGGACAGCCCAGAGGGGACTTTTTTTCACGCCGGACCGCGCCGCGCCGGACCACGCCACGCCAGGTCACGCCCGGCCACGCCACGCCAGGTCACGCGCGAGATCAGGCCATGGCATGCCGGGCACGCCCCAAGGCGGAGGAGGTGACGCTCCCTGTCACCTCAGAAATACCGCCATCAAGACCAGTAACCGCTGAACGGTTTGAAAATCCCGCTATCGAGGGTGAATCCACGACGTGCCATCTTGCGGCCGACACAGGTCCGCAGCTTCAGTGGCAGAGGGGGATGTATGAGTCTCAACTCAGTTGACACGGACGGCGGTGTCCGCTCGCCTTCCGAGTACCCGGCAAACGCGTCGTGCTGCTTAGCCAGAATCTCGTTCTGCATGTCAGTCCTCCTGCTTATCTAACTCACGGGCGCAAGGTACAGACGATGCATGACAGCGCGGTGACCGAACGGTGTCAGGCGCAATGCAACATTGCACACTGGATCACAACACTCCAAACATCGCTGCGCCGCAAACATGTTGCAACGCAGGAGCTTCCAGAGCTTCCCGGCACGCGCGCTCAACACTTCGGAGTGCCTGTTATTACGTTACCGGACCGTGTAGCAGGCGCATGAGCTCCGTCAAAGGGGCGCCGTCATCGAACTGAATCGCGCCGAACGAACACGCTTGCAACGAGTTGGAGCGCATCTCAACAGGGCGCTGCGCGACTTCCGCGGGGATTCGCGACTCCTGCTCGGCCGGGTCCTGGTCCATGCTTCCATCGACCTCGCCATCCCAAGTCCTGCGAGCTGCTCGACGACTTTCCCGGCCTTCGGCGCATCATCGTGTTCCCGCACCAGGGCAGCGGCTTGATCCAGGAATGCCTGGGGGCCCTGCGCCGGCTGCGCGCGCAACGCTACGATCTGGCACTGGATCCGATTCCGGAGTCCACCGGCGGCCGAGTGGCACTCACCCTGTGCTTGCGCCCGGAAGAAATCGAGCCGGGCCGGATCGCGCTCGCGCTGGAGTTCCGGGAGGCGTTTCTTGAGCTGGAGCCGGACGCAATACCGGTCGAATGCCTGCCCACCGTGGCCCTGTTTCGTGCATCGGATCCCGTGATCTACGGACCACTGAAACCCGTGGACCTCGCAATCAACATTGCACAGAGCACGCGGCGCCTGGTCGCGCAGCGCCGCCAGCGTTTGTGGCGGGAATCCATTGGCGGGAACAGCGCGCCCTTCTGATCTTTCATCTGCGACCCTTCGTAGTAGTACGCCAGTGGATTTCCGTCAGTTGTCGGCATCGGGACACAGGCTATAAATCCAGTCCTGCCGCGCCACGTCCCGCCGCACACCAACTCAGCCACCGCGACCGCATTAATCGATCCTTCATCAACAAGTTAGGATTCGCTTGTCACACGGGAACAGATGGCGGCCGCGCCCTCGGCGGCGCGCAGTGACGCGTGGCGAACGCGCGACGCCCGATGTTCCCTGGAATCCAACTTCTGGGAAGAGCAATTTGGTGCTAATGTCAACCACGCGGCGTGAATTGCGTTCGGATTCACACCGATGCTGTCACCCGGTGAGGGAGAGCTGCCATGCGTACGTCTGGCGTTCTGTTTGCCGTCATTTCCGTTACCCTTCTGACTCCAACACATACTTACGGCCAGAGCAGCGACCCGCGCGCGCCCGAAGAGCAGACAGAGCCGTATCACAAGCATCACGACACTCGCCAAGGCCACGATCATTTCTATCCGGATCGGGGCTCGATTCTGCGGGACGCGCCGCAGGGGGCGATTGTGGTGACCTACGCGGGGCTGTCTTACCGATTCCATGACGGCCTCTGGCTCGAGCCACGGGGACCGGCATTCATGGTGGTGGCGCCCCCGATAGGCCTCATCGTCCCAACACTCCCCACGTTCTCCACGCTCGTGGCGCATGGAGGGGAAATTTATCTGTACTGTAATGACGTCTACTATCGGCCGCGGCCCGACCTGAATGGCTACGAGGTGATCAACGATCCCGCGGAAACGGCCGCCAAAACCAAGTCTGACGCAGCCGTTGCTGCGCCGGTCTCCGGCAAGCCCACTCCGGTACCGCGAGCTGCAGCGCCACCGTCGGCTACGGCAGCTACGACGGGAGAAGACGACAAGGGAGAGCCTGCCGTGGTAACTCCCGCCGCTATACCAGTTGCACGGGCCGCAGGCGCCACGTCCGCTGTAGTGAGTTCGACGGGTTCCGCGGCTTTGACTGCTTCCGTGAGTTCGCCTGCTTCTGCAAGTTTGCCCACTTCCGTGAGTCCAGCCGCTTCCGTTAGCTCACCCGCTTCCGTGAACTCGTCCGCCCCCGTCCCGGCCAGCGCGGCGATGCGTTCCGTCCCCATACCGAGCACAACCTCCACTTCGTCACCCACGGGCCCAGCGATTGGCCCGCCGGCACCGATCACTGTAGCCGCGGCGACGCCACCCGCCCCCCCGTCCGTCACGACATCGCCTAACTCAACGCCCACAGCGCCACCCGGTGCCGCACCTTCGACACCAGTACCCAGCACAACCGCCCCCATCGCCGCATCCGTTGCAGCAACGGCACCGGTAACGCTGCCGACGACTTCTTCATCAACTGCAACACCCGATCCCCCAAAGGGTATCCGGGCTGCCCTGTTCCCGAAGAACGGCCAAAGCGCCGATCAACTGGCCCACGACCGCTATGACTGCTACCGTTTCGCCGTGGCCCAGACCGGCTTCGATCCGGTCCGCTCAGGCGGCGCCACGTCACCGACGGCTACTCAACAGCAGTACGAGTATGACCGGGCCCAGTCAGCCTGCTTCGAGGCGCGCGGCTATACAGTGCGATGAGCCACCCCATCAAAACTTCGTTCTCACGGTGAGGCCAAAGGTGCGCGGAGCGCCCAGGAACGCATCGATCTGGTGGTATTGGAACGGCGCATCGAAGGCGACCTGGTAGAAAAGCTTATCGGCCAGGTTATTGCCCCAGATCTCAACGGTCCATTTGCCGTCGGGCGCTCCGATACCGAGCCTGGCATTCAGCAATCCATAG
>DATMQL010000438.1:0-14659 GCA_035566815.1 Steroidobacteraceae bacterium | reverse complement strand
AGGGGGCCGGCGCGTTGCGCGATCAGCCCGTACTCCTCCGGCCTGCGGTAACGGGCGAAATCGAAGTTCACCCGCCGGCAGGTGCCAATCAAATCCAGATCGGCGCGATGCACGATGACGTCGTCGTCGTTCGACACGCAGAGCGCGGCCATCTCACCGGTGGGCGCGATGATGCAGGAGCCGCCGATGAGCGCCTGGCCGTCTTCCAACCCGGCCTTGGCGGCCGCGGCCACCCAGAGCGTGTTCTGGTAGGCGCCGGCCTGCATGGGCAGGTGATTGTGAAACATGCGCAGATGCGCCAGCGCCGGCGCCTCATCCAATACCACCGGAGTGTTGTATCCCAACACGACGACCTGTGCACCGTTCAGACACAGCATTCGATAGGTTTCCGGCCAGCGGCGGTCGTTGCACAGACTCAGGCCAACGCGCGCGCCCCGATAGGGAAACACCGGGAATCCCAGGTTTCCCGGCTCAAAATAGCGGCGCTCCAGGTGAGTGGTGACCCCCGCGTCCGTGTCCGCGGAGCCGGGAATGTGCATCTTGCGATAGCGGCCCATCACGGCACCATCCGGCCCGACCAGGGCCATGCTGTTGAAGCGACGTCGACGACCGCCCTCCTCGCTGAGCTCCGCATAGCCGAGGGCAAACCCTATCTCCAGCCGACGGGCCGCGTCGAACAGCGGTTGTGTCAGCGGCCCCGGCAGTTGCGTCTCATAAAACGCATCGATCTCCCGGGGGTCTTCGAGTGCCCAGCGCGGGAAGAACGTGGTCAATGCCATTTCCGGAAACACGGCGAGCTCGGCCCCCGTGGCGGCGGCCCGTTCCAACAGCCTCACCAGCCGGCCGACGGTCGCAGCCCGAGAGGCGTCGCGTTGCACGGGACCGGTCTGGCAGACAGCCAGGGTGAGAAATTGAGTCATGAGATTGCCCTCCCGGCATGGCAGCCGCGGCTATCAAATACAGGTTGCATCGCCTGCAACTGGGAACGCGGCAGGTGACAGGCGATACGATGCTGGGGCGCGAATTCCTGCACGACCGGCGGCACTACGTCGCAGGTCCCCGGAATCCGGTAGGCGCAGCGGGTGGAGAAACGGCAGCCGGCGGGCGGATTCGACGCCGACGGGATCTCTCCGGACAACACCACTTTGCGCTTCGCAAACTGCTGATCGGGCACGGGCAATGCGGCCAGGAGCGCTTCGGTGTAGGGATGGTAGGGAGGTGCGAACACCTCCTCCGTTCGGCCCTGCTCCATGATCTGGCCGAGATACATCACGACGACGCGGTCCGACAAGTAGTGGACGAGAGAGAGATCGTGACTGATGAACAACAGCGTTGTGCTCCGTTGCCGCTGAATATCGAGCAGCACATTGGTGACCGCGGCCTGCACCGACACATCGAGGGCGGACAGCGGTTCATCCGCCACCACCATGGTCGGGTTCCCGGCGAAGGCGCGCGCCAGGCCGACGCGTTGTTTCTGCCCTCCCGACAGTTGCCGCGGGCGGCGTTCGGAAAACTCGCGCGGCAACTTCACCAGGTCCAGGAGCTCGAGGACGCGCTGTCGGATTCGCGATTCATCGCGTTCCACGCCGAACTTGCGGATGACGCGCGCGATCTGCGAGCCGACCGTGTGAGCGGGATTGAGTGTATCGAAGGGGTTCTGAAAGACCATCTGCAGCGACCGGATGGTATCGCGGGTCCTGCGGCTCACCGGCAACTGGGTGAGCTCGAGGCCCTCCATCCTGATCGAGCCCGACGTCGCCTGGGCGAGGCCGGTGAGGATGCGCGCGAAAGTTGACTTTCCGCACCCGGACTCACCCACGATAGCAACGGTCTCGCCACGACGGACCTCGAAAGTCAGTCCGTCGTTGGCTAAAACCTGACGATAACGCTTGGTCAGATCGTTGACTTCGAGCAGCACGTCGCCCTGCGTGACGGCGGAACCTCCGGCACCTGCGGCGGGCGGCGTATCCCAGTCGATCTCATCGACTCGTACGCAGCGCGTTAAATGATCCGAGGCTCCGGAGGGCGCCGAGGTCCCGCCCGGTCCGGAGGCACGGCTCACAGCCCCCAGCTCAATCGGGCCGGCATCGCAGCGGCCGGCCACGAACGAGGCGCATCTCGGCCCGAACACACAACCCTTCGGGCGATCCAACGGCGGCGGGAGTTGTCCTGGAATCGCCACAAGCGGTCGGGTGGTCTTGTCGGCGCCAATGGTGGGAATCGCGGCGAACAATCCCCTGGTGTAGGGGTGACGCATACCGCTGAACACACTCTGTATCGGACCGACTTCGACGGCTTGTCCCGAATACATCACCGTAATCCGGTTGCAGGTCTCCTGCACCAAGCCGAGATTGTGCGAGATGTACAGCATCGAGGTGCCGAACTCTTCGGAAATGCTGCGGATCAGATCGACTATTCCCGCCTCGACGGTGACGTCCAGCGCGGTCGTCGGCTCGTCGAGAAGTAACAATTGCGGATTCGAGAGCAACGCCATGGCAATGACCATGCGCTGCTGTTGGCCGCCGGAGATCTGATGCGGGTAAGAGCGCATCATCCGGTCGGTGTCGGCGAGTTGTACGCGCGCCAACATGGCGCGTGCGCGGTCGGCCGCATCGCGTCTGCTCGCGCCATCGTGGTACATCGGCACTTCGATGAGTTGCTCGCCGACGGTCATCGAGGGATTGAGCGATGCCATCGGCTCCTGGTAGATCATGGCGATCGCCGCGCCGCGAATGCGGCGCAACTCTTCCGCGCTCATGGCCAGTATGTCGCGCCCCTGGAAGAGGATCTGCCCCCGCACCACCCGTCCGGCCGGCCCGAGGTGGCGCATGATGGCGAGCGCTACTGTGGACTTGCCACAACCTGATTCGCCTACCAACCCGTGTGCCTCGCCGGCCCGCAAATCGAGATTGAAATCGACCACGGCGGGCACGTCACCGCTGCGGCTCGAGTAGGAGATGGAGAGATCCCGGCACTCCAGGATCGGCGTGCCAGGACTGGCTCGGGGCGCTGCTCGGTCTGGAGACTTCACCCGTTCTCCTGGCCCAGCTCACGCAAGCCGTCGGCGATGAGGTTGAAGCCCAGGATCAGGCTCGACACCGCGAGCGCCGGCACGATCAGCATGTAAGAGAATTTCCACAGCAATGCCGCGTTGGCCGCCTCCTTGATCATCAGGCCCCAGTCCGGATCCGGCGGCTGCAGTCCCATGCCCAGAAATGTCAGGGTGGTGATGGCCACCGTGGTGTATCCGAGCCGCAAACAGGCGTCGACGAGAAGCGGACCACGCACATTGGGCAGCAATTCCACCAACATGATCCACAACGGATGCTCACCACGGGTCTGTGCGGCCTGGATGTAGTCCCGTGACCTCGCTTCCACGGCCAATCCGCGCACGATGCGCATGATGACCGGCGCCGAGGAGCAGGTTACCGCGATGATGATATTGAAGCCGCTCTGACCCAGCACGTTGAGGACGAGAATGAACAGCACCATCACCGGGAAGGATAACAATACGTTGCCGACGAAGGACACGAGCTCATCCCACCAGCCCCCGAGATACCCGCCGACCAGGCCGCAGACGGCCCCAACCGCGTAAGCGACCGCGGTAGCCGTTATTCCCCATACCATGACACGCTGGCAGCCCCACAGGGTGCGCGACAGGACATCGCGTCCGCGGGTGTCGGAGCCGAGCAGAAACGATACTCCATGTTGAATCGTACCCGGTAACGCGTAAGGCGTGAACGGCTTGTCAGGATCGGGGAGCGGCAGAAACGGTACCGCAACCGCGACAAACAGCCAGAAACACACCAGGGTGACCCCCAGGAGCGCCACCCACGAGCGTCGCCAGCTGCTCACAGCCAATACATACAGAGCCGCCACAGCGGGAATACCCGGCAGCAATACATACGATGCGAATGCCCCAAGCGCGTCGCGATACAGGACAAACGCGGCGAGCGGCAACCAGATCAGTGCGAGTAAGAGTTTAGGCACAGGCTAAGCGAGCCGGGTACGCGGGTTGAGGACCAGGTAGGCAACGTCCGATAACAGCTGCGACGTCACCGCAACACACACCGCCACCAGCGTGGCGGCCTGTAGTACCTGGATATCGCCATAGCTGGCCGCATCGAACAACATGCGGCCGAACCCGGCGTACTGAAAAAAGACCTCGACCACGACGACCTGGGAAAGCAGCCCATTGAGCTCGAGAAAAATCAGCGTGACCGGAACGACCAGGGCGTTGCGCAGGGCGTGCTTCAGAATAACCCGCCGATACGGTAGCCCTTTCAGAAAAGCGGTCCGGATGTATTGCGAACCCATCACTTCGACCATGGCAGCGCGAGTCATCCTGACGATGTAGCCCACGTCGTAGAGCAATATCGTCAGCAGCGGCAGCACGAGCTCGCGAAAAGACCAGCCGTCTACCATCGCCGACTTGGTAGGTACCCATCCCAGACCTAGCGCCAGCACCACCGTGAGTACAACGGCCGTTGCAATCTGCGGAATGGAAGTGGTGAACACGGCGGCGAAAGAGATGACTCGATCCAGCGGCGCACCCGCATTCATTCCCGCAAGCACACCGAGAGTCAGTGAGACCGGAATCATGATGAGGAACACGAAGAACGCCAGGATCGCGGTGTTCGCCAGGCTCTCCTTCAACAAGGTCGACACCGCGACATCTTTCTCTGTCGACTGGCCCAGGTTGCCGTGCGCGATATCGCCCAGCCAGGTCACGAACCGGACCGGTGCCGGCCGATTGAGCCCCTTGTGCTCGAGCCACCCGTGATAGTCATCATCCGAAAGAGTGGCCAGCCCGAATGCGCCGAGCTCGGCCAACGCCGCCTTTTTGCGAAACTGCTCGCTGTCGAAGATGGTGAACAGCAACGCCGAAACGGTCAGCATGATCAGCAACATCTGGAGCAGGCGGCGCGCGATCAACTGGCCCATGATGTCGGGCTCAACTCATCCAGACCTTCGAGAGTTGCATCTGCCGGGCCGGATGGGGTCGGTAGCCGTGCACGTTCGCGGCGGCAAGCGTGAACACCGGACGCCACAGCGGTTGGATCATGACAGCCGCGTCCCGCAGGACCTGCTCTACCTTACGCATTTTGTTCTTACGCTCTGCCATGTCGATTGTGGCCTCGGCTTCGGCCAGGGCCTGGTCGAATTCGGGGCTGGAAAAATGGGTTTCGTTCCACGCGGCGCCGGTGCGATAGGCCTGCGCGAGGGTCATGGTGCCAAGGGGTCGGTGCGACCAGGAGGTGGCGCCAAAAGGCACTTTGTTCCACACCTCCCAGAATTTCGACGTTGGCACCACGTCGACGGCGAGATTGATCCCGGCGTCCTTGAGCTGATCGCGCAAGGCCTCGCACACGGCCTGGTGCCACGGACCATCGTTGTTACCCACGACGATACTCAGATCGAGACCGGATTCATAACCCGCCTCTTTCAGGAGTTGCCGGGCGCCGGCCACATCCCGGACGGCCGGTGGTAACGGACAGTAGTCCGGTTGCGCCGGACAAACATGGAAATTCGCCGCTACCAGGCCATGCTCTCCCAGCACCAGCCTCTTGATGGCATCGTTGTCAGCAGCCTTGATCACCGCGCGCCGCACACGGATGTCGTCGAAGGGCCTGGCGTCAACCTGCATGCGGCAGCACAAGGTTTGCGCGGCTTCAACGGACAGGATATGCGCACCGGGAATCGCGCGTGCCAGCTCCAACTGCTCGAGCGTCAGCTCATATATCGCATCGACACTGCCGGATGCGAGGGCGACCGCCTGGTTTTCCTGCTCGTAGTTGTAGAAGTGAATCTCATCGAGATACACCTCGCCGCCCCAATAGTGAAAATCCTTACCAGCCGTTGTCTTTGTCACGCGCTTCAGCAGGCAGCGATCGGCCACCCGCAGGTACTCCAGCGTGTAAGGCCCGGTTCCGATCGGTCGCTTCCAGAACGGCGGCACAAAAGAGGGATGCAACACCATCGCGGTGTATTCTCCGCAATCCTCCGGTACCGACAGAACCGCTTTCTCGAGGTTGAGCCGGACAGTTCTCTCGTCGAGCACTTCGACCCCGTTGGGCAGTGGCTGGCGCACCGGCTTACCCTTCGAATCCCGCTCCGCGGTGGTGTGCGTCAGCGCCGCGAACGTCGACAGGCCCAGATTCGACGAGCCTAACTTCGGATCCACCCAGCGACGGATGTTCCAGGCCACATGCTCGGCCGTCAGCTCCTCGCCGTTATGCCACATCACACCCTTGCGAACGTGCAGGGTCCACGTTTTGAGATCGGTCGAGGCCTGCCAGGATTCGAGTAGCATCGGCCGGGCGACGTTGTCGGGCCCGACCATGGTCAGGTACTCCACAATGGGACGCGACTGGTTGGCCATCTCATTCCAACTGTAGGTCGCCGGGTCCGCCATTCGCGTCACCAGCTGCCCCACCCGCAATCGTCCGCCCCGCCTTGCCGCCGGATCATCGGCCGGAAACGGCAGCGAGCCGATCGCCATCGCCGGAGCCGCCATACCGGCCATGGTATACGCGGAAGGGGCGGCTACACCCAGCGCCGACGCAAAACGGATGAACTCCCGACGCGTCGTCATTCCTCGGCCGTCACCATGATCTCGACACGATAGCTGTCACCTGCCATGCGGGCCTCCACCGTGGCGCGCACCGGCATGCTCGAGCGGTCGATCCACTCGTCCCACACACTGTTCATGCGATCGAAGTCCGCGATATCGCGCAGCCAGATCACGGCGGTCAACAGCTTGCTTTTGTTGGAACCCGCCATGGCCAGATAGTGATCGATTTTCGCGAGCGTATCGCGAGTCTGTTGTATGACATCGCCCGAAGTATCGTCGGCCGTCATGCCCGCGAGATACACGGTGCCGTTGTGGCTCAATACCCGGCAGAAACGGCTGCCATTCTCGAAACGTTTTGCGGTCAAGCAGGAATTCCTCGTAAACGCGAAGGGGACAGATCGGCGGCCTCGATACCGAGCCGCACCAGGTCATCGGGCAGGCGCGCCTCCCGGATCAACGAGGCGCAGATGCGCGACAGCGCGGGTGAGGTCTTGATGCCGTAGCCCCCCTGCCCGGCCAGCCAGAAAAAGCCTTCCTGCGCATCATCGAATCCAACGACGGGGGAGCCGTCGGAGGCGAAAGTGCGAAGCCCCGCCCATGCGCGGGAGACGTGTTGTACATTCAATGTCGTAGCGCGCTCCAGACGCTCCACTCCCGTGGCCACGTCGAGATCGTCGGGATAGACGTCCATGGCCGGGCTCGGCGTTACGTCTGCTGGAGAAACAAACAGCTGACCGGCGTCAGGCTTGAAGTAGAACTCTTCCGCGACGTCGTTTATCAGCGGCCAGCGGCTTATGTCCACCCCGGCGGGCACGGGCACGTTAAATGCCGTGCGCCGTTTTGGTTCCAACCCGAGGGGACGGACGCCCGCCTGCTCAGCAACGATATCGGCCCAGGCTCCGGCCGCGTTGACGAGCGTAGGCGCTCGAAAAGTCCCTTCCCCCGTCGTGACTCTCCAGGTTTCTCCGACCCGCTCGATAGTGTCGGCGCCGGCGCTCACCACTATGCGAGCCCCGCGCGCTTTCGCTCCTCGCAGGAATCCCTGGTGAAGACCGTTCACGTCCAATTCCATGCAGTGCGGCTCGATGAAGGCCCCCGCAAGGTAGTCGCGTCGTAACACCGGGACGCGGGCTATCGCCTCCGCGACATCGATCTTTTCTATGCTCGGAACGAGAGACCGCGCCTGCCGCAGGCTGTCCTCCAACAGGTCCAGTTGATCCGAGCGCGCGATCGTGATCATGCCGCGCGGAGCCAGGAGCGGATGGTCGCAGAAGCTCGAGGGTGGGCCCTGCAGGAAGGAGCGGCTCGCCATCGCGAGGCGTCGGACCACGACGCTCCCATAGTTCTCGGTAAAACTAGCCGCCGAGCGCCCGGTCGAGTGGTAGCCGCAGTGTCTCTCGCGCTCGAGAAGAATGACCGAGGCGAAAGCGGCGAGCTCGTATGCGGCGCCCGCACCGGCGATTCCACCACCGACAATGATGACGTCCGAGGCAGGCGAAGCCGTGGCACTCATACAGGGCACATCCCGGCCAACACGGTACGGGAGCCTTTTAAACTTGAATTTAAGGCGCAGGGAGTATGGGCCACAGGGGCACTTCTATAGACCGGCGTACAAACAAAACTTATCATGCCCCTGCCATCTTCGCGAGGAACTCCCCATTCCGACACCCACCGTGCGCCTCGATGCTCCCGATTCCCTCTATGACCTGGCCATTACCGGCGGGACGGTAGTACTGCCCGAGGGGCCGATGCAGGTAAATATCGCAGTGCGTGGGGAGCGTATCGCCTGGATCGGCACCGGAGCCCTGCAGGCCCACAAGACCATCGATGCCACCGGGCGACTGGTACTCCCCGGCGGGGTCGACAGTCACTGCCACATGGATCAACAACCCTGGGAAGGTCGCAGCACGGCCGATGATTTTCGCAGCGGCACCCTGTCGGCGCTCTGCGGCGGCAACACCACCGTTTTGCCCTTCGCGATGCAAATGCGTGGGCAATCCCTGCGCGCCATAGTCGATGACTATCACCAACGCGCCTCCTCGAAGGCGCACATCGACTACAGCTTTCACCTGATCGTCGGCGATCCGACACCCGAGGTGTTGAAGAAGGAGTTGCCGGAACTCATCGAGCAGGGCTGCACTTCCATCAAGCTCTACCTCACTTACGAGGGCCTGAAGCTCGACGATTACGAAGTGTTGACGGTACTCGAGCTCGCGCGGCGCGAGGGTGTGATGGTCATGGTTCACGCCGAGAATGACGCGTGCATCCGGTGGTTGACCGACCGCCTGCTGGAAAGCCGCAAAACGGCCCTCCGGTACCATGTAACAGCCCATCCCGAAATCGGCGAGCGCGAGGCCACGTTCAGGGCCATCAGCTTCGCGGAGCTCGTCGAGACCCCGATCCTGATCGCCCATGTGTCCTCGGCGGGCGTGGTCGAGGAAATCCGGCGAGCCCAGGCGCGTGGCTTGCCCATCTATGCGGAGACCTGCCCGCAATACTTGTTTCTGTCGTCCCAGGACATCGACACCGCGGACTTGAGCGGCGCAAAGTGTGTCTGCACGCCGCCGCCCCGTGACCGCTCGAACCAACCGCAGATGTGGCGCGGCATTATGGATCGCACACTCGGTGTGCTCTCCTCGGATCACTCGCCCTGGAATTATGCCGACAAGATCTCGGGCGGCCCGGACACACCGTTCACCGCGATTCCGAACGGCATTCCGGGTATCGAGACACGGCTGCCGCTTTTTTTCTCGGCCACACAAGCTGACGGACGCCTCGACCTGAATCAATTCGTGGACATCACCACGACCATGCCCGCGAAGCTCTACGGGCTTTACCCGAGGAAAGGCGTCATCGCGGTCGGGTCGGACGCCGATTTCGCGATCTGGGATCCAGACAGGCGGGTCACGATCCGCAATGAAATGTTGCATCATGCCGTCGATCACACGCCCTACGAGGGGATGCAGGTGCGTGGTTGGCCTACCATGACCCTCTCACGCGGTGAGTTGTTGTACTGTGACGGGCAGGTGACGTCGAAGCCCGGCCGCGGACGCTTCCTGCCGTGCGAACGCCCCTTTGCTTACCAGGAATCACACAGATGAATTTGGGACTGGAAAATCGCCGTGCTTTGGTTACGGGCGCTTCCCGCGGGTTGGGCGGCGCAATCGCTTCGGCCCTGGCGGCCGAGGGCGCTGCGGTCACCGCCGTGGCGCGCAACCTGGATCGCTTGAACCAACTCGCCAGCGCGGCGGGAACGGGGCCCGGTGCGATCACACCCCGCGTGTGTGATCTGTCGGATCCCGCCGCCATCCAGGGGCTCGCTGAAGTGCTCGGCAATGTCGATGTCCTCGTCCTCAACACCGGCGGCCCACCTCCCGGTGCGGCGGCCGACATCACCGATACCGTCTGGAGCGCCCAGTTCGAGTCCATGTTCTTAAGTGCCATCCGGCTGACTCGCCTGGCGCTTCCCGGCATGCGGCAGCGGGGCTTTGGCCGAATCATTGTTGTGGTGTCCTCGGGCGTGCTGCAACCCATTCCGGGTCTGGGCATCTCCAACGCTCTGCGGCTCGGGTTGGTCGGTTGGGCCAAGACCCTGGCGAGCGAAGTCGCGCCTCAAGGCATCACGGTCAACTGTCTGGCACCAGGACGCATTGCCACCGATCGTGTCGCTGAACTCGACGAGGGCCGCGCGACTCGCGAAGGGCTGAGTCGGGATGAGGTGGAGCGGCAATCGCGCGCCACCATTCCGGCCGGACGTTACGGCGAGTCCAAGGAGTTCGCCTCCATGGCGGCCTTCCTGGCCAGCACGCAAGCTTCCTACATCACGGGCGGCATCATCCGTGTGGATGGCGGCATGATCCGCAGCGTGTAGCGCTACGGCCGGATCGTTGAGGCTCACTTTGGCGGGTGATGCGCGATCCAATGCTGTGCAATCGCCGCCCGGTTGCACAGCCAGACCCGCTCATGCCGTTCGATGTGATCGAGAAGCCGTACCAGGGCCCCGAGCCGCCCGGGCCGGCCTATGATCCGGCAATGGAGGCCGATCGTCATCATGCGCGGGCTCCCCTGCGTGCCGCGCCGATACAGCCAGTCGAACGCATCCCGGCAATAGTGGAAGAAATCATCGCCGGTGCTGAAGTCCGCGCCTCGCTGTAGCCGGCTGTCGTTGTTGTCGAAGCTGTAGGGCACGACGAGATGTGACACTGTCCCGACGCGAGTCCAGTAGGGAAGGTCGTCGTTGTACGCGTCGCTGTCGTACAGAAAGCCACCCACCTCCGTGACCAGCCGTCGCGTGTTGGGACTGGGCCGGCCCGTGTACCAGCCCACCGGCCTGCGCCCGATGAGTCGTGTCACAACCTCGATGTTTTTCAACATGTCGGCTCGTTCCAGCGCCTCCGGAACGAACTGATAGTCGATCCAACGCTGGCCGTGACAGGCGACCTCGAAGCCGCTGCGGGCGATTTCGGCAGCGGCTTCCGGATTGCGCTCCAGTGCCATGCCGACGGCGTAAACCGTCGCGTCAACTGCGCGCTCGCGCAGAATCCGCATGATTTCCCAGAACCCGACCCGGCTGCCGTACTCGAAATTCGACTCAACGTTGAGATTGCGCGCGTTCGGCAGCGGTTCGCCACCGACGTCGGTCAGTACATATTCGGAGTGCGGATCGCCATGCAGGATGGAGTACTCGCCGCCCTCTTCGTAGTTCAGCACTATCGAAACGGCGATCCGCGCGTCGTTGGGCCAGTGCGGATCGGGCGGTTGCGAGCCGTATCCAACCAGGTCGCGTGGATAGGAGTCAGAAGGATTCAATTCCGACGCTCCGCTGCGATCCAGTCCAGGTAGCCGTGAAAGGCTTCCCGCACCGGCCTGGGTGTCCAACCCGTCTCGCTCGTGATTCTCGAGATGTCGTAGGCACCCCACATTCCGTCCGAGCGCGTCGGGTCCTGCAGGATATCGGCTTCCGCCGGCTCGGCAATTTCCGCATGAAAGCCAGGATATTTCTCCGCGGCCCAATCCACGAGGTTACCCAGCGTCGCCGTGCAACCCATTGCGACGTTATAGGTGCTGTAGCGCAGGCGCGGAGTATGAAGCAGCGAGATGATGGCACGAGCCACATCCTCCACGTGGATGTAATCCCCGACGGCCTCGACGGTGTTGACTCGCACCCGCTTCACACCTTCAACGGCCATGTGTGCTATCCGATTGGGCACATGTCGGTAGTTTCGGCTTGCCGTCGCCCTATCCATGGTGCCGTACACGGATGACAGCCGCACAGATGTGGTGGACAGGCCGAACAGGTCGCCATACCGCTCGGTGATCAGCTCCGAAGCCAACTTCGAAATGCCGTAGAGCTTGCGCGGCATGACGTATCCGTCCTCGGGTAATGGCTCGCCCGGTCGGTCGGGACCATGTTCCTTGTAGACGGAGCCCGAGCTCACGTAGACGAATCTCCGCAGATTCGGCAGCGTGCGCGCCCAATCGAGTACCGCCACCGTGCCCATCACGTTGATGTCGATGATTCGCCCGGGATTTTCCGCCTCGGGCTCACGCCTCGCCTCGGCGGCCGTACCCCGGGAAAGGGGCGTCACAGTGGCGCCGTGGACGATGTGGGTAATGTCATGTCCCGCGACGGCGTCTCGCCACTTTTGAGGTTGCGTTACGTCTGCGACAACGACCGAAGCACGCTGCGACACCGGCGCGAAGTAACGTGTGGCGGCCGCGTCAAGCGGCGATGCATCCAATACAACGAGGCGGGAGTCCGGATCAACCTCCAGCCAGTGGCGCGCCAGCACGCTCATGACAAAGCCTGTGGCACCCGTGATCAGTAGCGTCACAGTGGGAAGTCCATCAGCAGTTCGACCAACGCCCGCGCACCGACCGCGAAGTCGTCCAACTCCATGGCCTCGGCGGGATTATGACTGCCGTGATCGTTGCGAATCAGGATCATCGCCGAGGGTACCCCGACCTTTACAAACGTAGCCGAGTCGTGACCTGCGCCGCTCGGCATCTCGATCGGCCGGTCCAATAGTGTCATGAGCTTACTTCGCAATCGCGTGTCCATCACGGCGGGAGGCGAATCCGTCGCCACACCCAGATCGAACGACACGCGGTACTCCTTGCCTATCCGGGCCGCGGCACTCTGCGCTTCCGCGGCTACCGCATTCATAGTCTCTTCGGAGACGCTGCGCAGATCGAGTACGAAACGTGTCTCTCCAGGAACCTTGCTGGGAGCATGCATGGTGGGATCGGTGAATAGCTCACCCGAGGTGATCAGAAGGTCGGCACCCGCCGCCTCCTCACGTAACCAGACACCCTCCATATGGTGCAACAGTGCCACAGTCGCGGCGACTGCGTCGTGCCTCAGCCGACGTGGCAGCGCACCAGAGTGCCCGTACTCACCCACACACCTCGCGTGCCGAAATCGCTTGCAGCCCCGAATGCCCGTCACAACCGCCGCCGGAAGGCCCTCCTCGACCAACCTCGGGCCCTGCTCGATGTGAAGCTCCAGGTAGGCTCGCAGCTGCGCGGGCTCCAGCAGACGGCGGCGCTGCCGTATGGCCTCGGGATCGAACCCCTGCTCGATCAATGTCTCTTCGAGACTGCGTCCGTTGTCGGACCGGCGCGTTGACAAACAGTCCGGATTGAGCAAGCCGAATGCGCCGCCACTGCCAATATACGAGACGTCGAACCAGGAGGACTCCTCCCCGCGGATGCCCATCGCTCCGACATCGCAGGGCGGCACGAAGCCGGCTCTGCGCAGCGTCGACAAGGCGCAAAGACCCGCGACGACGCCGGCAGCGCCGTCGAAGTTACCGCCCTGGGGAACGCTATCGAGGTGCGAGCCCATCAGAATGCGCGGCGCGCTTCGATCCGCACCCGGAAGAGTCATTGTCAGGTTGCCAATGGCATCGACGGAGATTTCGAGACCGATCCGCAGCGCGGCGGCACGCATGATGTCATGCGCCGCCTGCTCGCCGGCACCATAAGTGTCGCGTACGATACCGCGTCCACGCCGGGTCGCGCGGTCGAGTTGCTCGAGCAACGTCGTCGCGAGTTCCATATCGAGTTGTATGGTGTAAGCTTCTCTCATGCCCAATTTACTTGCAGGAAACGTCGCGGTAGTCACCGGAGCGAGCTCCGGCATCGGCCGCGCAATCGCCATCACCTTCGCTGGCGAAGGTGCCAAAGTCGTCGTCGCGGATATAACCACCGAGCCCCTCGAGGGTGGTGAGTCGACTCTCGAGGTGATAGCCCGCTCGGGTGGCGACGTTTTTTTCGAGAAAGTCGATGTCGGGCAATGGCCGGATATCGATCGGTTGATCGGCAATACCGTGTCGCGTTATGGCCGGCTCGATGTCATGGTGAACAACGCCGCGATTTCTTCCGGAACGCCGCTGCTGGAAACCAGCGAGCGGCAGTGGGAAGACGTGATGCGTGTGAACATGACAGGCATGTTTTACGGTTGTAAACGCGCCGTCCAACAAATGATCACCCAGGAGCCGCGCGACGAAGTCAGAGGGCGCATCATCAATCTCGGCTCGCAGCACGGAATCATCTGCTCGCCGGGAGAGACACCCTACGGCGTGAGCAAGGCCGGAGCCATCTACATCACCCGGCAGATCGCCGTCGATTACGCCAAGCAGCTCATCGTGTGCAACAGCATTTCCCCGGGAAAGATCGACACCGGCCGACCGGGTGTCGGACAGGATCCTCGGCTCGTAGAGAATGCGCGCTGGCGCACGCCGTGGCCGCGACTCGGCCGCCCGCAGGACATCGCCAACGCCGCGGTGTTTCTCGGCAGCAGCCGCGCCACGTATATCACGGGAGCGAATCTCGTCGTCGACGGCGGTTGGCTCGCGGGCTGAATGCATCTCAATCGTTGGGCACAGCATAGATCTTGCCGCGATACGGGCGCTTATCGAGCTCATCCAGTGCCGTGACGTAGAGTGTCTTCTCGTCGGGGCTGAACGCGAAGTTGGGTACACCAGGGGATGGCAGGCTGATCGTTTTCAACAGCTTGCCGGCCGCATCCACGACAAAGATCTTGCCCGCCAGCGGCGCGTGGGGATCGCGGGGGTTCTGGCC
>DATMQL010000437.1:0-3094 GCA_035566815.1 Steroidobacteraceae bacterium | reverse complement strand
CGAAGCGGGGAACGTGGTGTTGTTCGAGAGCTGGCTGCGCCACGAAGTGCCACCCAATCCGGTGGCAGCGCAGCGCATCAGCATCAGTTTCAATTACAACTGGTTCTAGAAGTTACGACGCAGCGTGACCATCCATTCGCGCGGGGCGCCCGGCTGGCCCTGTGCGATGAAGGTGGGCGCCGTCGCGTTCACCCTGTTGATGTAGTAGAACCTGTTGGTGAGGTTGGTCGCGGCGAACGTGACCTGCCAGTCGGTCTTCGGCGAGCGCCATGTCAGCCGGGCATCCATCAGCGTGCGACCCGCGACCTGTCCCAGCTGTGTGTTGGTGAGATCGGTGAAGAACGACGGCTGGTACTCGCCGTCGAGGCGTGCTGAGAGCGAGCTGCCGTCGGGCAGTGTAAACGTGTACTGCGCTCCCAGGTTGGCCATGTGACTGGGGACGTACGGGTCCTGCGTGTTGAGCGATACGCCGGGGATGGTCGCCGCGGCCGTATTGATCGACGTGAAGTTGAACTTCAGATAACTCACCGAGCCGTCGATCTGAAAGGCCGCGATCGGCCGCAGGGTGAACTCGACTTCCGCGCCCTTGATGTGCGCGGCGCCGACATTCACCGGCGTGGCATTGTTCGCGCTGAGCGTCACGCCGTTGACGATGGTGGCCGCCGTATTCGTCAGCAGGATGTTGTTGTACTGGTTGAAGAACCCCGCCACGTTAAGGCGCAGATGATTGTCGAGCAGATCCGACTTCAGGCCGATCTCGGTGGCGTGCAGGGTTTCGATGCCGAACGGGACTTCCTGCTGCGGAATGAACGGTCGCAGGTTGACACCGCCGCCACGGAAGCCGGTTGACCACTCACGCTCAGCATGTCAGTCGCGCGCCAGACGTCGTGCGCGCTACCACGCGGACGCTGGACGAAACCCCGCGGTTGCCCGAGACTTCCGGCCTAGTGATGCGAATAGGAGACAGACGTGGAAAGCCCTGCCCGAGCTGAGAGTGCGCACCAGAACACCGGTCCCGACTCGCGCATCACCGTACGCGAGTCGGTTCTGCGCCTGTTGCGCGCGTTTCGTATGACCACCATCTTCGGTAATCCGGGCTCGACCGAGTTGCCGCTCTTCCGGGATTTCCCCGCGGACTTCCGCTATGTCCTGGGGCTGCAGGAGTCGCTCGTGGTGGGCATGGCGGACGGCTACGCGCAGGCAACCCGCAACGCGGCCATCGTCAATCTTCATTCCGCCGTTGGCGTAGGTCACGCCATGGGCAATATTTTCACGGCGTACAAGAACCAGACCCCGCTGGTGATCACGGCGGGGCAGCAGGCCCGCTCCATCCTGCCCTTCGAGCCCTTTCTGTTTTCCGCCCGCCCGACCGAGCTGCCGCAACCGTACGTGAAGTGGAGCTGCGAGCCGGCCCGGGCCGAGGATGTGCCGGCGGCCCTGGCACGGGCTTACTACATGGCGATGCAGCCGCCGCGTGGACCGACGTTCGTGTCGATTCCGGTCGATGACTGGGACCGTATGTGCGAGCCCGTGGCGCCGCGTCAGGTCAGTGAGGTTTTGCGAGGCGATCCGGCGTTGCTCGAGAGAGTCGCGCGGGAGCTCGCCGCGGCGGAGCGGCCGGCGTTCGTCATCGGGGCGGCGACGGCGCGTGATGATGCGTGGGACGAAGCGATCGCTCTCGCGGAGCGCCACCAGGCGAAGGTGTGGGTGAGTCCCATGTCGGCGCGCAATGGCTTTCCGGAAAATCACCGTCTCTTCGCGGGCTTTCTCGCGGCCGATCGCGCCCAGATCGTCGCCAGCCTTGCGGGCCACGACGTCATCCTGGTGCTCGGGGCGCCGGCGTTCACCTATCACGTGGAGGGTGTTGGTCCGCACGTGCCTCCCGGGGCGAAGCTATTCCAACTCGTGGACGATCCCGGCGTCGCCGCCTGGACCCCGGTTGGAATGTCGGTGGTGACGAGTTTGAAACACGGCATTCGCGATTTGCTGGCCGGGCCGCCGCCGCGCCCGCGAGCCGCTCCTGCCGAGCTGGTGCGGCCGCCGCGCCTGTCCGGACCTTTGACTGACAAATACCTGGTGCAACAGCTCGCCGCGCTGCGACCCGCGGGCAGCATCATCGTGGAGGAAGCGCCCAGCACACGTGGACCGATGCACGATTATCTGCCGATCATCGCCCGGGACACTTTCTATACCTGCGCGAGCGGTGGCCTGGGCCATGGTCTGCCGGCGGCGATCGGTGTCGCGCTCGGAAGACGCAATGAGAAAGTGATCGCTCTACTCGGGGACGGCTCGAGCATGTACGCGATTCAAGCCCTGTGGACGGCGGCACAATTGAAGCTGCCCATCACGTTCATTATCGTCAACAACCGACGCTACGAGGCGCTGCTGCAATTCGGGAGGCACTTCGGCCTGGCGCGAACCGTGGGCACGAGCCTTGCGGACATTGATTTCTGCGGACTTGCGCTGAGCCAGGGGTGCAAGGCGCTGCGAGTTGAGCGCGCTGACGCACTCGACGGCGCTCTGCGAACGGCGCTGGCGGCCGTGGAACCGACCCTGCTGGAGGTGGTTGTTGAGAGTTAGCCGCGGGTTACGCTGGCTTCACGTTGCGTTAAGCTGAAGAAGCTTGAAATAGGCTTCAGGCCGGATACCGCCCAGCGCGATATTCAGCAACGGTTCAGAAACGTCCGGAGAGAGGGGATCGACATGCGTACCCAGTGGCTCAGAAGTCTCATACCAGCGTTATCGCTGGCCGCGCTCCCCGTGTTCCCCACGGTGTCGCACGCAGGGATCGCCGTGGGCGTATCGATCGACATAGCGCCACCGGTGTTGCCGGTGTACGTGCAGCCGCCCCTTCCGGCGCCCGGCTATATCTGGAGCCCCGGATACTGGGCTTACGGCGATGACGGTTATTACTGGGTGCCCGGTACCTGGGTGCTCCCGCCCGAGCCCGGGTTGCTGTGGACGCCTGGCTACTGGGGTTGGGCCGATGGGCTCTATCTCTGGCACGGCGGCTACTGGGGCCCTCATGTCGGCTTCTACGGTGGCGTGAACTACGGCTTCGGATATGGTGGTGTTGGATTCGCGGGTGGTTACT
>DATMQL010000436.1:0-4932 GCA_035566815.1 Steroidobacteraceae bacterium | reverse complement strand
GGGCTCCCAGGTGTTGGCGCGAGCGCAGGCGGTGGCCGCCAAAGTCACGGGCTTACCGCTCGAGAAAGTGACCGTACACAATCACCTCATTGGCGGTGGCTTTGGCCGGCGGTTGGAAGTCGATATGGTCGAGTTGGCGGTGCGGGTCGCCGCGAAGGTCGACGGCCCCGTGAAGGTGACCTGGAGCCGGGAGGAAGACATGCAACACGATGTCTACCGGCCCGTCTACCATCACACTCTTGCCGCGAGTGTATCCGACGGGAGGATCGTTGGATGGTCCCACCGCATCACCGGGGCTTCGATCATCGCTCGTTGGCTACCCCCTGCGTTTCAGAAAGGCGTCGATATCGACGCCGTCGACGCGGCTGCCGACATGCCCTACGACATCCCCAACATACAGGTCGAGTACCGGCGCGACGAGCCACCAGCAGTGCCAACAGGGTGGTGGCGTGGTGTCGGCCCCAACAGCAACGTGTTCGCCATCGAGAGTTTCATTGACGAGTTGGCGCGGAAAGCTGGCAAGGATCCTGTGGCCTTCCGTCGTGACAACCTCGGCAAAACGCCGCGGTTGATTGCTGCGATCGACCTGGCCGCCAGTAAGGCCGGCTGGGGAACACCTCTGCCGCCCCGCACCGGACGCGGCATCGCGGCGCAAACCGCATTTGGAAGTTATATCGCCACGGTGGCCGACGTCGAAGTGGGCGACGACGGTAAGGTGAAGGTGAAACGCCTCGTCGCGGCGGTGGATACCGGCATCGTGGTGAATCCGGATACCGTCGTGGCACAACTCCAGGGTGGGCTCATTTTCGGCCTCACCGCGGCCTTGTTCGGCGAGATCACCATCAAGAACGGCCGCGTTCAGCAAAGTAACTACAACGACTACCGGGTCTTGCGTATCAACGAGATACCGCAGATCGAAGTGCACCTCATCCAGAGCGGCGAGGTGCCGGGAGGCATCGGCGAAACCGGCACCACGGCGGCACCACCTGCGGTCGGGAACGCGATCTACGCGGCGACCGGCGTCCGGTTACGACGGTTGCCGATCGACCCGCTGTTACTTCAGCGCAAGTCCTGAGCGTAGATCTCGGGTTTGAAGCCCACGAGGATCCGCGCGCCCGTCTCCAGGACGGGGCGCTTGATCATCGAAGGCTGCGCGCGCATGAGCTCCAATGCCTTGCGCTCGTTGAGATCGGTCTTCTGCGCCTCCGGTAGCTTGCGGAACGTAGTGCCATTGCGATTGAGCAGCGTCTCCCAGCCAACCTGTTTGCTCCAGCGAGCCAGCGAGGCGGCATCGATCCCCGACGCCTTGTAATCGTGGAACTCATACTGCACACCGTGACTGTCGAGCCACGTGCGCGCCTTCTTCATGGTGTCGCAGGCCTTGATGCCGTAAAGAGTGATAGCCACGGTCAGTGATCTTCCGCAGTGGGGTGGTAATCGTGGACGACACGGTAATAGTACTGGCGGATCGTCTGGCCGTCGCGAGTCAGCACGCCGTCCTTGAGCGGCTCCAACCGCTGCGCCCGTGACTCGATATCCGGGCCCACCAGGTCCTCCGGCTTGAATCCGACCAGCACCAGGGTGCGGCCCTGCTGCGCCCTGGACGGAAACCAGCGCTCGTACATCAGGCCCACTCCACCAAACAAGTGGTCGCTGGCAGTCTGGGCAACGGAGCGCACCCGGTCGGGAGAATAGAACGCCAGCTCGCTGGCGATGGCATAGCGATCCATCCCCACCGTCAGCGGCTCGGTGCCGGTCGCGGCGCGAACCTCATCCTTGATGGCAATAACCTGCTTGCCCAGGTCGCGCCAGCCGACCGGTACGAGCTCCATGTGCGGGCCGTAACCCATGCCCGGGAGGCCCAGGACGAGATAATGCAGCGCCGCCCCGTAGATGAGCACCAGGATCACCAGCGTCGCCGGCCACGCGTTGCGAGTCCACGCCCGCAGACCTTTCGCGCTCGTATCACGCGCGGCGCTGGCAAGCGCCGGCACGGCCGCTATCCACAAAGTACCCGTCCAATCCAACTTCACTTCGTGACGGAGGCTGAAAACGAAGAACACCGCTAGCGGAACGAGCACCGATAACTGCATGTAACGCCGGCGCCGCAGGGCCTCGGCAGGCTCCTCTCCGTTGGCCGCTACCGGCTTCCCCCAGAGCGTCACAGGCAGGCTCAGCGCGCCCACCGGCGTCAGCAACACCAACGCGGAAAGGATGAGCTTGTGGAGGGAGAAACGCGGCGCCTCCGCAAGACGTCGCGAGGTCTGAAAAGCGAAGGATGCCCACTCGTGGGTCGCATTCCAGTAAATGACGGGTGAAAAAATCGCCAGGGCCAGCACCAGGGCGGCGTAGGGCAACCAATGGCGCAACCAACGTCGTGACTGCGCATCCCACACCATGAAAATGAATGCCACGGGGGCCAGCATGAGAATGGTGTATTTCGAAAGCAGACCGAGACCCAGGCACAGTCCGGCGCGCCACCATGCGGAGGCACGGCCCCTGATGAGCGCCTGCTCCAGGTAATAGAGCAGCGCGGCCCATGCCGCGGTGAGAGGGACATCCGGCGTCATCATGAGGCCGGAGAAAAAGAAGAAAGGCAGAGCCTGCATGAGCACCAGCGCGACCAGAGCGCTGTCGTCATCGAAAAGATCGCGTGTCAGCCGATAGACGTACACCGAGGCGATAGCACCGCAGAGAATTGCGCCACTGCGGATGCCGAATTCCGTTTCGCCGAACAGCGTCGTGCCGGCGTGAATCAGCCACGCCACCATCGGTGGATGATCGAGATAACCCAGGTCGAGGTGGCGCGAGTAATTCCAGTAGTAGGTCTCTTCGGGGAGCAACTCGACCTGGCTGCTGTAGATCAGGCGCAGCAGCGCGATGCAGACGACCAACCCGATAGCCATCGAGCGCCAACTGACGAGAGAGCTCCCGGCTCGCATCAGAACAACGGTCACCGCCGCCGCGAATACGATTGCCCATTGGGCCGGCAAGCCCCAGCCGATGAGAAGCGCGAGCACACCGCCACGCAGAAACACCACGGCCAGGCTTACCGCGAGCAGACGACCGTAGAGCCCCGATTCCTGGCGCCCGGCGTCCGTGCTGCCGGCAGCCCCGCGGCCGGCGTACCGGTATCCACCTGCGACGGCGGTCACCAAGGTCGCACACGCGAAACTGGCGATGTGAGCCGCGCTCACCGCCATCCCGGCGCGGACGGTCACGATGAAAATAACAATGTCCGCCAGCAACCCCAGGGTCATGGCTATGGGGAGGCGGGTGCGAGGGTCTGCCAGTTGTGCGAGCATTTTTTCCGAAAACGGATAGTTTAGACTCACCCCGGGTTACATTTTAGAAAAATAAGTCCTGATAGGAAAAAACACTCCCCTATGTAAAAATAAGCATGGACGCTCACTCGATTGCCACGAACCCGCCCGCAATAGCCTCCCTATGAATCCCGAAGTCGTCGACGTTGCAGTAGTGGGGGGCGGAATCGCCGGTGTCTCCGTAGCCGCGATGCTCGCGGAGACCTTGCGGGTTGTCGTCCTCGAGCGCGAAAGTCATCCGGGATTGCATTCCACGGGACGTTCCGCCGCCTTGTTCTCCGAGATCTATGGCGGTGAGACCATCCGCGCCTTGTCGCGTGGCAGCCGCGAATTTCTCTATTCGCCGCCGGCAGGCTTTGCGGAGTCCCCACTGGTGCGACCGCGCGGCACATTGCATATCGCCACGGCCGGGCAGGAACAACGGCTCAACGACTTTGCCAGTCTTCCGGACGTGGCGTCCGCGATCCGCTGGCTGGATGGGCCCGCGACACGCGCGTCGTGTCCCATCCTTCGCGAGGACTATGTCGTCGCGGGCGTCCTCGAAACAGCTTCGGCGGATCTCGATGTGAACGCGCTGCATCAGGGGTGGCTGCGGCAACTGCGCGCGCGTGGCGGTCGACTATTGGTCAACGCGGAAGTCAACACCCTCGAGCACACCGGCGCCACCTGGAAACTGACAACGGCGAAGTCTTCTATCCACGCGGATGTCGTAGTCAATGCCGCGGGCGCATGGGCCGATGTCCTCGCGCGCCGCGCCGGAGTGCATGAAGTCGGCTTGCAACCACGACGCCGTACCGCGCTGGTTGTCGACGCGCCACCCGGACTGCAGAGTGATGAGTGGCCGATGGTCATCGACATCGACGAGCAGTTTTATTTCAAACCCGACGCCGGCACATTGCTGCTCTCGCCCGCCGACGAAACCCCGACGGAACCTTGCGACGCGTGGCCGGATGATTGGGACGTCGCCGTCGCGGTCGATCGGGTACAGAGAGCGACCACCCTGGAAGTGGAGCGCGTGCGACGAAGCTGGGCGGGCTTGCGAAGCTTCGTGGCCGATCGCACACCGGTAGTGGGCTACGCTCCCGACGCACCGGGCTTTTTCTGGCTCGCCGGCCAGGGAGGTTATGGCATTCAAACAGCCCCGGCGATGGCACTGCTGGCCGCGGCACTGGTGCGGCGGATGGCGGTGCCGCAGCAGCTCTTGAACTTCGGCCTGGACTCCCGGACCCTGCGCCCGGAACGCCTGCAGCCCCGGGCTCCATAAAACCACCAGCGCATCTCGCTCGCGCGCAAGCGCGGCCACCGCACGGCGATAGTACGCACGAAACTTGCGGCCACCGGGAGCGGATGGGATAGTTCGCCGCTCGCTCGCGTTGTAAGTCGCGAGCGCCTGCTCGTTATATCGGCGTAGATATAGCGTGACAAGAACATTGGTGTTGGTGAAGCGGAGACCGGCATGAGTTCATCTACGGGAAAGCGTGTTGGTATAGTCATCGGCGTGATCGCCGTGATCGGCCTGGCGGTGCTCGGCTGGGCTGCGATTCGTCCGGGACCGCTTGCCTTCGCAGGCGGCAAGACGGTCTCGCTCTCCGAGTACAGTGCGGGACAT
>DATMQL010000435.1:0-17434 GCA_035566815.1 Steroidobacteraceae bacterium | reverse complement strand
GAGATATCGCCGTCATAACCCGTGAGTCCACCGATCACCGCAAGCGTACCGCCATCCGCGAGGCTATCGGTGGACTGCTTCAGGGTCGCTTTGCCGCCAACATCAACGACCAGATCGGCGCCGTGGCCCTGAGTGAGCTGCAATACCCGCTGGGCCCAATCGGGCTCGGCCTTGTAGTTGATTCCGTCCCGCGCGCCGAGGGCCTTGGCGCGAGCCAACTTCTCTTCCGAGCTGCTGGTCACGATCACACGCGCTCCACTGGCAACTGCGAATTGCAGGGCGAACGTCGAGACGCCGCCCGTCCCCTGCACCAGAACGATGTCCGTGGGGTGCAACTCATGGTGGCCCTCAACGGCGTTCCACGCCGTAACCCCCGCAGTTGGCAGCGTCGACGCTTCCTCGTACGTCATCCCGTCCGGAATCGGAATCGCATCGGTACTTCCCAACACGATGTAGTCGGCCAGTACACCGTCCGCGGTCCAACCCGGGACATGATCCAGCCGCTCGTGGGAAAACGGACCATCGACCCAGTTCTTGAAGTAGGTGCTCGTGACCCGCTCACCGTTGCGAACATCCTTCACCTGCGTCCCGACGGCAACGACCTCACCGGCGGCGTCGGTGACAGGGACCTCGCCCGCCCGGCGACCATCGGAATCCGGCTCCAGCCGGTTCAGGTCGCCGCGATTCAGGCTCACGGCGTGTACCCGGACCAACACCTCGTGCTCCCCGATCGCGGGGACCGGCGCCTCCTCGATTTTCCAGCGATAGCCGGTGGTGGCCTTCTCCAACACGACCTTGCGCATGGTCGCGCCGGGCGACGGCCCTCCATGAGATGGCGATGCACCCAGGCAAGCCGCCGCGGACAGCAGCAGCGATATCGATAAAACGAGGTTGAGAGCTTTCATAGCGACACAGTATGAGCCGGGAATTGGCCCTACTTCAGGTCCACATCCATTGAATTCCATAGGTCCACTTTCCGGCTACAGATCCACCGGCTACAGGCTCACTTCCCGAAGACTCGCCGCAGCCGCGTGAGCCCGGCAAGGATGCCGTGCTCATCCAGGGCCCCATAACCGAAAACCAAGCCGGAGGCGCCTGACTTGCCGGAGCCGAATCGCTCCACCGAGCGCACGCCGACCTCGCGCCGCGCGGCATTTTCCGCCAACAGGGCGCTGTCGATAGCCCCCTTCGCCAGCGCGGCCAGATGCAATCCCGCGACGGAGGGGACCGGCTCGAGCCAACGACTGAATTCCGCCCGCAGCCCGTCCAACAGAACCTGCCGCCGGGCGCCGTAAATCCGCCGCATGCGCCGGACATGGCGTGCCAGATGTCCCGCCGTGATGAACGCAGCCAACGTCTCCTGCGTAAGGGGTGCCGAATGCGAATCCGCGTACCGTTTGGCCTCGCCAAGCGCACGGTGCGCCCACGGAGGCGCAACGGCAAAACCCAGGCGGAGCGCCGGAAACAAACTCTTGGAGAAAGTCCCGACATAGAAAACCGACTCGGTACGATCCAGGGTCTGCAACGCATCGAGCGGGCGGCCGCCAAAGCGGAACTCCGAGTCGTAGTCGTCCTCGATGACGACAGCGCCGCGCGCGTGCGCAAATTCCAACAGCGCCGCCCTACGTCGCGCCGACATCGCACTTCCGAGAGGAAACTGATGCGACGGAGTTACACAGACTACCGCCGCATTGGGCGGGAGCCGCTCCACCACCAATCCCTCCGCATCCACTGGTGTGGCGACGATTTTCGCACCGGCGGCCGCGAAGGCCGCGCGCACCGGCGGATATCCGGGATTCTCCACCGCAACTACCGTGCGGCCCGGCGTAACCAGTATTCGCGCGAGAAGATCGAACGCCTGCTGCGCGCCTGCGGTAACTGTTATGTCGTCAGCCTGGCAGGCTACGGCGCGCGAGAACGATACATACCGCGCGATCGCCTCGCGCAATGCAGGTCGGCCGTGTGGCTCGTCGAACGGCGCGGGCATCTTGCAATACGAGCGCAAAACGCGCGACGACAAGCGTCTCCAGACATCCATCGGAAAGTAGCTGATGTCCGGAACGCCCAGTCGAAAATCGAACCGCGGCGGACTCTGTCGTGAAGGGTCGATCTCTAGCGCGGATTGCCGCCAGAATGTATTCAAGCGGCGGTCATTGGACGAGTGACGCTCGCCCGGGGCTTTGCGTTGAGTCAGGTCGGGAAGAGCATTCGCTACATAGGTGCCCGCGCCCTGGCGGGCGACCAGGTAGCCCTCGCTCGACAACAGGTCGTAGGCCGCCATGGCGGTATTGCGCGAAACACCGCAGGCGTGCGCCAGCGCACGTGTGGAGGGTAACCGCAGTCCCGGCTGCAAGCGGCCTTCGAGAATCGCAGCGCGAAGTTGTCCATGCAGGGCACGGAGCCGCTCCCCGGAACCCCGCGCTGGAATACTGATGGGCAGCCCGAAAACTGGCTCCATGAAATTTCCTGTTTCTGGCCCTTTTTGGGTGCCTCAGAGTAGCGCATTCTGCGTGCAGAACGTCGACCGTTGATACCAGGGCAACCCGCTATGAAGACACGCAACCGCCTCGCGATGCTCGCCTCAGGCGCCCTCCTGGCTTGTTGGCTGAGCAGCGCCAGCACCGCCGCGGACCCGCCCGCCGGGCAGGACAAAAACAGGGGTACCGCGCAGCCCTTGTTGACCCAGGATCTGCCGGATATTCCAGGGAAAGAGGTGGTCCTATTGACCGTGACCTACCTGCCGGGGGGCGCATCCCTGCCGCATCGGCATGATGCCGACGTCTTCGTGTACATACTGGAGGGCTCCGTCCTGATGCAGGTCGATGGCCAGCCGCCCGTGACCCTCGGGCCGGGCCAGACGTTTCATGAAGGGCCGGCGGACATCCATCGCCAGTCGGCCAACGCGAGTGCCACCAAGCCGGCGAAGTTCGTTGTCTTCATGATCAAGGACAAGAACAAACCCGTCACTCGCGCGGCCGATTCGTGAACTGCTCCGCAGTTGGATACGGACACGCCGGAATTGCGCCCGGCTCAGCGAAGGTGGCTACCCCCGCGTGAACGGACACTACGGAGTGCACAGGCCACGGAAATCGCCGATTTCCCGCCCAGTTTCCAGCGCTAAAGAGTTTCTGCGGAGCCGGTCGCAAGCTTCATCCCGTACTGTCGCTAGGATCGGGATATGTCGCAATCGCCGTCGTGCGCACGCTCCCGTCGGCTATGGATGGTGGCTTCGCTGGCCTGGGGGCTGGTGGGCTGGTACGGGAACGCTGCTGCGCAACAATTCAGCTTCCGACAATACGCTCAAAGCGATGGATTAACGAATCTCGCCGCAGGCTATCTTGTCACGGACCCCGGAGGAGACCTCTGGGTGGGTACCGATGGCGGCCTGTTTCGTTTCGACGGTACAGCCTTCGTCGCCTATGACACTCCCCTTGGCCTGCCCTCCGAAACCGTGCGCGGCATGGCCCAGGATGCATCGGGGCGGCTGTGGGTCACACTCGACCGCGGGTTGTACGTCGGAGGTGCGGAAGGGTTCCAACCGGTCCGTACCGTGGAAGGTCCGGTTATCACGGACCACGGTTTGCCCATCGCCTTCCTGGGCGAGGATCACGTTCTAGTCGGATCCAAGGGCCACGTCCTGGAGCTCCATCGTGGTCACGGCGCGCTCCTGTGGAAATCTCAACCACTCTTCCCGGCTGACCAGCTCAAGGCCACACCGGAGTTGAACAAGGTCGTCAGCCTCTTCACGGAGAGCAACGGCACGTTGTGGCTGGGGTGCGCTAAACAGCTTTGTAGTGTTTCCGACGGCAAACTGCGCACCTGGGGCGCCGCCGACGGTGTGCCGGAGGGAGCCTACGGCGCATTTCTGGTGGACCATGACAGTCGCCTTTGGGTTCGCAGCGAGACTCACCTGTTGATGCGCTCGCCGGGCACTACGCAGTTCGTAGTGAACGATCCTCCACACGCACGGCTCGAATCGCGCGTCGTAGAACCCATGCTGACAGTCGACTCCGACAAGCGGCTGCTGACACGCACGGCTCCCGGCGTCGCCCGTTGGGATGGGACTCACTGGCAGGAATTCTCGACTGACAACGGGCTCGCCGATTCCGTCGTCGCCAAAGCGCAGGTCGATGGCGAGGGCAGCCTCTGGTTGAGCCCGTTGGGTTTGGGCATCTGGCGCTGGCGTGGGTATGACAATGTCGAGTCATGGACGCGGGCGCAGGGATTTATCTCGCAGAAAGTCTGGAACATCGTGCGTGATCACGACGGCCGGCTGCTCATGGGAACGGAACGGGGTTGCCAGGTGTTGGATGAGACCGCCGGTCGGGTCGCGCCCTGCCCCTTCGAAGGACTCCCCCAGGTCGAGGTGATTTCGCTCAACGTCGATCCGCACGGCGCCCGTTGGTGGGGACTCGGGAACGGCGAGCTGTGGACCGTGCCCCCGCATGAGACCCGGGCGCACCTCGTGAAATTCCCGGACAACAAGGTCACGGTCTCGATCATCTTCTTCGACCACAGCGGTGTCGGTTGGGTGGTGTGCTACACCGACGGCCTCTATCGGCTCGATCCGGCGACCGAGCACCTGGAGAAGGTCGAGCTGCCCCACCCCGACGCCCGCATTTACGACATCACGCAGGACCACAATGGAACCTTGTGGGTGGCGGCCACAGGCGGCATATTCCGCCTCTCGGATGGCCACTTGACCTTCCTGCAGGTGCCGAACGAGGACGGCAGCCTCGCCGTCTATTCCTCCATCATCAACATGGCGGACGGCTCGGTCTGGGCGTCCAGCTTCGGTAAAGGCTTACTGCGCGCCGAAGGCCCCAACCTCGAGCGTCGCGAGTGGGTCAAGCCGGAGGTGCTCGCGGACGCAAGTGTTTATTCGTTAAGCACCGATCTGCGCGGCCGCCTCTGGGCCAACACAGACCAGGGGGCCGTCATCTTCGACGGACAGAACTGGTTGCGTTTCGACGTGGAGGATGGACTGGCCGGCAATGACACGGAAGCATTCTCCTTTCTGCCAGACACCGACGGCTCCGTCTGGATCGGCACCGCCCTCGGCATGACTCACATCCGCGATCCGGAGCGACTGCTGCATCCCCAGGGTCCGATGGATTTACGCATTGCCAGCGCGCGGCTCGGAGAGCGCACCCTGGATCAGCAACACGAGACCACCGTTCCTTGGCGTGACGATGCCGCCCTGGACGTGCGTTTCAGCTCGCATAACTTCTCGCGCTCGCCGCAGACCGAGTTTCGCTACCGTCTGCTTGGCTTGTCATCCCGTTGGTTCGGCTCGCGCAGTCCCGAGTTGCACCTGCCAGCCCTCGACGAGGGGCACTACGAACTTCAGATCATGGCGGTCGACAGGCCCCATGCGCGCAAGTCGGCGCTCGTAACGATGTCGTTCGAAGTGCTACCGCCCTGGTGGCGGACGCTCACCTTCGAGACCTGTGTGGCACTCCTGATCGCGTTATTGGCCGCGCTCGGCTGGCGCTACCAGCTCGACAAGCTGCGCGCGCGGCGACTCGCCCTCGAGAAGGAATTCAGAGAGCGCGAAGCGCTGCTCGAGCGGGCCACTCGCGACGCTCTCACCGGGTTATGGAATCGCGCGACCATCCTGGACGTGTTGTCTCGCGAGCTGGCGCACGCGCAACGAACCGGCGCACCCCTTGCGCTGGCTCTCATAGATGTCGACCACTTCAAACACGTCAACGACACGTACGGCCACAACGGCGGCGACGAGGTGCTTCGCGACCTTGCGCAGCGCCTCGCGGCGGCGCTCCGTCAGGACGACTGGCTCGGTCGGTATGGCGGTGAGGAACTGATGGTCGTGCTCCCGGGCCTTTCGTATGTCGGCGCCGCGACCCCCATCGAAAGGCTGCGCGAATGTATCGCGGAGCGCCCCTTCGAAGTCAGCGACCACAAAGTGCCGCTCACTGTCAGCATCGGCATGGCCTGGTGTGAATCGCCGTCCGACACTGCGCACGACATGATCAGCCGCGCAGACGCAGCACTCTATGCCGCCAAGAACTCCGGCCGCAACCGCGTTGTCTACCCGCCCTCACCCCGCGATCCAACCATCGAAACGACAGGCTCCCGGCGTTACATGGTGGAGCTCCGGGACCGTCTGAAGCGCGAAGCCAAGCGCGGTTGACGCGCTTACCGCGGACCCGTCAGCCTCATCGACAACTCAACATCCTCCGCGAGGGGTATGGACAGGTACCCACGACCCGGCGCATGGACCTCCGCCAGATACTCCGGACACATATCGGCATTGTCCGCCAGGATGAGCGCGCCTGCTCGCAGGCGCGGTTCGAGTAACGCCAGGACACGCGGATAAAGCGGCTTCGCACCGTCGAGCAGCACCAGGTCGATGCTCTCGGGAAGATCGCGCGCCAACGTTTCCAGCGCGTCGCCCTCACGAATCTCCACCAGGTCAGAAAGCCCCGCGGCGGCGATATTCTCGCGTGCGCGCACCACCTTCGAAGGCTCGAACTCACTGCCGATCAGACGGCCGCCGCCATTATCCTTGAGCGCCGCGGCGAGATGCAGCGTCGAGATCCCGAAGGAGGTTCCAAACTCGACGATCGAGCGCGCCCGGGCGTTACGCGCCAGCATGTAAAGCAACACGGCCGTTTCCCGCGAGACGGCGAGATAGATGTCTTTGGCGCGAGCGTAGTACGACCGGTAGTCTGTCATGCTGCGCATGCGAGCCGCGCGCTCCTCGGGCGACAGATTGCCTATCTGCAGCCTAAGGTCCGCTTCGGACGCCTCGGCGTCGGCAAACAGGCGCTCCAGGAGAGTCGACAAGGGTGGCGATGTCAGGGTGGTCATGGTGGTGCTGTGTAGAAGTTGTCCATGCGCCTTCTGATGATAAACTCATTTCATGAGTCCCTCACGCCTCGCTCTTGCCCTCCGGCATGTTCATTTTGAAGATTGCGGCACCCTGGCCGAGGTGCTGCGCGAACGCGGCTTCGAGATTCGTTACGTCGAGGCGGGACGCCAGAATCTGCGCGATCTCGATGTCACGACGCCGGAGCTGGTGATCGGTCTCGGCGGTCCGGTGTCCGTGTACGAAGCGCACCGTTATCCGTGGATCACGGACGAATTGCGGCTCTTCGAGCGCCGCCTGGCGACGCGACGGCCCGTTCTTGGCATCTGTCTGGGAGCGCAGATGTTGGCCCACGCCCTGGGCTCCCGCGTCTTCCCCGGCCCCAAGGAGCTCGGGTGGTCCCCCCTGGTGCTGACGCGGGCTGGCGAGAGTTCGGTCGCTGCTCCATTGGGTGGGAACGAGACTTCAATGTTGCACTGGCACGGAGACACCTTCGACCTGCCACCCAAGGCGACTTTGCTCGCCTCCACGGAGCAGGTCCCTCAGCAGGTGTTCTCCTGGGAGCGCTTTGTGCTGGCGTTCCAGTGCCATCCCGAGGTGCGGCAGGAGGATTTCGAGTCATGGCTCATAGGACATGCAAACGAGATCGCCGCGGCCCGCACTGCGAGCGTGGAACAGCTGCGGAAAGACACGCAGTACTACGGGCCGACACTGGCGGCGTGCGCAAAACAGGCTTTCACCGACTGGCTCGCGAGCGTCGGACTCTGACGCACTAGTCCTTCCACACAATTCACAGGAGACACACTGTGGTGTCCGTATTCAAAATCGGCTCTTCCGTGGCTTGCGCCCTGATCCTGGTCAGTGGCGCCCTGGCATTCGGCCAGGAGCGTGAACATGGCGGTCCACAGGCGCGCGGGGCCCCTCCGGAGCAGCATGGCGGACCCGGGCCACGGGGGCCCGAAGGTCGTCCGCCAGGCGAACCGCACCAGGGTCCGCGGGGCTACCAACGCGTCGGTCCGCCAAACGGGTGGGACAAGAGGCCCGAACACGTGGACAAGGACGCCTACCATCACAATTTTCAGGCGGCGCGCAGTTTTCATATCGGACCGTACCACCGGCCGCCGGGCTGGGCACCTCACCACTGGGGCTATGGCGAGATTCTCCCGCGGGCCTACTGGGGACCGAACTACCTGATCGCCGATTATTGGCTGTTCGCGCTAGAAGTACCGCCGGCGGGGTATGAGTGGGTCCGCGACGACACGGACGCCCTGCTGATCGATGTCAACACGGGCGAAATTCTGCAGGTGGAGTACGGCGTCTTCGGTTGATCACCAACTCAGATCTGTCAACAACCCCGCGTAGATCTCGATTCCATCCCAGAGGTTCTGCAGGCGCAGGTTCTCATTGGCACCGTGTTGGTTGTTATCCGCATTGGCGAGCGGCACACCCACGATGGGCAGGTGTAGCGCCGCGGCGAACGTGGCCATCGGTACACTGCCCCCGAGCATCGGCATCTGCAGGACCGGACCACCGGTCGCCCGCCCGATCGAGGCGACCACCGCCTTGACGGCGGGCGCGTTCATGTCGGCGCGGTAAGCCGGGTAATCCAGGCTCCATTCGGCCCGGATCACCTTCGGGTGAGCCGCGCGTGTTGCCATGTCGGGCTCTTCGGTCACGACATACCAACCTTGCTGCCGTAGGAATGCTTCCGTCCTCTCACGCACCCGCTCGGGCGTCTGGTCCGGAACCAGGCGGAAGTCAATGGAGGCCCGCGCCTCGGTGGGGATGGCATTGGCAGCACCCTCTCCAACGTCACCAGAGCGCAAACCGCGGATATTCAGGGCAGGCCGCGCGATGGAGTCAGCCAGGCGCTCCGAGCCCTCGGTGCGCCCCAGTCCCAGATCCCGCTTCAAGCCGGTCTCGACATCCGGCAGGCCCGCCAGCAGCGTCTTCTCCGCGGGTGTCAACGGCCGAACGTCATCGGAGAAGCCCGGGATCAGGATATGGCCCTCCTCGTCGCGCATCGAAGCCAACAGGCGAGTGAGGGTCACCGCCGGGTTGGGCGCCCAGTTACCGTAGTGCCCGCTGTGCAGCGGCCGGGTCGGTCCATACACCGTCAACTCAACAGCCGACACGCCGCGCGCGCCGAAGAAGACCTGCATGCGGCCGGAGGCGTGACGCGGCCCGTCGCTGAGAACAAAAACATCTCCCGTCAGCAACTCGTGATTCGCGCGGAGAATCTCGGCCAGGTGTCCGGAGCCCTGCTCTTCCTCACCTTCGTAGAAGACTTTGATATTCACCGTAGGCTGCCGCCCCGCCGCCTTCAACGCATCGAGCGCCGTCAGCATCGCCTGTATGGGTTCTTTGTCATCGCTCGCCGAGCGCGCGTAGATGCGCCATTCCGGATCGATCTTGCCGGCGGTCCGCCAATCGACATCGGTGGAAGTCGCCGCCGCGGCGCCGGCACGGATGACGGGCTCGAAGGGATCCGACCGCCACGCCGCCTGGCCCGCCGGCTGACCGTCGTAGTGTGCGTAAAAGATCACCGTGCGCTTGGCATGCGGTGAGGGCAACTCACCGAAAATCGCCGGCGGCGTCCCCGGCCCCGCGGACAGCAGCCGCGTTCGAAAACCGCGCTGGTTCAGCGCATCGGTAATGAACGCCGCATTCTTTTCGATATCGCTGACGTGAGTTGCCACGTTGGGTATCGCCAGAAGCCGGAAAAAGTCTTCGAGGATCTGGCTCTCATGCGCAACGCGATAGGCCCTGACCTGTTCGCCCACCGCCGCTGGCGCAGCGCCAGCGGCTACCTGTGTGGCGAGGAAGGCCAGTAGCATTGCAATCCATCCGAGAACGGGGCGTTTCATTCTTGTCTCCCTGTGGCAGCCGTAGCCTGCACAGGAACGCCCCATTCCTCAAGTCGATCGAGCCGGACATCAGGTGCCTTTGGGGAAATCGGTACCCAGCGTCAATGTCTCCCACCGCTGCAGATCGGCGGAAAGCTGCGCCTGCTGGTCCCGTGTGCGCCGTAACGCATCCGAGCCGAGCAGCAGGTGCAAAGGCGGCTTCGGCTCGCGCACGATCTCGAATATGGCGGCAGCGCCCCTGCGCGGATCGCCGATCTGATGGCCCGCCATTTTCGCCAGAGTGCTCTGCATCGCGCCGGCCGTCGGCGCGTAGTCCGCGATCTCCTGGGCGATGTTACGAATCGAACGATCGGAGAGAAAATCCGTGCGGAAGGCGCCCGGCTCCACCAGGGTCACCTTGATGCCCAGTGGCGCGACTTCTTGCGCAAGACTCTGCGTGAAACCCTCCACCGCGAATTTCGAGGCGGCGTAGAAACCCGAGCCAGCGCCGGGCGCGAGGCCCGCTATGGAGGTGATGTTGAGAATATGTCCGGAGCGCTGCCGACGCAGAAATGGTAACACCGCCTGTACTACACGCCGCGTCCCGTGGAAGTTGACTTCGAAAAGATGAGTAACCTGTTCCTCCGTCGCCTCTTCCACAGAGCCGAGAAGCCCATAGCCGGCGTTGTTTACCACGACGTCGAGCCTGCCGTGCAGAGCGTGAGCCTTGGCGATCGTGGCGCGGATTGCCGCCGGGTCGGTCATTTCCAGGGATAGCAGGTGGACATTGCGCGTGTCCCCACTGAAAGAGGCCTTCCCGTCTCGGGTGGTACCGACGACGATGTCACCGTGAGCGAGGGCGTGCTCGGTCAAAACCTTGCCGAAACCGCGCGATACACCAGTAATGAACCAGACTTTCTGATCAGCCATGACTTCTCTCCGTTTGCCCTACGAGCGCACGGAGACTAGTCCCCGGGGCAATCTTTGATAACGGTGCAAAATGCGGATGGGTTATTCGGTTTTCGCTGCATAGTCGGGGTCATGCAAGAAAACGGGGCGCCCTCGGCGGGACTCGAGGGCCGTTAGGCGGAAAACCCGAGCGCGAGCGAGCAGGCCGCCTCCTCGTCCACCAGCCCCAGCGAATCGTCGAAGGTGGTCCGCCATTGCGGTCCAAGGCTCTCATCGAGTGTCGCGACCACGGCGATTCGCATTCGCTCCTCCGCCGGACGCCGCCGCACCAGACCATGACCTTCATGAGTAAAGTCGGCGTACAGCGCTATCCGTGCGGCCGCGTCGTAACGCCCCTCCTCGCAGGCAAGCAGCGCCATCGCATCGAGCGCGGTATAGAGCCTGCTGGTGTCGATCCGCAGTGCGAGCCTGAACAACTCGGCGCCGATGGAACGGGCCTCCGCGATTTCCCCGTTAATGAGCATCGCGCTGAAAATCAGAACCAACAACTCGAAGAGGGTTTCGCGCCGCCCCAGGTGACGCAGACTCAACGCCAACGGCCGGCCGAGCGTCAAAGCGCCGGCGGTGTTACCACAGGCGATATCGAGTTCCACCATGCTCACACTGGCCGCGAACGCCTGCCGCTCACTCGTCACCAGCGCCAGCCTCACAGCCCGCTCGTAGGCCGCCCTGGCCTCGACCAACTTCCCGGCACTCATCAATAGGGCCCCTTCGGTCATCGCGCCGTGAGTCAACACTCGCGGCGGCCATGCCGGGTCCTCCAGTACCCGGGCCGCATCGAACGCCGCCCGGGCCGCGGCCGTATCGACGCGCCAGCTGAAAGCGATCTGCATCAGGGCGTAGTAATGCGAGCGGACGTCACTCGTCTCCGAGTACTTCGCGGCCGCGAGATCCGCCGCATAGCGCGCACGATCACATTGTCTCGTGGAATCGTAGGCGGCGATCGCCTCCCAGAAGCGCCCCACGCGAATGCGTGGCAACGAATCCGACAGGAGCGCGAGCACCTGTGAGTAACGCGTTCGGCCTTCGCCGTATAGATCGGTCTCCACGAACAGGGGCCATGCGGAGCCAAACAGCGCGACCCCGAGCGCCGAATCGTGAACCAACGCCCAGTCGATGGCGGTGCGAACGTTATCGAGATCGGGCTCATAACGATGTAACCAGATGGCCTCATCGAGTGACCAATACTCCTCGTAGGCCAGATCGATCAGCTCCAGCACCGCCGCCGCCATGCGCGCTCGAGCCTCCTGCAGCTCACCCTCGGCGGTCAGCCTGCCGAGTGCGTAGTGTCGCGCCGTCTCGAGCAACGTGTAGCGCGGTGGATCGGCCGCGAGGACGGTCACGAGCGAGCGATCGACGAGACGGCTTATGAGATCGACCGCTTCACTGGCATCGGTCGCTTCGTCCACAACACACGTCACCGCCGCCTTCAATGAGAAACTTCCCGTGAAGGTGCCGAGCAGGTTGAAGATCCGTTGCTCCGCAGTGGGCAGCAAGCTGTAGCTCCAGTCGAACGCCGCGTGCAATGTGTTGTGGCGGGGCTCGGCCGCCCGGCCGGCGAGCTTCAGAAGTCGGAATCGATCGTCCAACCGCTCGAGCAGCGTGGCCAACCCCAGCGCCGGCACCCGGGCGGCCGCCAGCTCGAGTGCCAGTGGAATGCCATCGAGCCGCCGGCAGATCTCCGCAACCAGCGGGGTGTTGGTGGCGCACAGCTCGAACTTCCGGTCGGCGGCTCCGGCGCGTTGCGCGAACAACTCGACTGCCGCGCAGCGGGCGGCTTCCTCTTGCGAAGCGTAACGATCGGGGACCGGTAGCACCGCGAGGCGGTAGACGATCTCTCCGGCGATTCCGAGCGGCACCTGGCTCGTGACCAGGGCCCGTACGCTTTGTGTCTGGGATATCAGATCCGCCAACGGGGTGGCGAGGGCGTCGACCAGGTGCTCGGCACAGTCGAGAATCAACAGCACCGGAACGTGCTCCAGTGCCTGGGACAGCGCTGCAAACCCATCGACGCCGTCAGGGAGTGAAAGTCCGAGTCCGATGGCAATGGCGGAAGGGATGTGTTGCGGTTCGCGGATCGGCCCAAGCGAAATCCAGGCGACCGCGGCGTCGGGTTTCTCGGCCGCGCGCGCGAGAATCTCCTGGGCAAGCCGGGTTTTCCCAACGCCCGCGACACCGACGACGGTCACGAGACACGAGCGACAGAGCGTGGCCTGTACGTCCCGAACCTCGTCATCACGACCCACCAGGGGCCCGAGGCGATTAGGCCAGGTACGCCGTGGGACGGAGAGTCGCGGCCCGTGTTCCCGCGGGTCGTCTGCCGCAACAAACGGCGATGTTGATACGGCTACGTCTTCCGGCACGGGCGCCGCAGATGTTGGCGTCGCCCCGAGTGACGTCGTGGCGCCGGACGCATCCGCTACCGTATCCCCCGCCTCCGGCCGCGAGACCTGCAATTCCAACCGATAGCCGAAGCCGGGAACGGTTCGGATCGCCTCCGCGCCCAGCACCCGCCTGAGGCTGGCGATCTGGGCCGGCAGGTTGTTTTCATCGACAATGACCTTCGGCCACACACGATCCAGCAGGGTGGCCTTGGTGACCAGGCGGCCGGGATTTTCCACCAGCACGAGCAACATATCGAACGCGCGCGCGCCGAGCTCGACGGGCCTGCCTTCGCTGGAAAGCACCCGTTCCGACGGATAGAGCTCGAAATCCCCGACGCGTATCGAGTCCACGCATCCCCTCCGCTGCGCGCGTCCGTGAAGCGCTTCATTTGATTTTCACCGCCCCGGGCGGCTTTGGGCGCCGCTGCAGCGACGTTTCAGGCGCAATTCACGCGGCGTTCAAGACCCAACAGGTGCGGGCGCGCGATCTTACACCTCGCCAGATCACTATTCGAATCAACATCCAAACATGGGTTGCCAACCCGCCGGGAGACTAACATGAAGAGCTTGACCACACTCGCTGCCACCGCCATCGCCGCCTGCGGTGTCTGCACGTCCGTATGGGCGGACAGCATCCTCGAACCGCGCTCCGTCACAGTGCACTTCGAAGATCTCGACATCAACAACACACCCGGCGCCGCGACCCTTTATCAGCGGATCCGGGCCGCCGCCGCATTCGTTTGCAACGACTTCGGGACGAGCCGCTCGCTGGCATACCTCGGGCGTTATAAGAGCTGCGTGCACGGCGCTATCAGCGTCGCGGTTGCGCGAATCAATCGCCCTGCTGTGACCGAGTACGCGGCAGCTCGCGGGATCGTCCCCCCCGATATGCCGATCAAGGGCAAGTTCGCCCGCAACAATTGACCCGTGTGGCTCGGCGCCCCACCAATCGGTTACCAATTGTAACCGATGGGGGCGCCCCGTGCCTCGGGCGGCCCTTTCAGAAGAATTTCATTCCGTTTTCAAGACGCTGGGTGAGCCGCGCGGGAAACTCTTTCCCAGCAGCCCGCGAGGGGGTGCGAGGTGTGCCTCGCGAGAGGCGCCCCGGCCAGACAGCGAGCACGCAACCTGCGTAACAGGAGAGCTATCATGCCGAAGTTCGTCATTGAGCGCGAAATCCCCGGGGCCGGCAAATTGACGGCCGCCGAGCTGAAGACCATTTCGAGAAAATCGTGTGGGGTGTTGAGCAGCATGGGTCCCAGCGTGCAGTGGGTCCACAGCTACGTCACTGGCGACAAGGTCTATTGCATCTACCACGCCACGGACGAATCGCTGGTCCGACGCCATGCGGAACTGGGAGGCTTTCCCGCAAACAGGATTTCCCAGGTGTTCGGCATCATCGATCCGTCCACCGCCGAGTGATTCACCCGCCCCATTGAATCCTGGGTCTCCCGCCTCGATAACGCGGTACCGAGCGAACTTAGCCGGTACCGCGAATCGTCCCCTCGGGTGCGTTTTGCCGGGGATTTTCCCCTGCCAAGCCCCCGCCTGGCGACGCAATCCGGGGCCGTAGCGCCCCACCATCGTCTAAGTACCCGAATTTGTTGAGGATTGTCTCTCGTTCGAGAGAATGAGTTCGGCTAAAATGCCGGGCTCTTTGCCCCCCACTCAATCTGACCTACGAACCCAGTCACGGAAACTCTGCTATGCCCCGCACAACTGCTCTCGCTGACATCCGCAATATCGGGATCATCGCCCACGTCGACGCCGGCAAGACGACGACGACCGAGCGGATTCTCTATTACACGGGGCGTAAGCACACCATCATCGACATTCATGACACCAAGGACCTGAAGACGTCCACCACCACTGACTACCTCGAGCAGGAGCAGAAGCGTGGCATTACGATTCAGAGCGCCGCGGTGTCCGCATTCTGGCGCGACAAGAAGATCAATCTCATCGACACCCCCGGGCACGTCGACTTCACCATCGAAGTCAATCGCTCGCTGCGCGTGCTCGACGGTGCCGTCGTCGTATTCGACGGTGTAGCCGGTGTTGAGCCGCAGTCGGAGACCAACTGGCGCCTCGCCGACAACTACAACGTGCCGCGCATTTGCTACGTGAACAAGATGGACCGCAGCGGCGCGAACTTTCTGCGCTGTGTGGACATGATCAAGAAGCGCCTCGGCGCCCGCCCGCTGCCGATCCAGCTCCCGATCGGCTCGGAAGACAACTTCAAGGGCATGGTCGACCTGGTCACCATGAAGGCGCTCGTGTGGGATTCGGATGACAAGGATGCCGAGTGGCAGAGCCTCGACGTCACGCCCGATCTCGCGGACAAGCTCGGTATCACCGTGCCGGCCGATCGCCAGATCCTGGCCGATGTCGAGAAGTACCGCACCGAGCTGATCGACACCTGTCTCGAGCAGGACGATGCGGCCATGGAAGCCTATTTGGAGGATGGCAAAGCCCCGTCGGCCGAGGTGCTGCGTAAGTGCCTCCGCAAAGGTACCGTCACCTCTGCTTTCACCCTGGTCCTGTGCGGCTCGTCCTACAAGAACAAGGGCGTGCAACAGGTTCTCGATGCCGTTGTCGATTACCTCCCGGCTCCGACCGACGTCGAGGCCATCAAGACCGTCGATGCCGACGGCGAGGTCATCGGCGAGCGCAAGTCCACCGACGACGAGCCGTTCTCGGCGTTGGCGTTCAAAGTCATCAATGACAACTACGGCGCGCTCACCTTCGTCCGTGTGTATTCGGGCGTGTTGACCAAGGGCGCATCGATACAAAACTCCACGCGCGGTAAGCGCGAGAAGATCGGCCGCATGGTCGAAATGTTCGCGAAAGAAGCTAACCCCATCGAGGAAGCCCGTGCCGGTGACATCATCGCCCTCGTGTCCCTGGCGGATACCGAGACCGGCGATACGCTGTGTGACGCCGCTAACCCGGTAGTGCTCGAGCGCATGCGCTTCCCCGACCCCGTCATCAGCGTATCGGTAAAATCGAAGCTCAAGACCGAACAGGAGAAGTTCAGCGCCGCGCTCGGCAAGATGGTGCGCGCCGATCCCTCGCTGCACCTGGAAACCGACCGTGAAACCGGCCAGACCATTCTGCGCGGCATGGGCGAGCTGCATCTGGAGGTCACCCTGGACCGTATGCGCACCGAGTTCGGTGTGGAAGGCATTATGGGCGAGCCGCAGGTGGCGTATCGCGAGACCATCACGAAGAAGATCGAAGAGCAGTACATCCACAAGAAGCAGACCGGCGGCTCGGGCCAGTTCGCGGAAGTGTGGATCACCTTCGAGCCGCTCCCGCGCAGCGCCGGCTTCGAGTTCGAGGACGAGACGGTCGGCGGCTCCGTGCCGCGTGAGTTTGTTCCGGCGGTGGAGAAAGGCCTGCGCATCCAGAAGGAAGACGGTGTGCTCGCCCACTATCCGACGGTGGACTTCAAGGCGACACTCACGGACGGCAGCTACCACGACGTGGATTCGAACGCGCTGACCTTCGAAATCGCGGCCAAGGCGGCGTTCCGCGAAGGCATCCGCAAGGCTGCGCCCATCCTGCTCGAGCCGGTGATGAAGGTCGAGACGGTGACCCCGGGAGACCATCTGGGTGACGTCATCGGTGACATCAACCGCCGCCGCGGCATGATCCAGGAGCAGTTGGAGCGCGGAACCAACATCGCCGTGGTGGCCACCGTGCCGCTGTCGGAAATGTTCGGCTACATCGGGCAGCTGCGCGGCATGACGAGCGGCCGCGCGTCATACACGATGGAGTTCTCGCACTACGAGCCGGTACCGAAGATGGTGGCCGATGAGGTCATCGCCGAGGTCGCCAAGGCGAAGGCCGCGGCCAACGCCTGATCCTCCCAAAGGGGAGCGGAACGCTCCGCTCCCCTTGTTCCTTCGGAAGGCAGCCGGCTTGCTACGCTTTGCCGCTAATCAGAGGAACAGTCGATGACCAAGATTCAAGAAGCCTCCCTCAAGGATCTGCACCCCACCCAGTTGACGGTCGGCCTGATCGTGGTCCAGGACAAAAGAAAGCACCTGGCTGCCCTGAGCGCGTCGGACCGGCAGAGTTTCATGAAAGCGCACCCCATGCCGGCTGTGGTCGGGCCGAAGGGGACGCTCTACATCACCGACCACCATCATCTCGGACGGGCTGCGCTGGAGGCGGCGGTTCCAACCGGATTTTTCGAGGTGGAGGCCGACCTGTCGAAGTGCAGCATCGAGTCGTTCTGGAAGGAGATGAACGAAAACCACTGGGTGCACCCCCTGGACGAGAACGGCGTACGTCACTACTACGAAAGGATTCCCGACAGCCTCGGGAAACTGGTCGACGACGTGTACCGCTCTCTTGCGGGGTACGTCCGCGATGAAGGCGGCTACGACAAGACGCCCACC
>DATMQL010000434.1:0-4563 GCA_035566815.1 Steroidobacteraceae bacterium | reverse complement strand
CCTGTTGCCGAAAATAGCCACTGGCTGTCTGCGCAGTGCATTGGCTCACCATGAGGCCGGCGCCCGCTATGTACTCGATCACGTGGGCACGACTGCCCGACGAGGCAAGGGTTTCTATTTCCTGAACGGCAGCAAGGCGGTGGTGCTGGACGCTCCGGTCGCTGACATGTTGATTGTGTCCGCGCGCGACGAAGCGGCCGGCGGCCTGTCGTTGTTCATGGTGGGGCCTGAGGCCCCTGGTGTCAAAACAACGGCATACCGTACCCGGGATGGCCGTTCCGCGGCCGATGTTGTCCTCGACAATGTCCAGGTGCCGACTGCCGCTCGGCTCGGGGCGCCCGGAGTGGCGCTGACCGCCCTGGAACAGGCGGTGGACCGCGCAACGGCGGCGCTCTGCGCCGAAGCGGTCGGTGTGATCGAGGCCCTGAGCGAGCGTATGCTCCGTTATCTCAACACCCGCCAGCAGTTCGACCTGTTCCTGGTGGTGATGCAGGCAAAATCCATGAGCTACCTGGCGACCGCCCGTTGCCGGGAACGCGACCGTTCCGAGCGCCACCGGGCCTTGTCGGCGGGGAAGGGCTGCGTCGGCAAGGCCGCGCGTTTGGCGGGGCAACAGGCGCTGCAACTCCAGGGCGAAATCGGAATATCGACCGGGCTGGTGATCAACCACTATTGCAAGCGCCTGACCCTGATCGAGGCGCAATTGAGCATCCCGTCACACGGTGCAGCGCAACATATTGCCCTGCCGCTCGACCTGTGACGGGCGTCGCATGCCGCATGCCGATCGGGTCATGCTACCTGGGGTCCCAAGGCTCACACTGACGGCAATGAAAAGCGAAATGCCGACGGCGCCGCTGGGCGACATCACTCCCGAGACGGCCGGCGCATGGCTGTCCATGGTGGCGCAGGTCACCGGTTACGGAGTCACTCTCAACGACCCCCAGCGCGGCATCGTCTGGGCAAACGCCGCTTTCAGCCAGCTCACCGGCTACAGTCCGGAGGAGTACCTCGGGCGCAGGCCCAGCGAGCTGTTGCACTTCGAGAGCTCCGATCCCGAGACCAGACAACGCATTCGTGAAAGCTTCGATGCCGGGCGTGGCTTGCGCTTCGAGATTCTCGTGCGCAGCAAGGACGGCCACGAATGGTGGCTGGACACCGATGCACGTCCCATGCTCGATGCAGAAGGCAAGCTGAAGGGCTGGGTCTGCATACACGCCGATGTCACCAATGAAGTGTTGAAGCGCGAGGCGTTGCGACGTAACGAGAACCAGTTGGCGCTCATCGCTGAAAACGTGCCGGGCATGATCTTTCAGTGGCGTCAGACGCGGGAGGGCAAGGGCGAGTTCCTTTATGTCAGCCCTGGAGTGCGCGCCGTGTATGGGTTGGGGCCCGAGGTGTTGATGAGTGACGGTGGAGCCCTGCTCAACGTCACCCACCGGCAGGATCGCGAGCGGGTCCAGGCGATGATGCGACAGTCAGAGCAGACTCTTACACCGTGGCATCTCGAGCACCGCGTCGTGCATCCCGATGGCTCGCTGACCTGGGCGGCGGGCGACGCCCTACCACGCAGAGACGAAGACGGCAGCACGGTCTGGAATGGCTATGTAGCTGACGTAACTGCCAGCAAGGTGTCAGAGCAGCGCATCTCATTCCTCGCTTACCACGATGGATTGACGGGCCTGGAGAATCGCCTCGGCCTGCGCTCGAAGCTGGACGAGATGCTGCAGGCCTCTTACCGCACGAGTGTCTCGCTCGCGGTGCTCATGATCGACCTCGACCGTTTCAAGTATGTCAACGACACGCTCGGCCATGATGTGGGCGACGAGTTGCTCGTCGAGATCGCGCGCCGGCTGCGCTCCACCGTGCGCGCCTGCGACGTCGTCGCCAGGCTCGGGGGTGACGAGTTCGTGTTGGTGCTCGATGACCTCCCGGATGAGGCACATGTCATTGCGGCCGTCCAGAAGCTGTTCCGGCAACTGCGCGGGAATTTCCGGCTGTCGGGCCGAACCGTGTACACCACCTGCAGCATGGGCATCAGCCGTTTCCCGAAGGACGGCACCGACGGATCGACGCTTCTCAAGCATGCGGACCTCGCGATGTACACTGCCAAGGCGAACGGCGGTGATTCGTATCGACTGTTCGAGAACGCCATGCGCCCGGGCACGGACCGGCTGTTGATCGAAGTCGAGTTGCGCGATGCCCTGGAGCGCAACGAGCTCGAGATCTACTACCAGCCGCGCATCGATACGGTCACGGGCTACCCGACCGCCGTCGAAGCGCTGCTGCGTTGGAACCATCCCACGCGCGGCCTGGTGCTGCCGGGCCTGTTCATTCCCATCGCGGAGGAAACGGGACTCATCGAGTCGATCGGCCAATGGGTGTTGAGCCGGGCCTGTTACGATTTGCGCGCCTGGCTCGACCGGGGCGGCGCGTCGCTGCGGGTGTCGGTGAACCTGTCACCGATTCAGTTCGCGCGGGAGGAACTGCCCGAGCGTGTGGCCGCGGCACTGGATGCCGCGCGGCTGCCCGCTGACTTACTGGAGCTCGAGATCACCGAGACGGTGGCGATGAGGTCCCCGGAGCTTGCGGCCCGCCACCTGGCGCGTCTGCGGGCGTTGGGTGTCTCGTTGGCTGTTGATGACTTCGGCACCGGCCACTCTTCGCTGGCGCGTCTGAAGCTGCTGAACGTGGACTGTGTGAAGATCGATCGGTCGCTCGTCGAAGACTGTACCGCCGACCCTCACGATGCCGCGCTTTGCCGTGCGGCGATCGCCCTGGGCCTGGCCCTCGGCCTCGAGGTCGTGGCCGAGGGTGTTGAAACCCAGGAGCAGCGTCAGTTCCTCACACAGGAACACTGCAGCACCATCCAGGGATACCTGGTCGCGCCGCCGATGCCTGCCGAGGAGGCGTTCTCGCTCCTCAGCTCGTTGTTGGAAATACCTCGCCTGCGAACGAACCTCGCTCAGGCGTAAGCAGCGCAGCTAAGTCAGGAAATCGGCTTCCGGCCGGTGTTCCCCGGGTGGCGCAACGCGGCAATGAACAAAAGGACGGGGGTCGTGCCATCCGGCGCGCAGGTCAGGACGCCATCATCGGGACTGCAGCGCGCCACATCCGCGCCCGACAGCGTCGCGATCTCACCGGCGGCATTCTCGATCTGCGCGGCCCCGGCAATACAACAGATCAGTGTTTCTTCCCAGCCCGCGGTCTGGATGATCTCGGGCGTCGCAACCCGGACGAGGCGGGCGCGGGCCTCAGCTCGCGTTTTGGACACGATCAGGTTCAGGTCGCTGGAGGGACCGTCGAGCAGAGTGCAGCTCGTTGCCCAGCTGCCGTCGAATGCGGCCAACTGTCCCGGCGCGCGCAGTACGGCTCGGCCGTATGCCCCGAAATCGAGTTCCACGCCGGCTCCGCGGACCAGGACGAGCGTGCGGTCGTAGTCCTCGAACGTCGAGAAGGGACCAGGTTGCTCGACAGTCGCCAGGCTCAACCGCCAGTCGAAAGCGGTGGCATCCGCGGGGACCTTGAGGATCTCCCTGGTCAGGCCACCTCCGTTCTTCCATGGGACCGTAACGTATTCGGCTTCTCGCAGCAGGATCATGGGCGCCGATTGTACCGACCTGGCGCCATCAGTCGAACTCCTGCCACCCTGAACGGCCGCTGACCCGATACCGGTGGAGTGGGTTGTCCGCAAAGGGGGACTTTGTGCACCATCCAACAGTTGCCGCGTTCTTATTCTTCGGGAGCCGCGCACGGCGGCTGACTGCAACATGGCGAGGAAAACTATGCGCAACCTGCGCGTTTTTGTGCGAAATGCGGCGATCGTAACGGCACTATCCGTGACGCTCAGTGCGTGTGTGGTCTATCCGGCACGCGGGTACTATGTCGGCGGCGCGGTCGCGGTAGCGCCTCCTGCGCCGGTGGTGGAGACCTACGGAGTTGCTCCCTATCCCGGCTATGTCTGGGCGGGCGGATACTGGAACTGGGTCGGCGGTCGGCACGTCTGGGTGGGTGGTCACTGGGAGGCTCCGCGCGCCGGCTACCGTTGGGAGCCGCATCACTGGGTGCGTGAGCGCGATGGGTGGCACCTGGCCGGGGGCCATTGGGCCCATCGTTAAGCTTTGATTCATCGGCCCGGGGCAACGCCCCGGGCCTCACTGAATTGCAGCGCCGCCGGGCCGACGTCCCCGCTTGCCTGTGGGCCGTTTTAAAGTGATTGTGCGAAGCAATCGCCTTACGCTCCAGACTGCCTGCTCGGCCATGTCCACCGCCCCGCTCAGCGAATTCGCGCGCGTCGCCGCTCATCTCAAGGCGCGCCGCCCCCAGATCCTTACTCAGTGGCATCGCAAGGTCGCGGACGACCCGGGAGTAGGGGCCGCCTCGTCTCTGGCTCGCGCGCAGTTCATTGACCACATCCCGCGGATTCTCGACGCCTTCGACCGCGCTCTGACAGCGCGCAGCCGGCAGGGTGAAGCTGCAGCGGAGGTGGACGAACTTGCCGGCGCTGCCGAACACGGCGAGCACCGTTGGCTGCATGGCTATAACTCGCGAGAGACATTGCGCGAG
>DATMQL010000433.1:0-23422 GCA_035566815.1 Steroidobacteraceae bacterium | reverse complement strand
GTAACGACAGCGCTGACCACACGGTGACCGTGCCGGTGTGGCAGCTGAGCATGCCGAACGGCACGACCGTGAGCGATCTGCTGACGGGAAATACCTATACCGTGAGCGGCGGTAACGTCACAGTGAGGGTGGCCGGACACTACGGTGTCATTCTGGCGCAGTGAGAAGCGCGACCGAGCCGCCGAGGCTCGCCGTGCTGCAACGGAATCCTAACGCGCTGAATACGTATGCGGACTGTTGCAAAGACAGCGAGCCGCGTCGCATTCTGCGCTAAGAGCCTGGACGAAGAAGCCTTGCGTGTTGGGATCGCGTATTCGCGTTGGAGGACCGTAGCCCTCACAGCCGTGGCCACGAATGAAGCGCCGCATGCGGCCGGTCCGGGGGTCCGGGACGGGCATGCGCACCGGAGATAAGCCGCCGCATGGAGCGGCCTGTGCCCAACCAAGACGACCGGGCGGGAGAGCGAAGGAAGGCAAAACGGAGGTATCAACCGATGATTCGTCAACACGAGCAACAAAGCAGCCGGTGGCTGCATGGAACGCCCTTACTCATCTGCATCCTGCTGGGCGGAGCGCTGCTGTGCGGCGCCGGCCGCGCGCAGGCCTGCTCAGCCGACAACAACGTGAATTGGAACTACCTGTTCTCCGACCAGGGACCGATGTACGACAGCAATCCGGAGCCCACCGCAACGACTTCGGTAACTGTGACACTGCGCACGTGCAAGTCAGATATCACCAGCGCTAACGTCAAGTACTACGATACGGCTACCAGCGCTTTCAATTGGGTATCGATGGTCTGGGTAGCCAACGATCCGACAGGAACGTTCGACTACTGGTCGGGCACCATTCCCGCCAGCTCCTCGGAGAAGTACTACCGCTTCCAGATCAATGACGGCACGGCCACCGCCTGGCTCAACGCCGCCGGCATCACATCCTCCGAGCCCTCTTCGGGCGACTTCTTTGTCATCCCGGGCTTCAAGACGCCGGATTGGATGAAGAACGGGGTGGTGTACCAGATCTTCCCCGATCGCTTCTATAATGGAAACTCGGCCAACGACATCACCAACGGAGCGTTTACATACGGCGGCTGCGCGACCGAGCAGCACGCGTGGGGCACGAGCGTCTTATCCACCGCAGACCCCACCAACTGCAACAGCGAGGTGTTCTTCGGCGGTGATCTGGCAGGTATCGACCAGAAGCTGAGTTACATCAAGCAGACGTTGGGCGCGGACATCATTTATCTCAATCCCATCTTCCGCTCCCCCACCGTCCACAAGTACGACACGCAGGACTATTACACCATTGATCCCGCGTTCGGCACGAGTTCCAACTTGCAGACGCTGATCACCGACATCCACAGCAGCACCAACGGTCCGAAGGGCTACATCATCCTCGACGGCGTGTTCAACCACAGTGGCGACACCAACTGCTGGTTCGACAAGCAGCTCTACGGCTCCCTCAGCTGCTCCTTCCTGGGCGCCTACCAGTCGCAGTCGAGCCCCTATTACGGCTACTACACCTTCCAGACGTGGCCCACCGCGTACTCCGACTTCTTCGGCTTCGGCGGGATGCCTAAGTTCGATTACGGTGCGAGCGGCTCGGCGGTACGCAACCAGATCTACGGCAGCGCCTCTTCAATCATGAAGACCTACCTCTCCTCTCCCTATAGCATCGACGGCTGGCGTCTGGATTTTCCGCAGGCGTTCGATTCGGGTGGCAACGGCGGCACCGATGCCACCAACCACCAGATCACGCAGGAGATGCGCACGGCGGTGAAATCCGTCAACTCCAATGCCGACATCCTCGGCGAGTACTGGGGTGACCCCTCCGCCTGGCTCGCTGACGGCAAGGAGTGGGACGGAGTCATGAACTACAACGGCTTCACCCAGCCGGTGTCGGAGTGGATCTGCGGCGTGGACTATCATGGCAACTCCGGCTCGATCAACGAGGCCTCGCTCGATAGCTGGCTGCTCGGCACCCGCGCGGACCTTCCGATCAACGCGCAGGAGACCTCGACCCTCGAGCTAGGCTCGCACGACACGGAGCGGTTCGCGACGCGGTGCGGCGCTGACATTTGGAAGACCTATCTCGGGCTCATCTTCCAGTTCACCTACATCGGCACACCCACCATATATTATGGGGACGAGTACGGCGAGCAGGGCGGCAACGACCCGGACAACCGCCGCACCTTCGACTGGACACAGGCAACCACCAGCAACACCGCCGTGGCGCTGACGAAGAATCTGATCTCGATCCGCAACACGTATCCGCAGCTGCGGACCGGCTCATACAAGACCCTGTTGGTTGACACGACCAACCACATCTACGCATTCGGACGGTGGGATGCCAATCACCGGATCGCAGTGGTGCTCAATAACACCGCCAACACGGAAACGGTGACGATCCCCGCGTGGCAGTTGAGCATGGTCAATGGAACGTGGGTGACCGATCTGCTCACGAACACTACCTATCAGGTCATCAACGGGAATATCACCTTGACTGTCCAAGGACACTACGGCGCGATTCTCGAGCAGTAGGGATTGCGGCAGGCACACACGGACCGCCGCGGCCGCCTCGACACAGTAGTCGGGGTGGTCGCGGCTTGCGCGCTGCTTGTCGCGACGACGAAGCACGCTGGAGCCTCGGAGGACCCGCTCTCGCCGGCGCCATCGCAGCCGTCCGCGGTGGCCTGGCTCGATAGCCTCAGCTGGCGCGGCCAGGAAGCGCGTGTAAGCGTGCAGCTCGACGGGAAGTACGTGCTTCATTCGCCGGTCGGCGAGCGGGTGATTGCAACCCAGCGCTGGCGCGTGCGGACTGCGAGCCCGCTCTTCGACGCGCTCTTTGCGATGGCGCAGGAGGACCTGAACGAGGATTCGGTCGACGCCATCACCGACGCTGCATTCGATCATGGGCAGCCGATCCGTTGCCGCTGTTTCATCGCGGGCCAGAAGTGGCCGTTTGTCTGGACCCGTGATGTTTCCTACTCCATCGACCTCGGCCTGTGGCGGCTCGACCCGGCCCGCGCACGCGCTTCGCTTCTCTTCAAGATCTCGCCGCGTGCGGGTCCCGCGCCACCCGGGCTGTACGTGATGCAGGATACGGGTTCCGGAGGCAGTTGGCCGATCAGCACTGACCGCGTCGTGTGGTTCCTCGGTGCGCGCCATCTGCTCGAGGATCGCGCCTTTGCTGATACCGTATATCAGGCTCTGACCGACACACTCGCCCAGGACCGGCGCTATGTCTTCGATTCGCGGATCGGGTTGTATCGCGGGGAGACGTCCTTCCTCGACTGGCGCGAGCAGTCTTACCCCGCCTGGACCGCGCACAACGTTGTATTCATCGCTCAATCGTTCGCGCTCTCGACCAACGTGCTGTACTACCAGGCTCTGCAGCTGGCTGCCGAGATGGCACAGCAGCGCGGGCAGCAGGCTGCCGCGGCGCGCTACCTGCGCCAGGCCGCGGCGCTCAGACAAGCGATCAACGCCCGCTTCTGGCGGCCGGACCGCGGTCTCTACATGAGCTACATCGGTGGACCCACCGATCCCGAGCCCTTCGATGCATACGACCTCCTCGGGCTGGATCTTGCAATCACGAGCGGTGTAGCAGACTCTCGGCGAGCGATGGAGTCACTGGAGCATTATCCCGCATGGCCCGCGGGAAGCCCCGTGATCTGGCCGGAGCGGCGCGATCAGCCGATCTACCATAACGGGGCAATCTGGCCGTTCGTGAGTGAGTACACCCTGCGGGCTGCCCGGCAAGTCGGCGATCCCTCGCTGATCGCGCAGGAGGTCCAGTCCATGATGCGCGGGGCGGCGCTCAACGCGTCCAACATGGAGAATTATTCGCTGCTCTCGCAGTCGACGCACGAGCCCGGCATGCTCGGTGGACCCGTGGTCGATTCGCCACGGCAACTCTGGTCCGTCGCGGCCTACGTGGACATGGTTCTGCGTGGCGTATTCGGACTCGAGGACGACGGCCGCATCGAACCGGAGCTTCCGGCATCGCTGGCACCGATGTTGTTTGGCACCGCGAACCGGATCAGCCTGGAGCTCGACGGGCGCGAGGTAGTTCTCGATCGTCCGACCAGAGGCGATGGCCCACTGTTGGTGGCCGGAAGCATCAAACACCAGGGCGATACGACCGAAATACAGCTCGTGGCTGCCCCGGCCCAAGTCGGCCCGCCGCCCACGATGGCGGCGATGTATCCGGACACGACATCGGCCGAGCCGCGGCTCCGCGCCGCATCCGACGTCGGACCGGTGGCCCAGATAGACGGTCCCTGGCCGAGACACTGGACCGCATCGCGCCGCGGCGAGTACCTCGCCTGGCTCGACTACGCCAACCGCCATGGACCGATCAACACCGGCATCACCGCGGCGGTCAAGCGACTCGAGGTTCGCTGCACCGGCAGCCGCCGCCAGGTGCTGCCCGTAGTGATGCCTCACAGTGAGGGCTGGCAAGCCTCTACGACGGTTCGTTTCCAGGCCGACACCGGCGCATCGTGCACCTTCTCGCTGCTGCAGGGATTCAACATGAGTGACCTGGCACAATTTTCCCACTACACCGGCGCGCCACCCGCGCCGATGGCCGAAGCCAACGCAAACCGAAAGCCAGCCAACGGCGGTGTCACCGGGCCCCTCAACAGCGCGCTGATCGGCGCGCTGCGGATCGCACCGGTCGCGGCGGAGGGGGAGGCTCCATGAGCACCAAACCCGAGCTTTCGTTCCGCCAGATCTGGAACATGAGCGTCGGCTTCCTCGGCATTCAATTCGCTTTCGCGCTGCAGAATGCCGAAGTCAGCCGCATTTTCCAGACACTCGGCGCCAACTTGAGGGAGATCCCCATCCTCTGGGTGGCGGCGCCGCTCTCAGGTCTCATCGTGCAACCGATCATCGGCTACGCCTCCGACCACACCTGGACGCGTTTCGGGCGGCGGCGGCCGTATTTTCTCGGCGGGGCGCTGCTCACGGCTCTGGCACTGGTCTGGATGCCGAACGCGCCGATTCTATGGGTGGCAGCTCTGATGTTATGGCTGATGGATGCTTCCATCAACGTCTCCATGGAGCCCTTCCGAGCCTTCGTCGGCGACCAGTTGCCCGACACTCAGCGACCGCTCGGCTTTGCAATGCAGAGCTTCTTCATCGGGGTCGGCGCCGTGCTCGCGTCGATACTGCCGTGGGTGTTGGCCAAGCTGGGTGTACCGAACGTCGCGCCAGCGGGTCAGATTCCCGCCACGGTGCGCATCTCATTCCATGTTGGCGCCGCGGTGCTCTTCTGCGCCGTGCTGTGGACGGTCGTGACCACTCGCGAATACGCGCCCGAGCGCCTGCTGGGCTTCGCCCGCAAGGGCTTGACCCTGCCGCTCACGGACGTCTCCAGAGCGTGGCGGCTCGGTCTCGTCATGTTGGTAGCGGGCGGACTCGGGGTCGCCGCAATCCGGCGATTTTCGCTCGCGGAGGAGCTCTACCTCCTTGCAGTCGGGGTGATCGTGTTCGGGGCGCTCTTCGCATGGCTGAGCTCGACCGCGAGCCGCGGCATGGTGCGCCAGGTGATGGGCGACCTCTATGGCATGCCGGGCCCGATGCGCCGCCTGGCCTGGGTGCAGTTCTTCTCCTGGTTCGCGCTCTTCGCCATGTGGATCTACACCACACCCACCGTGGCCTCGGTGCAGTACGGCAGCACTGACCCCCGGTCGCTCGCCTACAACACGGGCGCCAATTGGGCGGGGGTGCTCCTTGCCGCCGCCAACTGCTTTCTCATCGTGGGCGCAGTGGTCATCCCGCTCATGGTCCGGCTGCTCGGCCCGCGCTGGAGCCATCTCCTGAACCTGGTCGCCGGCGGGCTCGGGCTCGCCTCGTTCGCCTGGGTCCGCAACCCCGAGTGGCTCTTTCTCTCCATGGCCGGTGTCGGCTTCGCCTCCGCGTCGATCCAGTCGCTACCCTACACGCTCCTCTCGGACAACCTGCCGGCTGAGAAGATGGGCGTCTACATGGGCATCTTCAATTTCTTCATCGTCATTCCGCAGATGTTGGCAGCCAGCGTGCTCGGCGGGCTGGTACATGCGCTCTTCGGCGACCGGCCGGCCTTCGGGCTGGTGCTGGGAGGCGCCAGTATGATGATCGGCGGGCTCTGCACCCTGCGGGTGGCGGAGCCGCGTCCCATGCAAGCGGCTTCCCCGCCCGGGCTGGGCGCCAGCCAGGTCTGAGCGCAGCCGCGGAAGTCACTGAAGCCCGCCGGAGAGGTGACGAACCAACTCAACTGGCGCGACCAGCACCTACGGTCGAGGAAGCGGAAGGTCAATCGCAAAGCGTAACGGGGCTGGCCACAAATGAGCGAGGACGCGCGCTTATCGCGCGCAGAGCGCCGCTGAAGGCTCACCAGAGCCGCAGGCTGCCTATGTTGGGATGGCGGCCGGCATCGCCGGTGTCGCGATCGGCACATCGTAATTCTCCGTTACGAATCCCTCGCGCACGGCGTACCGGATGAGGCCCGCGGTGGTCCGTATGCGAAGCGCATTGCGAAGTCCGGTCCGGTGCTTCGACACCGACTTCGTGCTTATCCCGAGCATCACCCCGATTTCAATGTTCTTATGGCCGAGCGCGACGTGCCGTAGGACCTGGCGTTGTCGGGCGGTGAGGCGCACCGAATCGCTGCTCGACGGAAGGTCTGGCTCGGTGGCGCGCCCCCGCCGAGGTTGGAGCGATGGGCACATGTATTTCCGCCCGCTGGCTACCTGGCTGATCGCTCTCAACAGTTCTGCAGTCCCGCAACTCTTCGGTAGACAGCCTAGAACCCCGCTCCTGCTGGCGGCGGCCTTGCAGGCGATTGGCCCAAGCGCCGTGAGCACGAGAATTCCCACATGCGGCCAGCATGCGTGAAGGTCGGAAATGAATTCCATGCCCGTTCGGTCCGGCAGCGCGCATTCGGTCAGGATGACATCCGGCTTGAGTGAATCGATCAGCACCGCTGCCTCGGTCGCGGTTCCGGCCGCGCCGACGACTTCGAAGGCGGGTTCCATATCCACGATCAGCCGCAACGCCTCACGGAAAATACTTTGCGAATCGATGAGAAAGACGCGTTGGCTGGGGCAATCGGCCGGCGAGGGCTGCGCCGACCCTGGCTGGCTGTCTAGAGTCATGTTGTTGTTCGTCGTGTGCTCTTGGACTGAACACAGCTTAAGACCCGCAAATTCCCGAGAGAATTCGGGCAACCCCCGCAGGGCAAGCCCCTCAGGGCAAGCCCGTAAGGGCAAGCCCCTACGGCTGGCGCGGATCTATGACGCGGCCGAGCTCACGCGGATCAGGTCCGCGAGCGAGGCGCAGCCGAGTTTTTCCATAACTCGCGCCCTATGAGCTTCGACGGTGCGCGGACTGATACCCAGCTGCGCCGCGATGTCGATATTCTGTTGACCTGCTGCGAGCAGAGTGAGGATCTCCCGCTCGCGCGGAGTCAGCCGGGCAAGTCGCCCGGACGCCACGGCGCGCTCCGTTATGGAGGCGCGCCGTGAGCGATCGATGCGTAACGCGTTCTGCAGAACGTCCAGAAGTATGTCGTCCTCTGCGGGCTTTTCCAGAAAGTCGAGTGCCCCGTTCTTGAGCGCTGTGCGCACGCTCGCGACGTCGCCGAACCCGGTAAGAACCACTACAGGCAGCTGGATGTCCCGCTCACGTAGCGCAGCTTGCAGCTCGAGGCCCGACATCCCAGGCATTTTGAGGTCCGTCAGGATACAGCCATGCCACGTCGGGAGGTATGCTCTGAGGAACGAGTCGGCGTCGGCGAATAGCTGGGTGCGAAAGCCCTTGTTCGAAAGCAGCAGAGCCAGCGAGTCGCGTACTTCGGCATCGTCGTCGATCAGGAAGACAGTACCCTCGTCGTCGCTCATGTTGGTTTGCATTGCCAGGTCGGTTCTAAGGAGCGATCCAGTCTCCATCCGCAATGATTCGATTACCCTGGGGGTCGGCGAAATGGACTATGTAGCCGCCCTTGGAGGCAAAGCGCTGGCCGGGCGCAAGTCCGAGTCTCGGGTAGTAGCCGTTGATCAACCGGAAGCTCACCATCGTCTCCAACTGTTCAACCAGGTAGTCGCGCACGAAGTCGTCGCGCATGTGGCCCAGCGCCTCAGCCAGTATCACGCAGGCGAGATAAGTATCCACCTGCGTCCGCTCGGCGACGAGCGGAATGTGCCGGATTGCGAACCAGCCGAGGGGATAGTTCATGCGAACTCGCCGCAGCTCAGGCAGATCGAACGGGTAGGCCATCTGCGCGACCCGGCGCCATGCGGGTAACAAAGGTGCGTTCTCGAGCTGCCCCATCAACCCAGATACGAATACTAACCTCGCCGTCGGCGGTTCGCTCGGCAAGCCTTGCAGGTCATCCGGACGCAGCCAGAGCATTAGCACATCGTGTTCCGTGATGCCGCGTAAGGCCTCCGTAAGCCCTTGCCGCCCCGACGCCCCATTTACGGCACGGCTTTCTGTTTCCGGTGCTCCGGCGGGCAGGGCGTCCCGTAGCGCTTGTGCCGCGGCCTCGCCGGCATCGCCCGTCCGGAACACCTGAATGAGGCGCTTGATCTGCGGCCGTACCGCAGAGGCCGTCAGTTGTTGAGCGACCAATTGCGCCTCGAGCAGGACCCCTTTCGAGAAATAGACTGGATAGAACGCATTCTCGTCTACCACGGGCACATCGACGTTCGGGAGCAAGCACGGGATCGCCTCGCGTTGGCAAAATCGGTGTACGGGCGTCCAGTCAGCACCGGCGAGACCTGACACGAGGGCAAAGACCGGCTCCGCGCGGAGTTTCTCCTGCAGCTGCGGATCCCAGGTGTCCGCTGGACCGGTGAGTTCCCAGACGTGCAGCTGCCACTTGCGTACTACACGAAACATGATCTTTCGCTGCGCGTACAGCGCTGGTGCATCGCCGCGGAAGAATTCGTTCTTGGAAGCAAAGAATGCCCTCAGGACAGCGAGCATGCCCTGCCGTCGGGTGGGATCGGCATCGGGCGTGATTACCGTGGCAAAGTGCAACGTATCGCCACTCACGCCGGGTACCGGACCGGTAGACAGTCCCCGCAGGTAGTCGATCAGTGTCCCCATACTCGCTGCATCGAGTTTGAAGCGCGGCATCAGATAGCTCAGCTCGTGCCCGTCCGGTCCGATGCCCTTACTGATGGCGCGTGCGAGCGTTGCATCGGTGTACCGGTCGCGCGCACTGGCGACGGCAAGCGCAGCGGCGCCGCTTTCAGGCATAGGTCTGGCGCCGGGCTGAAACAGGTACTTGCCCGTAATGGCCGGAATAACGATGCGTCCCCCGGTTGTTCCGAGGCCGCTGCGGCGATGGCAGTTGACGCACGCCGCTGCTGAACCCTGCACCGGCTCGCCATCTGCGCGTTCGCCTCGCATCGGCTGCCCGGACGGGAGCAGGCCGTTTCGATATAGAGCTTCCCCCGCGCTCTGGGTTTGTATCTGAGTCTCAGCCGCATATGAAGTAAAGCCCACAACGCATGTCGTGAAAGCGAAGAGGGCTAACAAAAGCCGTGCGGGGCGCACGTACTGCACGCGAGAGTCAGGAGGCGCAGATCAGGACGGGCGTCACTTGGCGGCTAACAAACTGTGAAATTCGCGGAGCAAATCGTCAGCCTTGGCGAACCCGTCGAAGCGAATCCAGGGCTTTCCGGGGGCCATGCGCAGTAACGTAACAGGTGCGTGGCTCATTTTGTCTCCGCGGTACACATCAAATGCTCGCTGAACCCTGATGCTGGCCGACACGGTGCCCGTGTAGTGATTCCAGCCAGGACCGGCGCCGAATTTGTTCGAGTAGGCGAGCAGACGGTCCGGCGTGTCCTCCTCGGGATCGATAGAGATCGACACCAGATGGACCCGGTCGCGATCGCTTCCCAGTTTGCGCTGCAGCTGGGACAAAACGTGGCTCGACAGCGGGCACAGATCGGTGCAGGTCGTGTAGATGAAATTCAGCACGACCGGCCTGCCATCATCGAGCTCATTGACCAGCGTGACTGTCTTCCCGTCCTCGCGGATGAGTTTTACGTTGGGAACACTGTACTCGACGCTCGTGCGACTCACTCCGCGCAGCGTGACAGGCTGGTTGGCGGGCTCGGGCTCATAGTGCGGGGAGGCGGCGGCACAAGTGCCGTTCGCGAGCGCCGACAACATGGCGGCGAGGGTAGCAGCGACTAGCGAGCGCGATCTCACAGTTCCCCAGATGCTCATGGCTCCAACTCTCCAGCGCGATGCGTCTCAATGTTTGTTCGTAATGGGCCCGGGTACTCTCGCCGGTGTGTTCGCGGCGAGCAGCGGACCGGGTCGCGAAAAGGCGCCCGCATCCACCACCGGATTGAGGACGACCTTGTCGATAGTCATTTTGTGAGTTTCTCTGACTCCCTCCACTGCGGTCTCGAGCACGAAGGGAATCATCAGGCCATTCACCGCTCGGTAGTCGCGACAGTAGACGGCTACGCCGCGCATCCGTCCGTTGAGTCGCCGCGGCTCGCCATCCAACTTCACCTCGAGGAACGATTGCGTATCGACCCAGACGTGCCGTGTCGTCCCGTCTCGCAGCGTCACCTTCAATCTATATGCGCTGTGCCCTTCGACCGGCTCCGTGGCCTCCACGTCAACCCGGTTGCCCTTGGCGGCCGCATCGATCAGCACACCATCCAGATCCTGGCTCTTTGCCGCAGACTTCAGTTCGTCGGATGAGAACGGTTCGACGTCGTCGCGTCCCAGAAACGGCCGCACTTTCCACCCTTGGGCACCGTCGTACACCTGCACCGCGGTATGACCCGCGAATTGCAGCTCAAAGCGCGAGTTCCGCGGCCGTTTCATCGTCAGGGTGAACGGGAGCTCGGTGTTCAGCTGGCCACCGGCCTGCAGATGCCCCGAGTAGGCGATCGCCTGGACCGAACGCCACGCCGCCAGGCCCCCGCGAGCCGCGGAATTGCGCTCGAGGATCTGTGCCGCCGACAACCCGGCCGGGGTCGCCGCAACGACGTCCGCGACCAGGAAGATGCTACATAACGCGCTCGCCAGCGCTGCGGTTCGCCGCATCATGTTTGCAGCCTCGGGTCTCGAGACAGGCCTTTCGTTCATCATGTTATTCCACCACCAGTCCGTTCGCGCGGAAGGTGCCGATCACGACGTCCACGCGATCGCCAGCCCGGACGGATTTGCGCCGGTTGGAAAACACCATCCAGTAGGCTCGCCCCGCCTCAGGCGTGGCCGTCTGGCGCAGCTGGCCCACCTTTTCCATGTTTGGAATCTGCAGCAATGACTGTGTCTTCCCGTCGACGATGTAAGGCGTAGCACGCTTGTCATTCAGTATCTGGGCTTTGCCGGGATCGACTATCCGGTAACTCAGGCGCAAAAGCTCACCCGACGACACCAGGCGAACACTCAACTCGTCGATGCCCCAGCGACTGCGGTAGTAATCGTGGGCCCGCTCGTTGAGGGAAGAGCTGCTGTTCGGCTGCCCGGTGACTCCGGACACGGTGAGCGCCGCGTAGCACAGCCACGCCGCCACCGCGAGCGACTTCAGCGAGCCGCCGGATCCGCGCTGGGTGCGCACGTATTGGCTGCCTGGTGTCATTTGCCCTCTCCGGTGAGCTGGACGTGAACCGCCGACTCGTTGGTCCTGGCGCTCAGGACGGCGGCCCGCAATCCGCGCGCAGAGGGAGTGAAGGCGACGGTGACTGTGCACGTCCGTCCGACTTGCAGCGCGCCACCGCAGGTGTTGTTCTGTATTGCGAAATTCCCAGCATTCGCACCCGCAAGACCGACGTTAACCGAGCGGGCGTTGGCGTTGCCGATATTCGTCACCGTGAACGTCTGTGCCGCACTGCTAGCTCTCACACGCTGGGCGCCGAAGTTGGCAAACGCGGGTGTGAACGATAGCGCGGCAGCGTTATTGCCACGCTGCGAGAACTCGTGGCCCCCTATGTCGAAACCCTCGCCCTGCGGTCGGCTGTTGCCATAGAAGTCATGGTCCGGAGCGAGCTCGCTGCTGCCCGTATCGATTGCGGGCGAGTTCGCTCGCAGATGGTAGTCCGCCAGTGGCAGCAGCGCGACGTTCGCGTTCGTGTATAGAGCGGAGTCGCTGAGCGAGAGCGGTCCGTAACGCACGTCCACCCAGTTACCGCCTTCGTCCTCCGTACCCGCGACCTGAATGGTGAACGGTGGATTCGGCGGCGTGCTGTCCGGGATACCCGGGTTGGCTCGCGGACCGTTGCAGTACAGTCGCGTCAAGTTCGGGTTGTCCTGGCTGTTAGTCCCATTGCCGTTGTAGCCGCCGTCGGTGCTGGTGAGGATGGAGTAAGTCGGACTCAACCGCCGCGCCGGGTTATTCTGCGGCTCGCCAAGCACGCCGAGATCCCAGACGTGCGCGCCCGTCGGACATTGCCCGGTCGTGCTCTGCACGAGCATCGGAACCAATCGCGTCGTGGCCGGTGTACCGGGATTGGCGCCGCTGCCGGGTCCGCTCGTCACCTCGAATCGGAACGACCGGTTCTGATAGATGATGTTGTTCTCCAGCACCGGGTTCGAGAACCCCTTCAGCGAGGCCGGTACCCCGGTGCCGAAGGCGGCCGCGAGGGCCGGACTGTGCAGCTCCGAGACCACGCCCGCGGGCTCGAACTGCGTCGCGATACGGGAAGTGCTGAACGCGCCCGCCGCGGTTGCCGTGCTGTCGTTCGTCACGATCGTGTTGTTGATGAGGTAGCTCAGAGCGGTGTTCTCCAGTGACACTCCGCCGCCGGCCCATCCCGCAACGTTGTTCGAGATCATGTTGTTCGTCAGCGATACGCGCCACCACTGGGCCGGAGTGTTGGGATTGGCCGCCACGTCCGTTCCATTCACATCCTGCAAACGTACGCCACCGCCGAACCCACCGCCGGCCTGGTTCCCCACAATCAAGTTGGCATCGACCTTCAGGTTGCCGGTACCGAGGGACAGCGTGGTTCCCGTTCCAGTCTCGCCTTCGACGACCAGGCCGCCGCCCGAGGTGGCCGAGCTCTGGTTGTAAGACTGGTTGAAGATGATGGTGTTCTGCGCGATACGGCCGTTCTGGCTCAAGCCGAGGTGGCCGATGCCGCCGCCGTCGCCCAGAGTGAAGTTGCCGCAGACAAAGTTCTTCGTGACGGCATAGTTGTCGGAGCCCGCGTTCACAGACAGGCCGCCGCCGGCCCCGCCATTGCCGTTATTCGCCTCCACCGTGCCGTTCTCGGTGATCGCATTGTTGTGAATGGTCACATTTGAGTTGAAGCCGAACGGCCCCGTTCCGCTCAGGCCTTCCAGGTACGGCTGCCCGATGCGGATGCCACCGGTATACGTGCCGGCATTGCCGTAGATGCGGTTGTTGGAGACCTCCAGGCCGTGTGCCCACCCGTTCACGTAAACGCCGCCGCCGGCGTCGCCTCCCGTGATGCTCACTCCGTCGATACGCGCAGGGGCGCACAGGAAGTTGCTGGTACTCGCCTGGGCTCCGGCGCACTGGGTCTGCGGCTGGTTCTTCGCAAGCACAGTGATGCCGGCTCCCTCCTCGGTGGCGAGCACCGAAGGCTCCAGATTGACGATGCCTCCAGTGATCTCCTGGCCAGGGAGCGGGTCGCTCGGCGGAGTCCCGGGCAGCGTGTTGCCCTGCGAGTCCAGGCCGAACAGCGCATTGATCCGCTTCCTCCAGTCCTGCAGCTTCTGTGTCGGGTATTTGGCCGCGTTGATCAGCACGGAGGCAGCGCCCACGCCCTGCAGCCGGACCGGCTTCCACATGATCACCAACTCGGGGTAGTTGGCCACACCGCAGTTCGTGGCGGCGCCCAGACAGGGATTGACGCCCGCCACGACCGGCACATTGGGATTCACCGCGCCGTTGAGCATGATCAGGTCACCCGGCGAGGCCTGGTCGATGGCCTCCTGGATGGGATGTGGGAGGCCGCCCGACGTCGCAACCGTAGGTGAGGGCGGATTCACATAGATGGGCGGCTTGCCGCCGACAGTCATCGTCACGGTATCGACGGTCGTCTTGCCGCTCGCCGTCGTGATCACGAGTTCACCGCACAGCGATCCATCCGTGCTGTTCGCGCAGGGGGGCAGATTGGCGGGAATCGTGCCGGTGATCGTGAGATCGCTCCACTTGACGTTGTCCAGAGGCACGCCGCCTACCGTCACGCTCCCAGCGGTGGCGCCAAAGCCGTAGTGACGGGTTATCGTCGCCTTGCTCGCGAGGCCGCTGAGTGCCGCAGGACCCTCGTAGGCGTTGTTAGGTACCGCAGCATCACCCAGGGCGGTGATCGTCACGGGGCTGCCGACTCCGCGCGCCCAGGGGCCAAACTGCCCGTCACCGTCCACGCGCCGAATGGCGGGTGTGGTGTCAGGATAGGCGCAGTCGGCAGGGTTGTAACCCGCGGCGAATGCCGCCACCGGCAGCACCGGGGTGTCCATGTAATCGGTCGTACCCGGCATGTAGGCGTTGGTGTAGCAGAAGTTGCTGTAGTGCGGGTTGTACAGCGGGTCCGTGATCATCTGTCCATAAGTGGATGAAGCGGGATTCGTATCCAGGACCGGGCCTGGATCGTTCATGCAGGTGATCATCATGTTCGGCGCATACCCGGTTGGATTCGGGGGATTCACTTCCCACGTCGAGTACACGAGGCCGTTAAACGTGCCGAACTGATCGGCGTGCATGCGCGAGATCTCCACCCCGTTGAAATCACGGAACGAGACCGGAACGAACGGGACCGAGAACTTCTCACCGAAATCCGGCTTCGTCGTGTTGAACTCCGAAGAGAGGTCATCGAGGATGATGCCGGTGAATTTGGCTGCCTTCGGGGTCGGCGTGAACACGAGGAAGTCCGCCTTGGCCTGCATCTGATCCTCGAGCACGACTTCGCGACGATCGCACAGCGGCCGGGAAGCGCCGGCGAATGGCGCCGCCTGGCCGGACTGCGGGGCGATGCTCATGAAGTCCGGCACAACCCGCACACGTCCTACGCAGGGCGCCGGCTGCACGAGCACGTCGCCCGCATTAAAGCCGCCGAGATTCGTGCGGCCGAGATTATTGGTCGGATTGTTGGGGTTGCTCGCGTTGTAGGAATTGATGGCCGCCTGATCCGGCAGGATGTAGATGTTTCCCATCCCCGCGAACTGCTGCGTGACCGGGGCGATGTAGTTATCCCCGATGAGGATGTTCTTGTCCTCTTCCTTGACGATCTCGAAGCCCGGCGGCACCACGACCTCCGCCACGTATCTGCCGGGAGGCAGCATGTTCGGCAACGGGACCGCCGCCGTGCTGTTGGGATTCGGCGTGGTACACACGGAGGGCAGGCACTTCTGCGTCGGGAACTGGTAGCGTCCGTCGTACGGCGCCGGCTGCACCTGGTTCCAGTTATGGAAGCCGTCATAGCACTTGTACTGGTTGCCGGTGCCGAGAGTCTGTGTGTAATACGGATCGGTCGGATCCTGTCCCGGACAATTCATGTTCGGCTGTCCGGTTGCAGGATTGATCCCGCTCACCCACGCGTCCCAGCTCGTCGTTACGCTGGAGTCGACCAGGGTCAGAATCTGCGTACCGTCGGCGGCTGTGGACTCCTGGTACAGGTTCACCGTAACGCCCGGGACAAGCGGCTCCCACAGATTCTGTGAACCCAGGTTCGGGTCGTCGAACGGACGCGTCGAGGCATAGACGACGTGTCCGAAGATGCCGCCATTCTCGCCACCGAGGTAAGGCGTCTTGCCCCAGTTGACGATCTGCGGCTGGCTGATGAAGGCTTGGAAACCCTCAGTCTCCGTCGATCCCGGATCGTTACGCACGGTCTTACCCGCCGTGTATTGCGCACCGGGAACCTGGCGATTTGCCGGGAGTGAGAAGCTCTCCGTCGAGTTCAGGACGCCCGTGGTCGGGAATACCGTGCCGTCCGGGCCGGCCACGTCGGCCGTGTCAACCTTGCCCCCGGAGTCGTTGACGATCTGGACCTTGGTTCCCCTGAAACGGGTGTTGTCCGATTCCATGACGTACCAGTTGAAAAGCGGGAACAGCTCGTTGAACACGGCGTTGCCATGCGCGTCCGTGAGCGCACTGTTCGAGAACTGACCGTCGCGGAAGCGGATCTGCATGGGCACCTGGAGGAGGCCCGGATTATCGGCGCCGTTATCGATGAACGTCCGCGTGTAAAGCGTTTGGAACCAGGAGAACACCGGAACCGTGCCCATGTTCACGTTGGCGTCGTTCACCACCAGCGACTGGTACTCCATGATCTGGTCCTGCCACTGGTCCCAGATTACGAGCTCATATTGTCCGCTCGGAACGCCGGTCAGCAGGAACTTTCCATCCGGGTCGCACTTGGCGAAGGCGACATTGGCGCCGATGCCGTTCTGGGAATTCAAGCCCACGTAGCACTGCGTCTGCGCCAGCGTCGCGTGGGACTGGCTGTCGAACAAAGCCTCACCCGACGGGCGCGACATGTGCAGGTTCGTGATCGTGCCCGCGACCGTGTGCGTGCCCTTCAGACTGTCATTGACAGCCGAGATGTGCGCCGGATTGAGGAAGCCGATGAACGAGTGCCAGCCGGGTGGACCGAATTCCTGGAAGTAGGCGGGCTCGCCGACCTTCGCAAACGCATCATTGGCGTGTGTCCCCTCGAGAGTTGAAGTCTGCAGCCACTCCTCGCCGGCCGCCTCGCGATCCGCTCCCGGATGGGCCAGCACGTCAAAGCGATTCGGAAACAGGTTCTTGATCTGTGCCATGCCCGCCAGGGGCGAGCGCACCGTCGTAAAGGACTGCTTCGAATTGTCGTATTCGAACTCGGGGCAAGTCAGGATCACCCCGACTGGGTTGCTCGGGGAGATGAAGCAGGAATTCAGTTTCGTGGCGCCATCGATCTGCCCGTTCAGCGCGTTGCTCAAAGGCATGTTGAACATGTCGTAGGTCATCTGACCGATGGTGATGCCGGTTGCGCCCGCGACATCGTTCAGGATGACCTGGAAGCCACCCAATCCCTGCTGTTCCTCCACGCCGTCGATGCTGCCGTTGGTCGGGTTGTTGTCTTCGAACACGTACACGGTCAACTGCGAGGGAGGCAGCGGATTCGGCTCCACCTTGACGGTGACCGGCGCGAAGCTGGCGAGGCCGGCGGCGGTCGGTGCTGGGATCGGCGCGCCGCCCATGGTGTGGCCGCAGTTGCCCGAACCGGTCTTGAACGTGCAGTCCACCGCGGGCACAAAGCCGCGGGTATAAGTGCCGCTCGCGGCTGCTACGGTCGGAGCGCTACTGACGACGTACGACAAGGTCGTTGGCGTAACGTCCGTCACCGTGAACGCCCCACCGTAGCCGCTGGTCGGGCTGACGACGACGATCTGGTCTCCGACGCTCACTCCCGGCTGAGCCCCCGCCGCCAACGTCGCCGTTACGGTCGTGCCGTCGGCAGCCAGGTCTACTTGCACCGTGACCGGATTGCCGCCTCCTGCGACAAACGCATCTGCGGCATCGCCAGGCAGCACGGAGAGGTAGTAATACTTGTTCGGATCGAGCGCGACCTGGTCCGGAGTGGTTGGGGGTTGCCCTGCGACCGAGTCATGAGTTCCGGTCAATGGGTTGTAGACCGTCTGCCCGCTGCCGCAGCTGAACTCACCCGTGCAGCCGCTTGCGACAACCGGCATGTAGCTCTTGTGGAAGCTCGTTGCAAGCGTCTGGGCCGGCGGTGGCGTGCTGGCACCGACAGGCGTGTGATAGGTCGTGTCTTCCTCGATGACCCACTTGTAATCGCCGATGGGCGCTTGTGACTGGGCATCGACGACCGACACCTGGAGATTGCTTCCAGATGCAAAGATGAGCGTCACAGTGGTGGTAGTGCTCGCTGTACCCTGCGAATTCACGGCGTGATACTGGAACGTGTAGGTCCCCGCGCTCGCCGGATTGGCGGTGAACGAGCCGTCCGCATTCAACGTGACCTGGTTGCTACTCAAACAATTGGCAGCGGTGCAGGGATCGAGTACCGCCGTGAGCGGGAGAGTGGCCGGATCGGTGTCGTTGGCGAGTACACCGGGGCGCGCGACCTTGAGCAGCGTCGCCACATTGCTGTTATACGCGTCACTGTTCGCAACGGGCGCGCCGCTGACGGCACCGACAGTCAGGGTGACTGTCACAGGTCCGACTGTGCCATTCCCTAAATACGTAAAGGCGTCGGAGACGATGTAGGTCGATCCGGTCGGCGTATAGGTGAATGTTCCGTTCGGATTCAGGACGAGGGTGCCATGGGTCGGCCCTGTGCCCAGCGTTGCAGACTTGATACCCACGTCGTTCGAAAGCACATTCGCGCTGAATGTCGTCAGATTGGGCGCGAGCGTGTAGAAATCCGGATTCGCCGCAGTGGTGGCGGTCGCCGGCACTCCGCCGGCTGCTCCCGCAGCCACCGTACCCATCTGCACGTACGCCTGCATGCCGCTGTCGTGGTGATTGTTCGCGGACAGCCCCAGGGCGCGATCAAACACCTGATACGCGGCGCCGCTATAAGCGGTGGGAGACGTGGTCGCCGTGCCATTAGTTGCTGGATGCACGAGCACGTCGTACACCTTGCCTGCGGCCATGAAGACTTCGTTCTGAATCTTCGGCTTCGGTGTCAGCGGCGGATTCTGGCCGAGCGCCACGGCGACATCCGGCTCGACATTGCCATCCTGTGCGATGAGCGCCATCGGGAGACCGACTGCCGCAGGGGAGTGAGCGTGCAAGCCCGCGTTTACCAGCCGCAGCAGCACGTTCCCTGAAGAGAAAGTCGTAGGCAGCTGCAACGTGGAGACATTGGGTGATGCGGGATCGAACGATGCGCCGTTCACGAGGTAATAGAGCGGCGTGTAGTCGACTGCGGGCGGATAGCAGGTGTGTGCCGCGCCGCAAGTCGCGTTCCATACGGCGGTCTCGCTGAAGCCGTTCGTTGCTACCGCGGCATCGACCGCGGTGTTCTGCACTGGATCGATTTCGCTCAACAGGAGCACGGCATCGGCGTCATACGAGAGGCCCGGATAAGCCGTTCCCGCCGCGAAGGCTGTCGAGGTGGCAGTATTGGCCGGAGTCGGGGTGGTTGTGACGACCAGAACCCCATACAGACCCATGGGCGCTTGAATTGACGGGTACGTGCCGGTCTCGATGAGGTACGTGCCCGGCTGCAGTTGAGTCCACTGATATACCACGCTGCCCGGGGCCGTGTTGGTTCCCGCCGGTGCCTCCTGTGTGAAGGACCGGGTTCGTTGCGCCTGCGCAGGCGGGGTGAACGGAACGAGAGACGGGTTGGTCGCGGTACTGGTGACAGTCGGCCAGGTCGTGCTGGTTTGCGTGTTATGGACGCGTGGAGCGCCCTCGCGCACCGGGTTGCCTACGCCGGTACTAGCGGCACCTGTGCCTATTTGACCTATGATCGTGAGCGAAGTCTCGATCGGCAGAGCGTTGTTGAGGGTAACAGTGAGCCCCGACCCGGCAGGGACGGTGATCACGGGCGGCTGCCACGTGGTACCGCCAGTTTGCGCGCTGCCGCTTGCCGCAGTACAGGTTACGCCGCCCGCTGCGGCGGCTGCGCCGCTGCCGCAGACCCAACCCCACATCGGCACGGTGTTGCCGTCAGGGAGCGTCGTACTCTGTTTTGTCGCGGTCAGGGTGACTGATTGCGCCTGGACAGCTGCCGCCCCGAAAAAGAAGACGGCTGCCACGATCGCTGCGCCCAGAGTGTTTTTGTTATCTCGCATTTGCGCTCTCCTCGGGTCTCACAGCGTCTCGTCGATGTACCAGACCCATGGATCGACGAGCATCATCATCAGCATGCCGCCTGGGAAAACATCGTTGGTAGTGATCTCACGCTCGTTGTGGGAGTGCCACATGAACGCGATGCCAGCCTCGGCGGGCGGATTCTGCAGAGCACCGCCGGGCGGCAGCGGTGTCGGACCTCTGGATCGAGTGACCGCATCCGGTCCGAGATAGGGTGTGCCGTTGTACCAGAGCCCGTTGGTCAGAATGAGGGGATCGGGCAGTGTCACGGGGCCCCCGGAACCGACCTGACCGACGGGCTTCGTCTCGAGCGGATGGTTGTGATCCGCGCACCATTCAAAATAGTTCGCGGGACCGCCGGTCAACGTCGTGCCCGTATAGGTTGGGTGTTGAACCGGCGGGCTCGTCGGACTGGCCGTCGTGTAATAGCCGTTCGCATCCGGCACGCACGCCGGATTACCCGCGTTGGCCGCGGAGTGACCGTACAGGTCCCAATTGAGGCCACGGGCCGTGTAATAGAAGATCCCGTCGAAGGCCTGGCCGGGCCAGGTGTCGGTCGTGAACATCATCATGCCCGCCAGCTTGTTGGGATCGGTCTGGCTGAGCAGCAGGTTGCCGTCGCGTCCGAGGATGCGTACGTGGTTCGCGTGCTCGTGGAAGGGGTGTCCGTAATGCCCCTGCCCAATGACCCGCAACAGGACCTGCTCCCCAGGATGCATGTGGGGGTTACCGTTGTAGGGCTGGCTCGGATAATTGGGCGCGTAATTCGCGTCCATGTCATCCGGCATGGAACGTCCGTTGACGAGGAAATAGTTGGCTCGATAGGGCTCGGTTACGACATTGAGGCCGGTCGGACACGGCGCCGTGGACGAGGCCACGCACGATTTGATCGTCGCGAGCTGCTCCTCCACCTGGCGATGGATGCGCGAGTCCATCTCGGCAAATTGGAACAGATATTCCCGGTCGTAACAGGTCGCCGCGTGGTCGTACGCCGCGGACGCCAGCCTATAGTCATCCGTAGGGCCACCGGGGGCGCTCGACGACACGGCCGTACAGGTCGCCGGCGGGGCATTCGGGAGCACGACCACCGCTCCGTACAGGCCGAGCTCGATCTGGAGATCTGGCTGTGTGCCGCTGTAGTAAGCGTGTGTACCCGGGGTGCTCGCTACAAAGGTGTAGGTGACGGTCCCACCGGGAGCCGCTTCCTGTGTGCGCAGACCCGCGACACCGCCTGACGCGCTGACCTGGAAGCCGGGAAACAAAATGGAGGTGTTACCCGCGCCGGTCGGCAGGCTGTTGGTGAGCGTTACACTCACGGTCTGCCCTTCGGTCACGATCAACGTTGGACCTGGCACTTGCGAGGCCGGGCAGTTGCCGGGAAAGGGCGCAAACCCGGCAGGTGCAACGCTGCAGCCGTATCCCCAGCCATAGACCTGCTGTCCGTCTGGCTGACTCGAGCTCATCGGCCCGGCAGCGAGTTGGAAGGCCGGTCCGGTGACTCCCGGAGTGGCCGCCTGGGAAACCGTGCCGAGCCAGCAGGTAGCCGCCAGCGCGAGCAAGCTGAGCATCCGCACGGCCACAGGGTTTTTGTTGGAATTGCCGTGACTCATGGCCGCGCTCCTACCGGACCACCACTTCTGTCATCAGGCCGCCGAAGTTCTCAGCGTCATTCGACAGGTGGTCCAGGTTCGGCGTGTACAGGTAATAGGTGCCGGCCGGAACGCCGGTGCTGTCCAGAATCACATCGAGCGACTCGCCGCCGCCAAGCGTGATGGAGTTTGTTTTGTAGTAGAGATTGTTGCCAGCCTGATCGCGCACCAGCTTGGCGTTGTAGCCGACCACGAGCATGGGAATACCGAGCGATGCGAGCGTCTGGTATTCCGTGACATCGAGGTCCGAGATGCGCAGCAGCGCTTTTTGTCCGGTGCCGTTGGGGCCGCCATGGCTGTCCAGGGTGACGAGCGTGGGCATGGGCTGGGACGGGCGTGACATGCCATCCGAAGACTGGGTCGCGATCGCGTGGGTCACCGGATCCGGATTGCTGACCGAGGTCGCAAGTCCGGCATATCCCGGCACACCGATCGTGTCCGGGTAGCTGCGCCCGTTGAGGAGGAAGTATTTGTCCTTCATGTCCGCGAAACCCTCGGAATTGAAGGTCATGCCGACGAAATGGAAGTTCGGATCGAACCCGTGGATCTGCAGCGGCACGTCGATGTCGTAGCGCGTGCTGCCGTCGCCGTCGTTATAGGCATACTTGAAGGGACTACCCTGCGGGTCCGTCCCCTGGACAGCCGGGTTGGCCGCGGGCAGTGGTGTCGAGCACAGGATGTCGGGCGCGATACCTGTCGCAGTGGGTCCGGTGTTCGGACAGGCGGTTCGCAGATCGCTCTGCTGACCTGCAGTCGCAGTGCCGATCGGACCTTTCCCGGCGAGGGCCTGGTACAGGCTGTGGCCGACCGGCACTCTGTTTTGCCTGGGCCGAACGAAGAGCTGCCCGACCATCCCCATCTGCAGATGCTCGGGAGGGGTTATGTGGCAGTGCCAGAAGTAAGTACCCGCGTCCGGCGCCAGGTAGTAATAAGTGAAGCTACCGCCGATGTTGATAGCGAGCGAGGCATCCGGAACGCCGTCGTAATAGGACGATGCATTCGGATAGCCGTGAAAGTGCACAGTGTGCTGTTCGAAGAGGTCCGGCCGCATGATCATGCCGACGTTGGTCAGCGTGAGAAAGAACTCATCATCCTCATCGATCGCCATCAGTGGCGCGGGGATGCTGCCGTTCAGCACACCGACGTCCATAATGGCGGCCGCATCGGTCAAAGTGACGTTAGTGGGATGCCCCTGGCTGTCCACCGCCTGGGTTGTCGTGTAGCCCACCGCGCCGTTGGGTGAGCCGGTCGCGACACCAAAATTCGGGTTAGGCTGACCGTTGTAGTAGGTCGGGCTGTCGGGGTTATAGGGGGTATTGAAGTCCGGCGCGAACAGGGTGCCGGGTAGGCCGTTCTGGATCAGTCCGAGTCCGCTCAGGGGGCCGAATGCGAACATGAACGTCTGATTGCCGTCGGCCTCGGTCATGTAGCCGTCGCCGCCGGAGATCTGCTGGCATTTGATCGAGCCCCCGTTGCTGACATAAGGTGACGTGTTTTGCGTCGGCACCAGTACCGGTCCGGTGTAATCGGGCTCCACCCAGTTGCCTCGGGAGTCGGTCGCTGGCGTGGGATGCAGCAGCGTCGTGGTGGGACATTGCACGCGAAAGGACTGTGCCTGTGCCGGCAGTGCGACCCAAACACCGGCGCCAATCAGCACGAGGCCCAGTGCGAGACGGATCTGGCTCATACGCTTTCTCCCCAGGACGTTTGGCGCTGTGGTGATCTTTTCTGCCGCCGTCCTGCTGCTGGCCGTCAATCTAGTAAGCGCACGGGGCCGGCGAAAGGCACCGCAATCTCTACGTTTGGTAGTAGTCCTCCTGCGGTAGGGTAGTAATCCTCAGTAGTCGGTGTGCGCCGCTACCGAGACAGCCAACTCATTGATGCGTAACATGCTGTTGGCTCTGCTTCCAATCCGGGAGGTCGATTTTGGCGCTACCAGCCCTTGCTGCGGTACCGACCGAATGGCGGCGACTCATGGTGATACTGACGGCCATAGCCCTGGCACCAACGCCTGCGGCG
>DATMQL010000432.1:0-4456 GCA_035566815.1 Steroidobacteraceae bacterium | reverse complement strand
TTCCCCGGCCAGGGTTCCCAAGTCCCGGGAATGCTCCACAGTCTCCCCGACCATCCCGCCGTAACACGAACACTCGGCGAGGCGAGCGACTCTCTGCATCGGGATGTCCGAGAGCTCGACTCCGCAGAGGCCCTGCAGTCGACGGTCTCAGTTCAACTCGCGTTACTGACGGCCGGTGTAGCAACGGCTCGGGCGCTTGCGGAAGAGGGCGTCAGGGCCGAAGCCGTAGCAGGTCTCTCCGTCGGAGCGTTTGCCGCCGCGGTACACAGTGGCGTCCTTACCTTCTCCCAGTCGATCCAACTCGTAAGCCAACGGGCGGAAATGATGATGGGACTTTATCCGACCGGCTATGGCCTTGCCGTCATAGTCGGAATGACCGAAGCACAGGTATCCGCGCTCGTTAAAAAAGTTCATACACCCGCGGCCCCCGTGTACGTAGGTAACATCAACGCGCCCCGCCAGGTAGTTATTGCAGGCTCCGATGCAGGCATGGAAAGAATGCTGGAAATCGCCAGGGTAGTCGGGGCACGCAAAGCCGAGCGCCTGCAAGTTTCCGTGCCTTCTCACTGCCCGCTCCTCGAGCCGGTAGCGGTCGCGTTGAGAGCGACTCTCGTGGGCATGAAGTTGGAGCAGCCTCGGCTGATCTACGTGGGCAACGTAAAGGCGCGTGCCTTACGAACTGCCACCGCCGTGGCGGAGGACCTCGCGAGTAACATTGCCCACGCCGTCCGCTGGCACGACGCGACGACCGTGCTGAAAGAGTTGGGTTGTCGTCTTTTTCTGGAGATGCCGCCGGGCCACGTCCTCAGCGACCTGGCCAAAGAATCCTTTCCAGAGGAGGTGAAAACCTTCGCTCTCGGGCAGAGCACGCTCAAAGGCGCGCTGCACGTGGCCGCCCGATTCGACTGATCTCGAGCCGTCCGGCAGGCGCGGCCACCGCAACGCGCACCGCTACGCCACCGCGTGCAAAACCGCGTCCGCCGTCGCCGCGACTAACCACCGCCCCGTCTCACCCCACCCCCACATCCCTCAACTCAACCCACGTCGGCGCGTGGTCACTCGCCTTCTCCCACCCGCGCACGTTCCGGTCGACTCCCGCGTCCAGGAGCCGCCCGGCGACCGCCGGATTAAGCAAGAGATGATCGATGCGCAATCCGGCATCGCGCCCAAACGCGTTGCGAAAATAATCCCAGAAAGTATAAATCTGCGCGTCCGGATGGAGCGCCCGTATACCATCGATCCATCCCTGTCGGGTCAGGCGTGCAAACGCCTCGCGCACCTCGATTCGAAACAGCGCATCGTCGACCCACCGCTCGGGTTTATATACGTCGCGCTCCGTCGGAATCACGTTGTAGTCGCCGGCGAGAATGACAGGGGCGTCGCGGGAGACGAGTGCGCCGGCGTGGACGATCAGACGCTCGAGCCAGCGTAACTTGTAGTCGAACTTCGGTCCGGGCGCGGGATTCCCGTTGGGCAGATAGAGACACCCGACGATCAATCCATGCGTGGTGGCCTCGAGATACCTGCTGTGCAGGTCGTCCGGATCTCCGGGCAACGCGCGGGTGATTTCCACCGGGTCCGCGCCACGAGCGAGAATGGCTACGCCGTTCCAGCTCTTCTGTCCGTGCCAGACCACACCATATCCGGCGGCACGAATGGCCTCTTCCGGAAATTTCTCCTGCGGCGCCTTCAGCTCCTGCAGGCACACGACATCCGGCCTCGTCTCTTCCAGCCAGCGCAGCAGGTTGGGGAGCCGCGCGTTGATACTGTTTACGTTGAAGGTTGCGATTCTCATAGCCGTAGAGTTTCCCACAGGAATCTCTGCCGGCAAATCTTTCTGTATCAGTCGCCGGTCCGTGGCTTTGAGAGCGGGCAGCTCATGAGGTGCGTCGCGGCTTCCTGCAGATTCTCGAAGTCCATCGACGCCGGCATTTTGCCGGCCGGGACCCCGGTACCGCCGCTGCAGATGTATTCGGCGATGCTGGCGCCCAGGGCGCGGTACGACTCGAGCTGCGACTCGCTGAACCATTGGTCCGTGGTGCTTTCGTGCGGGAACTCCGTGTGTCCGGAAGCATAGCTACGCACATCGGCCCGCTCGGTGCCCTGGTAAGTGGGCTTCAGATACAACAGCCAGCCCTGCCGCGTCGAGCCCGGATACTTGATCGTTCCAATGGCGAAGCGCAGGCCGGGGACCGGGGGATTCTGACGGGCCGCGATCTCGAGTTTCTCGAATTCGATACTGACACCGAAGTCGATATAGACCTTGCGGACGGCGTTGCCGAGATCTTCGAAAGTGGAGTGAGGGTCGCAGCCGGCATCGCTCACAACGATCATCCGGCAGCGTCGCCGGATCATCTCGTACAGACCGAGGTTCTCGAAGTGACCGCCGTCCGTGAGGTAGATCCACTTCGAGGCGTCGGTCGTGTCGCCGGCCAGCTCCCGCAAGGCGGGCGACAGCGAGAACCGCGGCCCTTCCAGCGAGGAGGTCGTGGTTTTCGGGCTTCCGAGCCACCAGCCGAGCCGCACATTGAACAACATCAGCAAAAAGCCGATCAGGGGCGAGGAGTTATATCCCTGGTTGGGACTGACCGCGGCCCCGGAAATCGCCAGCGCGGTTCCGAGGGAGAGGCCGCCTTTGTCCCGGCCCCCATAGTTTGCGGTCTGTCGATAGTTGACGTAGGGATTGCCGCAGTAGAGGCGGGTCATGGTGAAGGACTCCGCCTTGCGCTCCTGCCAGGCGCGATTCTGCGACGACACCACGTTCAGAGTCGCATTGATGACGTGGAACAAGCGGTCAGCGCCGTCCGCGGGTTGGGTCTGTGCCAGGGGCAGATTGTCCTTTGGATCGAAGCCCGTAAAGGGATCCGGCTGGCGGTCCCCCGTCCGCGCCGAACCGAGAAAGGCCCTGACCAGCCGGTTGGCATACAGCGCGTGCATGGAGAAACGATTGACGTTGATGCAGGTGGACAGCAGCAGTGCAACGCCGATCAGGACGATCACCAGGAATACGTCAATCGCGAGTTGGGAGCCCAGCCAGGGGATGTCTTCATCCAACAGCATCCCTTCCAACACCTGGTCGAGCAGGGCGAGGAGTGATGCAAGAAGTAGCGCGAAGACCAGGGCGGCGGCGCTGGCAATGCGCATGAGCGGCATGCTTTTCAATGTCTGTGTCGCCTTGGTGGCCGCCGTCGCTCCGCTGGACCCCAGGATGAGCGTCACCAGGCCGGATGCACCGCCTGTGAGGGCCGCGACGAGCCCATTCCATCCGGAGCGCAGTACGTCGGGTGCATACAGAGCCACAGCACTGAAGAGAGTCCATCCCACCGCGGTCGCCGACAGCCATCCCGAGGAACGGGCGAGCCACTCCCGGTCCATGTCGCCTTTTCGGGAGAAACTCGCAATACCCACGTAGAGCAGCTCACCAATCAGGTAGGCGAGTACGAAACCGCTCAACCCCAGTATCACGCTCAGCCGCGTCGCATCCGCCGGGTTCGCGCCCGAATAGCCCGCTTCGATGGCGATCATGCCTCGGGTCGCTATAACGCCGACCAGTGCGCCAGACAAGGTCCAGAACGCGACATCGACCGGCTCGATCTTTTTCTCGGTTGGATCCGTCGCTCGCAGCGACAGCGTGCGGCCGATCAACCACGCCAGGAAATAGACCGTCGCGCCCCAGATCGCACCAACCCCAAAGTGGTCCCCGGCGGCGGCCGTCATGGAGGCGTCGTCGGTGGACGTGCCGGCGGCCACTGCGGCAATCGTGAATAGCGCACCCGATATCACCAACGGTAGCAACCCGAGCGAGCGAAACCGGGCGTCGGTGAGCCACAGGCCTTGTCTACGAAATCGACCGTAGACGCTGCAACCCAGGCCGAGCATGGTGAATATGGCGCCCGCCAGCCGCGTCCCGTGAAACATCGCCAGTGAATGGGCTTCGGCCGCCACATACGACAAGATCGCCGCGCACACGCGCGGAATCATGAAGCAGCCCATGAAAAAGGGCACGAACAGCAACCAGTTCAACAGCAGGTTCCTGATGTACAGGGCCACGACCGTCCAGGTATCCGCCGACAACAGTCCCAACTTGGGCGTCAGGTAATTGCTGTCCGCGCGGATACCGGTGACTTCCGCGGCCTCCGTGCCCGTGGTCATGGAAATGTTGAGTGCTTCGAATACTTTCGCGTCATCGGCCCGATGGCGCCAGGCGGTCAGCCAACTCGCGATATAACCGCCGCCCGACACACTGGAAAGGTAATGAAAGCGGTCTAACAGACCGAAGCGTGCCAGGCCCTGCAACACGCCCAGGGCGAAGGTGGCACTGCGAATTCCTCCGCCGGACAGGCACAGGGCAGCCAAGTCGACCCCGCTATCGTCCACGGCCGCCGGCAGCTCACCCGCCGGAAGATCCACACCCAGGACGCGCATCTCGGCCCTGATAACGGTGTCGAAGCCCACC
>DATMQL010000431.1:0-2325 GCA_035566815.1 Steroidobacteraceae bacterium | reverse complement strand
CGCCGCCACCGCGTGACCTGCGAAGAGCCTATAATCGTGAATGATCGTGGCGCGCGCCCGCACCCACCATACGCCCCGCTCGCCCATATGCACGGCTGTTGTCGTCCTGGCAGTGGTCTTCGCTGTCGGCGTCGGCGTCACCAGTCAACAAGCCCCGAATCGGTTGGCACGTGACAGCTCGGACGATGGACGCGCTCACGCCGAAAAGGGGGTGGTGGAATCCATGTCGAGCCATCACATGCACGACAACCCACACCTCAAGGTCACGACCAAGTGGCCGGAGCAACCGGGCGACCACCAGCGCGCCATCGCGATTGTGGCGGCGCTCAAGCCTGCGTTGGCGCGCTATCGCGATTATCACGAAGCCCTGCGGAATGGCTATGGAATCTTCATGCCAGAAGTCTCGCAACCCGTTTACCATTTCACCAACTATCTAGAAGGATTCGCTGAGACTTTTCGGTTCCAGCCCGATCAAGTCACATCACTGCTCTATCGGAAGACCCGCACCGGATACGAACTCGTCGGAGCCATGTACACGGCGCCCGCCGATGCGTCCGAGCTCGATCTCGACGCGCGCGTGCCGCTGAGCATCACGCAGTGGCACGAGCACATCAACATCTGTTTGCCACCACGCGGAACGGCCGCCACGGCGGACTGGACGAAGTTCGGCCCCGACGGATCGATCAGCACAGCGGACGCGTGCGTGGCGGGGGGCGGTCGCTTCGTCAAACAGCTCTTTGGCTGGATGGTCCATGTGTACCCGTTTGAGAAGACGTTCGACCGGATCTGGAGCATGGAGCCGGGCTCACCGGGCCGGTGATGATCCTCACCGCGATAGCTGTTGTGTGGCCGGGTAAACCGCGATCCGGTCGCCGCGGACCGACCCAAGCCAGATCTCCTTCCCGACCTGAATCGCCACGGTACCAGTGCTGAACGTCTCACCATAAGGAGAGCGAACAAGCTCCTGGAATTTCATCGTGGTGGTGTTCAGTTTCCCAATGTGCGAAGTCTGCGCGGGGGCCGTGCCGCCCTGGCCCGCGGCGAACAGCGAGCCGTCTGGCGCCCAACGGAGGTTGTCGACGCGGAAGCCAGCGGCAACGGAGTCTCTCTTGACCGGCGTCTGCCCGCGCGACAAGCGGATGACCGTCTGGTTCCCCCACCCGCCGATGTAGAGCCACTTGCCGTCTTTGGAGATCTCCAGGCCATTGGGCCCGGCCGATTCGCTGCCAGGCACGATCTTCCACCCGCTGGCCGTATGCCATTCCCACACCTCGCCGTTATTCTCGCCTGCCATCATCTTGGCCCGCGCACCAGCATCGCTGCCGCGTGGCGAAAAATTCGTCGTCATGAAGCCACCGTCCGGCAACCCGACGACGGAGTTCAGCCCGATCGGGTCCGGCGCAATCGCGCACCCGATCCAGGTCAACGTGGGCGATTTGGCGCGAGCGTCCATCTCGAAGACTTCGATCGACTCCCTATTGCCATGGTGAACGACGTACAACGTGTGAACGGCGTTCTTTCCGGCGCGGAGGTAGATGCCGTGCGCTCTGAACTTGTCCTTCTCTGCGGGATCCAGCGGACCCGGACACGAATTGTAGGTCTTGGTATCCGGCCGGACCTTGGCTGACTCGCTGGGAAAAAGGACGGTCGTGGTCTTGTCGCGCACGCGGATCAGACGGATCGCGCCATTCGCCACCATCCCAGAAGAGAGCACCCATTCTCCCCCCGGCACGAGAAACAGATCCTCAGGACCCGCTTGATTACACACGAACCGAACAGACCCGACCGGGTCGCAGCCCGCTGCCCTCAATCCGCCGATGCCCAACAGAAGCGCGCAGGCAACGGAGAAGCCGACGAATGTGAGCATTCTCATGTGAACCCTCCTGACCCTTCAGGCCGTTCGCCGCTGCTGAAGCGATCGCGCGATCTGGGTCACCAACCGGCGTGGCGAAAACCGAACCGATTATGCGAGCAGCTCATTCCGTCATCCGGGGCTGGCGACCCGCCGCCCCGCGCGTCATCCGCTCGTATTCCGGCCGAGCCACGGCTGCCCGGCCCCTATTGTGACGCAGGTCAGGTTGGTTCAAACGTCGTGTCGCATAAAGGCTTCGGCAGGACGGTGGGTACCGCCTGCGGCCGGGGCCGTACGTCGCGGGATACCCGGTCGTCACGCCCGGTCGCCAATCGCACCTTGGAACGTCGACACCCGCTGGCAGGCTCGTCAGTGCATAGTTTCCGGGCCGCCGTCATCATCGGGCTCGTCGTCGAAGAAAGGCTCGACAGGCTTCGCGTCCGGCGGCGGGGGCGAGTAACGGATCCACGTCG
>DATMQL010000430.1:0-8410 GCA_035566815.1 Steroidobacteraceae bacterium | reverse complement strand
AGGCAGCGCTTCTTCGCGTAGGCCCTCGCCGGGGGGTGAGTACGACATACCCCCTCCCGGGCCGTGTCAGGGCACTGGAGTGGCCCCCTGTCAATCCAGCCCACACCACCTGTCCAGCCCCAAGGGGTCACTCCACCCTGACAAAATCAGGCCGATTGTCCGAAATCGGACAAACTCCCGAATGTTGTCAGGAACCTGACACCGGTCGGCAAGGGTACTATCGCGCAGGGCCCCGGCGACTCGGGAGAGCCCCCGGCCACATCACGCACACGGTTACCCCAGCCGCTACCGCTCCGGTAACTTGATGTCTGCGAACAGCTGCTCGACCTCTTCCGCATTCGCGGCGCGGTGAGCGCGATCCACTAAGCGTCGATCCAAGTGTGGCGCCAGCAGCTGCGCGAAGTCGTACATGTACTTTCGCAGCAGCGTCCCGCGCCGAAAACCAATCCATGTCGTGTGCGCGGCGAACAAATGACGCGCGTCTACCGCGACCAGGTCAGGGTCGTTTGCGTCGACGGCCATGTGTGCCACCAGCCCCACTCCCAAACCCAGCCGAACGTACGTCTGAATCACATCAGCGTCACGAGCCGTAATAGCGATGTTGGGCGTCAGGCCGGCTTTGGCGAACGCCTCGTGCAGAGAGCTCGGGCCCGTGAAACTGAAGGTGTAAGTGATCAGCGGATACGCCGCGAGCGTCCGGAACGACAGCTTCCCACCGCTGGCCAGCGGATGAGCCTTGGGAACGATGACGGTGCGGTGCCAGATGTAGCAGGGTAGCAGCGTCAGGTCGCCGTATAGGGCGTCAGAACCCGTTGCGATGGCGCAGTCGATGCGGTCATGAGCCACCATCTCCGCGATCTGCTCCGAGGTGCCCTGGTGGAGATTCAGACGCACGTTGGGGTATCGCTCGCGGAACTGCCGAATGACGTCGGGCAGTACGTAGCGTGCCTGCGTATGCGTGGTGCCGATGGAAAGGCTCCCCCTACCCTCGTCCCGAAGCTCGGTCGACAGATCGCGGATACTTTGGGCTTCCTGAAGGATGCGGAGCGCGCGATCGATGACCTGCTGGCCAGCTGGCGTGATACGCGTGAGATTGCGGCCTTCGCGCACGAATATTTGAAAGCCCAGCTCATCTTCGAGCAGCTTGATCTGCTTGCTCACCCCGGGCTGCGACGTATGCAGCTTCTGGGCAGCCGCCGTGATGTTGAGACCGCTCTGGGCCACCGCGGCGAGATAACGCAACTGGTGCAACTTCATTTTCTTGTGAGCCTTCGCACCGGTTGTGAGCACCGGCGTTATACCGCGAGCGTAACGCAACCTTACGCGCGACGGCGAGCCACGTAGCGCCCGTAGACACGACACGCAGCACATCGCCCCCCTCGCGCCGATTACTCACACCCCGTTTACGAGCGTGGCAGTACGCTGCCGGAATGTGATGGGGATGTCACCGGTCTATAACCGGCGCGCAGTCCCTCAGAAGTAACCATTCGTTCTGTAATAAGGGTATGTCCCCCTATAGTCTGGTCCATGGGAGAACTGCTAAACCTCGAGCTCGAACAGAAGGCCATCACCGTACGTGAGCGCCTCGCAGCGGCCGTCCAGGAATACGGACGGGTCGTCTATTCGAGTAGCCTCGGTGCCGAGTCGGTCGTCCTGACGGACATCATTTGGACCCACCTGCCGGCAATAGACATATTCACCATCGACACGGGTCGCCTCCCCGAGGAGACCTATGAGCTGATGAGCAAGGTGCAGGCGCGCTACAAGCGCAACCTCCGCGTGGTGTATCCGGACGCGAAAGCGCTGGAAGACCTGGTGTCCGCACAAGGCATCAACGGCTTCTACAACAGCCTCGAAGCCCGCACCTCGTGCTGCCATACCCGCAAGGTGGAGCCCTTCAAGCGGGCTATCGCGGGCTATGGAGCGTGGGTAACCGGTCTGCGCCACGAGCAGTCGGCGACCCGTGCCCTGGCAGAGCCTGTCGAATGGGACGCCGCGAACGGCCTCCACAAGGTGAGCCCGATCCTCGACTGGACCGAAGAACAGATCTGGCAGTACATCCGCGCCCGCAAGCTGCCGTACAATTCGCTGCACGATCGTCAGTATCCCAGCATCGGCTGCTCACCGTGCACGCGCGCGATTCAGCCCGGCGAAAGCCGCCGTGCGGGACGCTGGTGGTGGGAACAACCAGAATCCCGTGAATGCGGCCTGCACCCTAGGGTTCGCCATGCAGCCGCGCAGGCCTAGGAGCGTGGCTCCTGTGTTTCGGATGGGCGTGGATGGATTATTTGCCGCTGTTTATGCAACTGCGTTCGCAGCCCGTGGTGGTTGTGGGCGGCGGACACATTGCCAATCGCAAGGTGGATCTGCTGCGCAGGAGCGGGGCGCGGATCACCGTCGTTTCCCCGGAGCTGCGCGAAGAGCTGCATAAGCTCGCATCGAAAGGCGAGCTTCGCTACGTCGCTGAAAGATTCTCGGAGGCGTACATCGAGGGAGCCACTCTCGTCATCGCCGCGACGAACGATCACGACGTCAACGCAGCCGTCTCCAAGGCGGCACAAGCACGCAAAATCCCCGTCAATGTCGTCGACAACCCTGCCCTGTCGACATTCATCTTTCCCGCCATAGTCGACCGCTCGCCCATCATCGTAGCGGTGAGTTCCGGGGGCGAATCGCCCGTTCTTGCGCGGCGTGTTCGCGAGCAGATCGAGGCCCTACTTCCCGAGAAGCTGGGTGCCCTCGCGCGTTTCATGGGTGCGAGGCGTAAGGCCGTGCAGCAGGCTCTGGGAGCCCTGGCGCGCCGGCCGTTCTGGGAGCGCATCGTAAGTGGCGTCGTGGGCACGCGAGTTCTCGCGGGCGACGAGACGGCTGCGGAGAAGGCTTTTGAGAGTGAGCTGCGTACATCACACCTGACCACGTCGCCCATGACGGGCGGCAGTGGACTCGGCGAGGTCTACCTCATCGGTGCGGGCCCGGGAGATCCCGACCTGCTAACGTTGCGGGCTCTGCAGCTCCTGCAGCAAGCGGACGTCGTCCTATACGACCGCCTCGTACCCGACGCGGTGCTCGACCGGTCGCGTCGCGACGCCGAGCGCATTTTCGTAGGTAAGGGTGGGACCGCAGGTCCCACGGGCGGGCCGCAAGGAACGCCCCGGGCCTCCGGTGAGCGGACAATGTCCGCGCAAACGCAGGCAGGCGACCATACCGTTCAGGACCGCATTCACGAGTTGCTTGTGCACTACGCTCGTAAGGGCCTTCGCGTGGCGCGCCTGAAAGGCGGCGACCCGTTCGTCTTTGGTCGCGGCGGTGAGGAAATTGAAGTCCTCACCCGACACAACATTCCCTATATCAGTGTCCCGGGTATTACCGCGGCACTCGGCGCCGCATCCTCCGCGGGAATTCCGCTTACGCATCGCCGGCTCGCGCAGAGCGTCACGTTCGTCGCGGGTCACGTGCTCGAGGACGACGCGCTCGACTGGCGCGCGCTCGCGAGCCCGCGACAGACGATTGTCTTCTACATGGGCGTCTCGCATCTCGACCATATCGTGGCGAAGCTCCGCGATGCCGGGGCGAAGGCCGAACATCCGGCCGCGATCGTTGAGCGAGCAACGCTTCCGGAGCAGCGGACGCTGCGCGGCACGCTCGAGACCATAGCGGAGATCGCGCGTAAAGCGAGCGTCACCGCCCCTGCCCTGTTGATTGTCGGAGATGTCACGACGTTCATGGCAACCGACGCCCCGCTCACCGGTCAACAGCACGGATCAATTTCACACGGGACCCTAGTATGAGTATCTCTGACGGATTTGCCGGCTCGGTCGGCAATACGCCTCTGATCAGGCTTCGTGCCGTGAGTGAGGAGACGGGCTGCGAGATCCTCGGCAAAGCCGAGTTCATGAATCCAGGCGGCTCGGTGAAAGACCGCGCGGCGCGCGCGATCATTACGGCCGCCGAGCGACGCGGGCAACTTCCGCCGCGTGGCACCGTCGTCGAAGGCACCGCCGGCAATACGGGTATCGGGCTCGCCCATGTCTGTAACGCACGCGGTTACCGCTGCATCATCGTCATGCCCGACAACCAGGCGCCGGAGAAATACCGGCTGTTGGAAATGCTGGGCGCCGAGGTGCACAAAGTGCCCACTGTCCCCTACAGCAACCCCAATCAATACCAGAAGGTCGCGCAGCGCCTGGCCGCGTCGCTCCCCAACGCCATCTGGTCGAATCAGTTCGACAACACCGCGAACCGGGAAACGCACGTGCAGACCACGGGCCCGGAGATCTGGACCCAGACCAACGGGCGCATTGACGCGTTCGTGGCGGCAAGCGGCACCGGTGGAACGTTCGCAGGGGTGTCGGAATATCTCAAGTCCCGGCGGAAATCGATCCGCTGCGTACTGGCCGATCCTCCGGGCAGCAGCCTGTACGAGTACGTTCGTAACGGGACGCTCAAGTCAACGGGAAGTGGCTCGATCACCGAAGGCATCGGCATCGGGCGCGTGACCGCGAATCTGAAGGACGCGCCGATCGACGATGCTCTGCATGTCGAAGACGCCGACACGGTGCGCTTCGTCTATCGGTTGTTGCACGAGGAAGGTTTGTTTCTGGGCAGCACGAGCGGCATCAACGTCGCCGCGGCCGTGCGCGTCGCCCTCGAGTTGGGGCGTGGACACACCATCGTCACCATTCTGTGTGACGGCGGCGCGAAGTATCAGTCGCGACTGTTCAACAGGGAATGGCTGGAGGGGAAAGGTCTGGCGGCACACGCCGGTCCGATACCGGCGCGGCCGCCTGTGTCGCTCGATAAGATTTTCGTCGAACAGGCCTAGGGGACCTTTTCAGCCTCGAAGGCCCGCGAGGTCGACCCGGACGCTGCGCGAGCGATTTCGCGCAGCGCCTGCTACCAGTCCGGGCCCTCCTTTCAACCTGTCGTCACCTGCGCGCGCGTCCGTGCGCGCCAGGGCCGCCCGTCAGGCGGCTGTCTTCTCCACTTGACCGTTGGTGCTGGTCTTCGCGGCGGATGACCTGCCTGCCAGTTTGTCGATCGAACCGGCGGGCTCGCCGAGCGCCACTTCCAGCGCTTCCTGCACCCGCTCGACCCACACGAACTCCAGCATTGCCCGGGTGCTCTGCGGAATATCATCCAGATCACGCCGGTTACGTGCCGGCAGAATGACCTTCTTGATACCCGCCCGAGCCGCGGCGATGGTCTTCTCCTTCACACCGCCGATGGGCAACACCAGTCCTCTCAAGCTGATCTCACCGGTCATCGCCACGTCCGCACGCACCGCCTTACCCTTCAGCAGCGAGGCGAGCGATGTAAACATCGCGACGCCAGCACTCGGTCCATCCTTCGGGATTGCTCCTGCGGGGACGTGCACGTGGATGTCACTGTTCTCGAACAACTTCGGGTCGATCCCGAGCTCCGTCGCCTGCGCCTTCACCAGGCTCAGCGCCGCCTGCGCGCTCTCTTTCATCACATCTCCCAACTGGCCCGTGAGAATGAGCTTGCCGGTTCCCGGCATCCGCGCCGACTCGACGAACAGGATGTCACCACCCACCGGCGTCCACGCCAGGCCGGTCGCAACACCAGGCACGGCAGTCCGCTGCGCCACTTCGTTCTCGAACCGGGTTCCGCCCAACACGGTGGTCACGTCATCGGCGTCGAAACGCACGGTCTTGTCCTTACCCTCGGCGATCCTCACGGCGGCCTGCCGCAACAGTGAGCCGATCTCACGCTCGAGATTACGCACACCCGACTCGCGTGTGTACTCGCCGATGAGCTTGTTTAACGCCTCATCGGTCACGGTCACCTGCTCAGCCGTCAGACCATTCGCCTTGAGCTGACGCTGCACGAGATAGCGCTTTGCAATCTGCAGCTTCTCATCCTGCGTGTAGCCCGTGAGCTGAATGATCTCCATACGATCCCGCAACGGCCCGGGAATCGTCTCCAGCACGTTCGCCGTCGCGACAAACAACACCTTGCTCAGATCGAACGGCTGCGCGATGTAGTTGTCCCGGAACGTGGAATTCTGCTCCGGGTCCAACACTTCGAGCAATGCCGACGACGGGTCACCCTGGTGGCTGGCGTTGAGCTTGTCGATCTCATCGAGCATGAACACCGGATTGCGTGTACCGGCCTTGCGCAGGCTCTGAATGACATTGCCGGGGAGCGCGCCGATGTAGGTGCGTCGATGCCCGCGGATCTCCGCCTCATCGTGCACACCACCCAGGCTCGCCCGCACGAACTTCAAACCGAGTGCGCGCGCAATGCTCTGCCCCAGCGAGGTCTTGCCCACGCCCGGCGGTCCCACGAAGCACAGAATCGGGCTGCGACCTTCCGGGTTCAGCTTGCGAACCGCAAGGAACTCCAGAATGCGACGCTTCACCTTGTCGAGGCCGTAGTGATCCTCGTCGAGGACCTTGCGAGCCTTCTCGATATCGATGTTTTCAGCGTCGGCCTTGCTCCAGGGCAGCGCGACCAGCCAATCGAGATAATTCCGCGTCATGCCGTACTCGGGGCTCGCCTCGTTCATCCGCTGCAGCCGCTTCAGCTCCTTACGGGCGTGCTCGTCCACTTCCGCCGGCATACCGGCGGTGGTGATGGCCTTCTCGAGCTCGTCGGCATCGCTCTTGGAGTCGTCGGTCTCACCCAGTTCCTTCTGCAACTGGTGTATCTGCTCGCGCAGCACCGCTTCACGCTGGCGCTCACCCAGAGCCTCGTGCGTCTGCTTGCTGATATCGCGAGTGATCTTGAGCACCTCGACCCGGTGCGCCAACAGCTTCAACACCTTGTCGAGCCGATCCTTCAGATCGATGGTCTCGAGGATCTCCTGCTTCTCGCTGGGCTTCACGTCCATGAAGCTCACGATGAGATCCGCGAGCTGTCCCGCCGAGTCAACAGACTGCACTGTGCGCGCCAGATCGGCGGGCACCTGCGGCAGCAACGACAGCGCCTCCATGGCACGCTGTTTGAGGGCATCGAGGCGAGCCTCGATCTCCGAGCTTCCGGTATCGGTGTCCGTGAGCGACTCGATGCGCGCCGCCAGGAAAGGCGTGTCACGCACAACTTGCAGCATGCGGAAGCGGCTCTCGCCCTGGGCCACGAGGTGATGACTGCCGTCCGGGCTCGTCACATAACGAACCACCGTGGCGAGTACGCCGTACTCATAGAGATCGGTCGCGGCGGGCTTCTCCACGCTCGGATCTCGTTGCAGCAGCAGGCCGATCTTGCGACCGGTACGGACTGCCTCCTGGGCGGCGGCAATGCTTTCCTCGCGGCCGAGCGCAACAGGCAACACGATGCCGGGGAACAGCACCAGGTTGCGGGTGGCAACAATCGGCACGGCATCCACCGGTAATGGCGGCAGCTCGATCCGGGGCGTTACAGGTTTTGTCTCTATTTCGTCCATAGTGTTACTCGCGTGCTCGATTGGCAGTGGCCCAGATCAGGCGCACTTCCAGCAACCCATTCACGTAGCGCGTTTCAGCAACCTGCATACGTCCCGGCAGGGCGACGCGTCGCATGAAATGCCCATGAGGAATCTCGAGGCGGCGGATGATCGCATCGCCGTTGCGGATCGCCAGCGGGCGCCGCGCGCTGACGGTCAGCGCATTCGGCTCGAGAGTGACCTCGATCTTTTCCGCCGAGACCCCGGGCAACGCGAACTGCAGCGACAGTCCGTCACCGGTCTCGTGTACGTCCACGGGCGGCTCCCAAACGGCCGCGTCCACGCCCGGGCCTGTGTAGCGAAGGAACTGCCGCTGCAGCTTCTCCGCGTGGTCCAGGACCTCGCAGGCCTGAATCCACATCCAGCCGTAATGTCGCTGAGTGTTCATTTATTCTCCGGCGTCTTGCGCCTTGTGACCCCCGCGCAGTCCGCAAGGGGCGTGCCTCCGACATGCGGGCGACTTCAGAGGAGTCAAGGGAACTGAATCTCCCCATGCCTAAAGGGGGGTTCTAAGCCTCAGCTTCCAGGACTTTCTTCGACGTTCGGCTCGCGCCGACCCCTTTCGAAGTGTCGCCCAGGACTAGAGCTCTTTCTCGTGCGACTGGTTCTGGCGCCGGAAGCTTGTGAGCCTCCGACGTTGCCGCGAGCAAGCTCGCGACACTCACCGGTTGTTCCCTGACCCATCCCGCACGAGCGAGCAGCGATTGCGCAGCCGGCCAGGCGGCGGTCGCCCGGCTTGGATGGATGAGATTCTGATCCGCGATGGCGGCCAGGAATGCGGAGTACACATCGCGCTGCACGACACCGGATCCATCGCCCAACACATGCCAGCGCTCGCTCAAACGCTTCTTCGTGCAGGTTCCGGTGCAGTGATCGTACTGCGAGAGTTTCAAGGCCTGTGTGTTGAGTTCCCGAAATTCGCCGTCGGCTCTTTCAGCCTTACGACGCAGTTTGAGCATCAACGAG
>DATMQL010000429.1:0-13373 GCA_035566815.1 Steroidobacteraceae bacterium | reverse complement strand
GAGCGCAGCGCTCACCGGCCCGTTCTCGGTAATATCATCGCCCGCCGCAGCGAGCCCGGTTTGCGTGGACTCAGCGAGCTCGATTTGCTGCGCAATCCAGGTATCGAGTTTTTGACGCGGTTGGGAGCCGCGTCGGCGCGCACCATAATCCAACCGCTGCAGCCGGCTACGCCCCGGCCCCGTCGGCAACACCCTGAGAACAGCCGCGCCTCCACGCCAGCCCTCCACCAATTGGTTGGGCGCGAGAAACCGTCCGCGGTCGGTCGGCACTCCCTCCAACCACTGCTCGACAAGAAGCTTCCAATCCGCGGCCACATCGACTTCCTGCGCCCTCAACGGAACCAGTTCAGCGAACCCATCCCACCCCGTCAGAGCCGGCCCGCCCTCACGCTGCGCGCCGGCCGCGCGCACCAGGATCAAACCACTCTTCTGTTTAATCTCGAGCGGCGTCAGATCGCCGTCAGTCCCGCTATGAAGCAACTTGCCATCGAATCCGTAACTGAGCCCGTGGGGCGCGCAAGGAATCACGCCAGAGAAACGCCCGGTACGCGCGGTAACGAGCGCGTGGGGCCGTCGCCGGCAGGCATTCCTGAAGGCACGCAGCATCCCTTTCTCGTCACGTACGACGAGCGCACGCTCGCCGGCCAGATCCCCTGTCAGAAAGTCGCCGGCCTTGCTGACCTCAGCCTCGTGCCCGATAACCTGCCAAGCAGGTCGAAACAACCGCTCACGCTCAGCAGTAAGCAACACCCCGTCAGAATAAGCCCAACGCGGCAAATGCCGCGGCAGGTCAGACACAGACGCCGCCCGCGAGCCAAAGGCCCCGCCGACAATCGCATTGCCGCCGCCGCCCCCCACTCCGCTGCCGACTCCGCTGCCACCGCCACCCACCCCAACCTCAAACTCCTTCGGAAACACCGACCGCAAAAACCCCATCGACTGCCGCCTCGCAGCCTCGCGATCGATATCCGCCTCACTCTGAAACGCGATCCCCTGCCAAAGCACCTCGAGCGCCCCCATGAGCCCGAGAGCGATCCCATCGACATCGAGATGCGCATTCCCCGTCATGGCGACCACACGCGCCACCAGATCACGCACGAGCGCCGCGAAATCCTCGTCCTTGCGGCCGCAGATGTCGTAGTACTCCTGCCGCGAGCTGGCTTCGCCCCAGAACGAGTACCACACGGAAACCTTGCGCGGACTGGCGATATCGGGATCGAGATAGAGGTCCACCAGCCTCTCCAGCGCCGCGACTGGCGTGTCCCGGAGCTGTGCGACGGGAACCAGCACGCGCTCTTCGAACTCCGCGGCCAGGTGAGCCAGCGACGCGAGCAGCATCGCGTCCTTCGAGTCGAAATAGAACCGCACGATACCCGGAGACATGTCCGCGAGCGCCACGACCTTCTCCACCGTCGTGCGCGAAGGACCATGGATGTGCAGCGCAGAGATGCACGCGTCAATCAGCCGCTGCCGTTGCCGGACTCGGGACGCCCGCTCGGGGGCCACTGCAACTGTCGTCTTAGATTCGCGTCCGGTTACCACTGAGACAGTTTATCCCGCACAATAGCCCGAAGGCACCATTAAGCGTGACTATGAAACTAGGTGGACTCTCAGGCCGCTGGCTCATCATCCTGCCGCCGCTGTTGTTCCTGCTGGTGTTCTTTCTCATCCCGTTCGTGTTCGCCCTCAAGATCAGCTTCGCGGAAGTCGCGGCGCGCGTGCCGCCCTTTACCGATGTTCTGACCCTCTCGCCCGAACACCACCTGCAGCTCTCCCTGAGCCCGTCGAACTACCAGTACCTGTTCACGGACGAAGTGTACGGGTACGCCTACCTCTACTCGCTGCGCACAGCGTTCTTCTCGACGCTCATCTGCCTCGCGCTCGGTTATCCCATGGCCTACGCCATCGCCAGGGCCTCCAAGTCGACGCAGAACATCCTGTTACTCATCATCATCCTGCCGTTCTGGACGTCCTTCCTGCTACGCGTGTATGCCCTCGAGGGCATCATCCGCGACAACGGGCTGCTCAATACCGTCTTGCTCCACCTCGGACTGATCCACCAGCCGTTCCAGATCATGCGCACGAGCGTGGCCATCTACCTCGGCATCATCTATTCGTACCTGCCGTTCATGGTCCTGCCCCTGTTCGCGACCCTGGAGAAACTCGACCACACCCTGCTGGAGGCAGCCTCAGATCTGGGCAGTCCGCCGTGGCGGGCGTTCATTGACATCACCCTCCCACTGTCGCTGCCGGGTGTGATCGCGGGCTCCATGTTGGTCTTCATCCCGGCGGTCGGGGAGTTCGTCATCCCTTCACTGCTCGGCGGCCCCGACAACCTGATGATCGGCCGCGTCCTGTGGGACGAATTCTTTGGCAACCACGACTGGCCGGTGGCCTCCGCCGTTGCGATAGCCTTCCTGGTCCTGCTCGCCGGCCCGATCGCCGTGTATCAGTACTACAACGTCAAGCAGCAGGAATCCTGAAAAGCTCAAATGGAAAGGCGCTACTCACCCCTGCTGCTGACCATCCTGTGCTTCGGGATCGCGGTCCTCTACATCCCGATCCTGACCTTGATCGCCTACTCCTTCAACGCCTCACCGCTGGTGAACGTGTGGGGCGGCTTCTCCACCCTGTGGTACACGGAACTGATCCACAATCGGCAACTCCTGCAGGCGGCGCTCCTTTCCCTGGAAGTGGCCGTCACTGCCTCCACCTTCGCGGTATTACTCGGCACGCTCGCCGCAGTCGCGCTAGTGCGTTTCACGAAGTTTCGCGGACGCCTCCTGCTCGCGGGCATGGTGAACGCGCCGCTGGTGATGCCGGAGATCATCACCGGCATTACGCAACTCCTGCTATTCGTCTCGATGTTGCAGATGTTTGCATGGCCGCATCGCGGCTTCACCACGATAGTCATCTCGCACGTGGTCTTCTGCACCGCCTACGCGACGATCACCATACAATCGCGCCTGCAGAGCGCCGACCGGTCACTGGAGGAAGCCGCCATGGACCTGGGCTCCGGCCCCGCGCGCGCCTTCATCGAAATCACCCTGCCCATCATCGCCCCGGCGCTGCTCTCGAGCTGGCTGTTGAACTTCACGCTCTCGCTGGATGATCTGGTGATCTCGAGCTTCGTCTCCGGCCCGGGAGCGAGCACGCTCCCCATGGTGATCTATTCGAAAGTGAAGCTGGGCGTCAGCCCGGACATCAATGCACTCGCGAGCCTGATCATCTGCGGCGTGGGAGCGTGCGTCATGCTGGCCGGCTACCTCATGCGGCGGGCGGAGCGGCAGCGGGAGCAGGAGATGCATACCGCGGGTCATGCGCCGGGCGGCTGAAAATCTCCCGCACCAGCGGCTCGAAAAACTCCAGCGGCTTCGTCGGATAGTCAGGATCGAACGACGACTGGTCCCAACGGGCACAGAACGACTCGCAAGCGGCATACCACGGGTGCCCCTTCAACCGGTCGCGCGCATTCCGGTCCCCACCCAAGTGGTGAGCGTAGTAGTACGACTGCACCAACCCGTGTTGCTCAACGATCCACGTCACCTCCGGACGCACGTAAGGCCGGAGAATACTCGCCGCGATTTCCGCGTGATTGTAGGGAGCCAGCTCGTCACCGATATCGTGAATCAGGGCCGCAAGCAGCAACTCGTTATCGGCGCCGTCGGCATGAGCTCGCGTCGCCGCCTGCAGTGAATGCCCGAGCCGGCTGACCGGATACCCCTCGAGGGAATGATCGAGCCGCCGCAGCGCCTCCAACACATGATCGGGCAGGTGAACCGCGTAGTCACGCTCGGACTTGTCCAAAAGGAGATAGTCCTCACGCGTCCCATCCTCCATGCGACGGAAACTTACCATGGCCTTCGTCATGCTCCAACCTCCTCCGAAACCGCGGCCACCGCCGCCAAACGCCGCCGCAACACCCGGTAAAGACTGCGCGGACCATCGATATCGATATAACAGCCCTGCAGATGCCGCAGCCCCTCCGCGGGATCGAAACCCGTACGCCCATGTAACAAGCGCCGATTATCCATCATGAGCAGATCCCCCGTTTCCAGCAGGAACCGGATTTCGAACTGCGGCGACCGCAACAGGTGATCGAACGCCCGGCGCGCCCGGAAATAGCCGTCGAGCGCCTCGGGCGGCCCCAACGGCACGAAATCCAGCCGCGGACTGAAATGCACCGCCAGCAGGCCCCCCGCCGCATCGAGCTCGATCGGCGGCGCGCTGGCGACCAGATCGGTCGTAGCGTCACGATACCGGAACCTGACAGGAGTGCGCGTCAACAGCTTGAACGCCTCGTTGTCGCGGACCCGCAAGGCCTCGGCCGCGGCAAAACCATCCACCAGCGTGGAAAGCCCTCCGGACGTCTCGTTGGCCAGGCAATGCAACAGCTGCACGCCCGGAACGGGCCAACGGTAAGGATTATCGGTGTGTGGATCGAGCGGCAGCGACGTATAGGCGAGATCGGTGGCCACAGGTTCCGAGCGCACCTCGAACAGCGAGCCGAAGTTGGTTTCGCGCGTAAAACCAAACGTCGCGGCCACCTGGAACAGGGTACGGGGGACCGGGGGCACCCGTGCGAAGATGATGAAGCCGTATTCCAGGAAGTCGGTCACCCACCCCGCCAGCTCGCCATCACCAGGCTTCGATCTCCACTGCGCACGAGGAAAACTCGTGAAGGACCCATCCCATAGACGCGGGGCCGGGATGTCGTGCGCGCCCGGCGCGAGCGCCGCCTCCGCGAGAATGTCGTGCGCCAGGAAATCAGCCTCGTGACCATCGCTGAAGCGCACCCGGATGCGCCCGGGCTTCGGCTCCGACACCGCGCTCAATGTCAGGTTCAGATCCAGATCGGAAGGATCACCCAACCGTTGCCCGGTCCGCAGGTCGAACGTTTCGGGATCGAGGCACCGCTCGCGCAGCCACAATGGATGCACGGCGAAGCGCCGGCCGTCACCCAGGTCGATAGTCAGCTCGGTCGCGGAGGTAATGTGCAGACGTGACATGGTGGAGTTACTTCGCTGTTTTTATCCGGGTCCAGGTGCGCGTGCGGATCCGCTCGAGGGCTGGCGCCACTTCCGCCGATTCGTACAATCTCGCCTCGACTTCCGGCGTGGGATAGACCGACGGGTCGTTGAGAATCTGTGGATCCACGTAGGCGTTGGCCGCCAGGTTGTCGTTCGCGTAGTGGATGTAGTTCGTAACCGCCGCGATCACCTGCGGTTGCAACATGAACTCCAGGAACTGGTGCGCGGCCTGCGGATGGGGCGCGCCGGCCGGAATCAGCAGTGCGTCGAAAGAGCCGCCGGCGCCCTCTTTTGGCACCGTGAACGCGAGATTCACTCCGACCCCGGCAGCCTTGGCGCGGGCGCGCGCCGCCGCGTAATCGCCGGACCACGACATGGAGATACAGAATTCCTTGTTGGCGAGCCCGTTCATGTACTCGGTGGAATCGAACGCACGAACATACGGCCGCACCGCGAGAATGAGTTGCTCCGCACGCTGATAATCCTCCTTGCGTGTCGTGTTCGGGTCGAGGTGCAGGTAGTTGAGCGCGAGCTGCAGAACGTCCTCGGCGGAATCCATGAGCGTCACACCACAATCGGCAAAACGCGCAATGATTTCCGGCTTGAAGAGCATATCGAGACTGTCGAGCGGCGCGTCGGGCATGCGCGCCTTGACCATGTCGACGTTGTAGGCGAAGCCGTTGACATGCCGCAGGTAAGGCATCGCGTACCGGTTGCCAGGGTCCGACTGGGCCTCGATGGCGAGCACATGCGGATCGAGATTTTTCCAGCTCGGCAGCTTGGCCCGATCGAGCGGCTGGTAGATGCCGGCCTTGATCTGCCGGCTGAAATAGTCTGTCGAGGTGCTGACAATGTCGTAGCCGGAATCGCCCGCCATCATCTTCGCCTCGAGCGTCTCGTCGGCGTCGTAAATGTCGTAGACCACCTTGATTCCGGTGGCGCGCTCGAAATCCGCCAGCGTGCTCTTGCCGATGTAATCCGCCCAGTTATAGACGTACAACACCTTCTCTTCGGGCGCGCCCTTACCTCCAGCCACTGCATGCGGGTCCGATCCGCATCCACTGCCCAAGGCGATGACGATAGCGATGGCCATCGCGACGGCCAGCAGACGCATTGGCGTCATCATGGAACTCGCCCGAAGTGTTTGCGCGCAGCCCGGCGTCGGATATTATTGGCACGATAATAATACCCACGCAAGCCACCACGGCGCGGGGTGAAAATCCACCGCTCCAGGCGCCGTCGCTCCCGACTTCTAGGCGGCCGGGACCGGCATACCGGCGGCCGCCACCTCGAACAGGCTCGTGCCGATGACATCCAGCACCTCGACACCCGTCAGCGTCGTGAGAATCCACCGCCACCGCACGATGCCGACTTTTCCGGAACTCGAGACACGGGTCTGGAGGACCTCCACACGCAACTCCACCTCCTCGCCCGGCCGCAGCGGATGGGGCCATTTCACCTGCTCGAGTCCCGGCGAGCCGATCGACTCGGAATCGGCGAGCACGTGAGTCACCAGCAGTTGCATGGCGATCGAACAGGTCAGCCAGCCACTGGCGATGAGACCCTGCCAGCGACTGGCGGCCGCTCGTACCGGATCCGTATGAAACCATTGGGGGTCGTAGCGGCGTGCGAACTCCACGATCTCCTCCGCCGTCACGGCGCGGCGCCCGGCAGTGAAAACCATACCCGGCTGGAACTCGGCAAATTTCATGACAATAGAATGCTCATGGCAGTGCGACACTGTATCACCATAGAATTCGCACTCCGCGACCCCATACCTTCCCTCGTGGTCCGGCTCTTTGAGGAGACCCGCTTTAGTGCAACCCGCCCTCGTGGTTTTCGATCTTGACGGCACGCTGATCGACAGCGCCCCGGACATGCATCGCGCGATGAACCTCCTGCTGGCGGATCTGGGGTGTCCCCCGCTCGCGCTCGCCGATATAAGAACGATGGTCGGCGACGGCGCCTCCGCTCTGATCGCCCGCGCGTTGGCCGCACGCCAGTGTGTAACGGTGGACCCGAACACGGCGCTGGCGCAATTTCTCGAGCACTACGAGGCCGAGCCAACGGCGTTCACCCGCACCTTTCCGGGCGTGCCCGAAACGCTCGAGCGCCTGCAGGCATTCGGCCTGACGCTGGCGATCTGCACGAACAAGCCGACACGCCTGACGGAAATGATCCTGAAGCGCCTCGGTATCGAACGATTCTTTGTACGCGTCGTCGCCGGCGACACACTGCCCTTTCGCAAACCAGATTCCCGCGCACTGCTGGATGTCCTGAACAGCTTTGGCACGCCTCCGGCAGCGACGCTCATGGTCGGTGATAGCGAGGTAGACGCCGCCACGGCACACGCCGCGAACGTCCCCTTCGTGCTCATGACATACGGGTATCACCGCGGCCCGATAGATGGAATATCGAGCGTCGCCACGCTCGATCACTTCCGCGAGCTAGCCACCCTGCTACACGCCTGACGGCTCCCGGGACTCAGCGACTGTCCCCCGGCCCACTCTGCCGCACGCGGTCCGAATGTCGCGGCAACCGCGGCGGCTCGAGTTGCTTCAGCCAACCGAGCAGCGTCGCCGCCAGCGCGATGCGGTGATCCGAGTAGGCGTGATCAGTTGGCATCTGCACTTCTGTAATCTGCCCCGAAGGCATCTTGCGTACCGCGCTCGCGATCGCGACATCGTCGGTGTGTAGAAAGTCGTCCGCCTCCACCACCAACACCGGCCGCGAGCCCCACAAATTAGCGTGCGACACCAGGTCCCACGCCGCGGCGTTCCTCTTCGCCTCATCCAGAAGCGCCTCGGGGGTCGTACCGCTGAGCGGCCCCACATCGCCGCGGAACTCTTCCAGCTGCTGTTTATCGAGCTGCGGCGAGGGGCGAGTCGCAAACACGCCCGGATTCCAGGCGGAAATCAGCGCCGCACCCAACACGGCATCATCGCGTTGCGCGCCGATTCCCGCCAGAAAGCCGCCCATGCTGTGTCCGATCAAAGCGAGCCGGCGCGGGTCCACACCGAGCTTGGTGACATTCTCGGGTGTCCGCAGATATTCCAGCGCCGCGTGCACGTCATCGATACAGTTACTGAACGAAAACGTACCGCCACTGCCCCAGGCGCCACGATAGTGGAAAATCAACACGTTCCAGCCCGAGCGCCGCAGGGTCTGCGCCAGGTCGCCGTTCTGCTCGAAACCCGGCAACCCGTGCAAAAGCAGCACCGTGGGATGCGGGTCAGCGCCGGCCGCACGATAGAAAACGCCGAACATCACCACATCGTGGCTGGGTATCGCAAGTTGATACATCGCGGCCGGATGGGCCGCGTCCCGCGCCGGGTCGGTGGTAATAGCCGCATCCACCGGTGGGGGTAGCGGCGCCGCGCCCACCGCAGACAGCCGCGTGGCCAGGAGCGCCAGCACTGCGACCGAAACCAGCCGTTCGAGCGAGCGCCCGTAGGGATTCTTCACCGTTTGAGGCTCCGATGGACCTTCCTCGCCCATGATAGCGTGGCCCTGCCGCGGAGCGACGTGGCGCTGCTCTTAATCCATCCGCCCGAAATAAACGAGCGTGCGATAAGGAAAAAGCACCTTCCCGGCGCGGCTGTGGCGCTCGAACAGGTTGCGCAGACCACAGATCATGGGCTCGTGCTCCGGATGGCCGCTTTCGGGGGCGTACGACGACGACATGAGCCGCCCCTCGAACCCCGCGTAATCGAAGCTCTGCCGGTTCTGAAACACCGCGACCTCGGGGCGCCGGCCGAAGAACTCGCGCATTTTCGACTCGTCCGCCCTCATGTCCCGCACGCGGTCATATTCGGGTGCATGACGGCGCAACAGCGCGTCATATTCATCCAGCAAGGGCACCGCCTCGAGCGGCCTCTCGTTCCAGATGAGTGCGACCCAACCCCGCGGCCGCAGAACGCGCGCCAACTCGTGGTGTGACTTCTGGACATCGAACCAGTGGAACGCCTGGCTCGCCGTAATGAGATCAACACACGCATCGGGCAGCGTCGTTGCTTCGGCCGTGCCCGGGACGCTACGAAACCGTCCGTAGTCACTCAAAAGCCGCTCCGCCGCCGCGCGCATCTCGCGATTCGGCTCGACCGCAAAAACCTCGGCGCCCGTCTCGAGCAGCAACTCGGTCAGAATGCCCGTGCCCGAGCCGATATCAGCGACAGCGGAAGTTGCGGCGAGCCCGCACCTCACACTCAGCAACTCCAGCACCGCGGGCGGATAACTGGGGCGATACTTGATGTAATTCTCGACCCGACTCGAGAAACGCTCGGTGGAGTTCAGCATAGAACTGCATTATGACTGAATCGCACGAATCGGGTGGCATCCGCCCCGCACACAACTATGCTGGTCAGCAGTACCAAGGTCGCGGGTCACGATGGCCGGATTTCAACGTAAATTGGCGCGAGGATGCCCTTGCCAATTGTCGGTAACGAGGGAGAATGTCGCCGCGCCGTAGTGGCAGGAGATCGGTTCTAAAATGTCCTTGTCTGAAGTCACCACGGCGCGTCCGGTAACCCTTACGCCCGCGTCTCCGCCCACGGCAGCGACCCATACGGCCCGATGGATGACACCCGTCGAGTTGACGCTACTCGGCGCCATTTGGGGCGGATCGTTTCTATTCATGCGTGTTGCGGCGTCCGATTTCGGACCGTTCGCTCTCGTGGAGGTACGCCTCGCACTGGGCGCCGTTGTGTTATTGCCGTTCTTGTGGCGCGCGCGCTCCCAGTTCACGCCTGCCCTGTGGCTGCATCTCACCTGGATCTCGGCCATCAACTCGGCCATTCCCTTTATTTTGTTTGCCTGGGGCGCCGAGCGCGCGCCGGCGGGCATCGGTGCCATTACCAATTCCATGGCGGTGATGTTTGCCGCCCTGTTCGCGTTCATTTTCTACGGCGAGAAGATTGGAACGCTGCGAGCCGTGGGATTACTCGCGGGTTTTGTTGGGGTCGTGGTGCTCGCGAGCGGAAAAACCGCCGGAGCGAGCGTCGCCCCTGCGGCACTTGCCGGCACGAGCGCCGCTTTCCTGTACGGCATCGGTGTGAACGTGATCCGGCGCCATCTCAAAGGCATTCCCGCCAGCGCGGTCGCGGCTGCAACCCTGACTACCGCGACAGTGTTGGTATCACCGTTAGCGATCTACACGTGGCCCAGCCATGCGATCCCGGTGATGTCGTGGGTGAGCGCGATACTGCTCGGCGTGCTTTGTACAGGCGCCGCCTTTGCCGTCTACTACCGGCTCATTCTCCGTATAGGCGGGCCACTTGCCGCCACGGTGACCTACCTCATACCGGTGTTTGGTGTCATCTGGGCGTGGATCGCCCTGGGAGAGACACCTACATTATCAATGGCCGCGTCGGCCGCACTCATCCTGGGCGGCGTCGCGATGAGTCAGCAGCGGGCCGCCAAGGCATAGCGGCCAGATAGGCCGCGCTACCCAACCGCGGCCGAACATTCGCGACCGGTGGAAGCACAGCATCCGAGCCCGGCTCGAATGCGAACGAAAGTGACGGTCGGGTGCGTGCATCGCCCGGACTCAGCCGATGCGCGGCCGACACGTAGTGTCCCTGGGTGAGCCGCTCCAACACCGGCCCGACGTAGCACAACAGCGCACTGGGCAGTGCCGGAACATCGATCCACTGTCCGTCTAAAAACACCTGCTGGCCTTCCGATTCCCCCAGCTTCACGATCGTGAGAAGCCCGCGATCCGCTGCCGCATCCACCCGAGTGCTGGTCGCCGGTGCACCGGCCGTCGGTACGCCGGCCCCGGGGATACCCGTCAGCTTGGTGCGGAGCGCCGGTATGGCCACAGCCGGTCTGCTGGCGACCGGTCTGCCGGCCACCGGGTACTCACGAATCCGCAGCGACGTCACCGGGTTACCGCTGTAGCGGTCGACAAAAAAACTGTCGTCCAAACGCAACCCGCGCGCCATGGCGGTCATGAGCTTGTGTCCCAGACCCGTCATGGTCGTGGTGTATTCCCCTACCGCGTCGTAAAAACCGGGTAGATCCGCCACCTGCTCCGCGCTCCGAGCGTTGGCGCGCTCTTCCAAGGCAATGTACTTGCCACCCAGGTCGAGCAAAGTATCGATCAGAACGGGGTCGACACCGTGACCCAGGATCTGGAACAGCCCGAACGTGCTGGCCGCCCAGTCGACCTGGGCTGCAACGTGATCTCGCCAGGGGTCGCCAATATCAAACAGCGACAGATCGATCGTCGGCAACCGCGGCGGGTCGAGGAAAGGGATCATGCTCGCGCGCTCCTCCTGGATGTACGCAAGTAACAGCGGCCCTATTACGCCTGATTATTGCCCTGCAGGCAAATGACCTTTGGCGCTATACCTATGCATCTCCTAAGAGGGACGGTATACCAGCGGCCCGCGCCACTGCCCCGCATCAGCAGCGAAGTGTGAACGGGTGCGCGCGAATGGCATCCGCCACCTGCGGCGGGTAGAGCTCCCGGGCCCCATCCAGATTGCCGGTATCCCGGTAAAGAAGCGGCTCCCCCTGGACCAGGACCCCGCCATCGATCACCCGTCCGACGGCCAGCTCATGATCGCCGGCCGACACCAGGGAGGCCAACTCGCACTCAATGTACGCCAGCGCGTCGACCAGAATCGGGGCCCCACTCAAGCCCGGACGCCAGCGGACCTCCGCAAGCTTATCCGTGTTACGCCCGGACACGGTGCCGAAGTGACTCGCGAGCCCCAGCTGGCCACGTTTCAGCACGCTGATTGTGAAGGCCCTTCCGCTGTGCAGCAGGGGTCGCGAGGCGTGCTCGTTTCCCACAGTGATGGCGACCATCACCGGCTTGAACGATACCGGGACCACCGACGAAGCCGTGAAGGCATTCGTCCTGCGTCCGTCGGACACGCCCACGACGTACACGCCAGTGGAGATTGTTTGCATGAAATCAGCGACTTCGTAAGTCATGGGAATCCTCTCCCGCCCGCCTCACCGTTACCTTAACACTCGCCCTGCCCGAGCTCAGCACTCCCCATGCCCGGGCGCGTCTGCGGCGCAAGCCCGCCCGATTCAAGTAAACTGCGACAAAATGCACGACGCGAAACGACTCCTCGACTTCCCCTCCCTGCTCAATGCGCGTGACCTCGGTGGCTACCCCACCGTCGACGGCTCGAAGACCCGCTGGCGCTCCCTGCTACGCTCCGACGACCTGGCGCAACTCACCCTGGCCGGACTACAGGCGTTCGCGAACTTTGGAGTGGAGACGGTGGTGGACCTGCGCTGGCCCGACGAAGTGGCCGACAGCCCTACCCCCATCACCCGCGTCCTGAAACACATCCGCTACGAGCAGATTTCCCTGCTCACCCGCACGCAGGAGGAATGGCGGCGGCGGCGAGCGGACAACTCCGCGAAGGAGCTTTGGAATCGCTCCATGCTCGAGCAGGTGCGCGAGGAGCTCAAAGAAGTGTTGGAAGTCATCGCCACCGCGTCTCCCGGCCCGCTGTTGTTTCATTGTGTGGCCGGCAAGGACCGCACGGGAGTCATCGCGGCGCTGATGTTAGCTGTAGCCGACGTCGTACCGGAAGCGATTGCCTACGACTATGCGGCGAGCACTGAGAATCTCCGCGATGCCTACTTGCAGCGTTATGCGGACGCCGAGCCGGCCGCGATCATCGACGCAGTGCAATGTCCCGAGGCCGGCGTTCACAACATGCTCGCCTATCTGGCGAAGTTCGGCGGCGCCCGGGCCTATCTCGAGGAAATCGGCGTTTCCCAGGAACACATCGCGCGACTGCGAGCGCGGCTGCGGGATTGAATCGACGCCCCCGCGCCGCCTACCCTCATTCACATAACGTTCAGCGCCTCTGCGCGACACTCAATTGCGCACCGGTTTGATTGCGCTCCCGACGGCGCCATTTCTGTACGAGCGGATTAGAGTTGCGTCACTCCGGTGCGCCGCTGTCCCATGAAGTTGTAACGGCAGTGTCGGTAAGGCGCGGCAGGAACCCAGGAGCCTGTCTCCTGCTCCCTGCCGCGCGAGCTACCTACTTCGGAGCGAACTCCACCTTCGTCGTCCAGTGTGGATATGTCACATGGGTGGTGTCGATCACCAGGTTCCCATGCGCGTTCGGCGCGCTGGACGCCAGCTCGACGTCCGAAGCAACACCACAAGGCACATCCACCGGCATCGGACTGGTTACCGTGATGGCCTTGGCGGCATTGACGTCCGCGGGATCCTGGCTGGTCGGCTCGATGTGGGCGCCGGTGATTTGAGCAGCCTGGGTGGCGAAGCGGTATTTCACACTCCCCGTCCATCCGCCCTTCGGAGGCTTACCGGCGGTGGTGTCGATGGTCGCCGCTTTGGTCGGG
>DATMQL010000428.1:0-3226 GCA_035566815.1 Steroidobacteraceae bacterium | reverse complement strand
CCTCAATTTTAGTCATGGTGCAATCGTAACGCGATCGCGAGGGATCGCGGGCGGATCGCGAGGCCCGTCGCGGGCCGCGGCGCGGGGCGTGGGGCGCGGGGGCTAGCGGGGCGGCAAATTGGCCTTTTAATTGCTACTGTGCCGTTATGAAAAGAGTCTGGCATAGGGTTTGGGAACGATTCGCGAGACACCGGGACTGCGGTGGGGCGGTGTGGGCGGCGTTTGGGACGGAGTTGGGGGTGGTGGTTTGGGTGGCGTTTGGGGTTGTAGGGCTTTGGGTTTTGGCGGGTGGCGGCGACGTATTGGCCAAGGACCTGGCGCCTGCAAAGTCCAGCGAGCGTGGTTCGCCGCCGGTGTCCGGTGCGCCGGCGAAATCAAGCAAGGCTGGATCGCCGCCGGTGTCCGGCGGGACCGCGAAATCCAGCGAGCCTGGATCGCCGCCGGGGTCCGGGGCGACCGCGAAGTCCAGCGAACCCGTGTCGCCCCCAGCGTCCGGCGCCACTCAGGCGCCCGTCCCTCCGCAACCAACACTGCCGCTGACGTCGGACCAGGTCGCGGGGCACATGGGCGAGACGGTAGACTGGTTCCACCATCTCGCGGCGATGGAGCAGTTGCAGATTGCTGCCGGCGATATGGCTTCCAGGGACAAGTTGCACCAGGAGTCGTTGACGGCGGTGGAGCTCGCTTTTGCCTTCGGGAAGGCGTGTGCGGTGTTGTTGAACGCGCAATCGCGGCAGTTGGCGCAATCGGGGGCGGCGGCGACGGGCGCGGGCGCGACTCCGGCGGCGACCAAGGGGTATGCCGGACGGCTCGATCAGGCCGCGGCGGATGTTGGTCAACGCGTCACCGCGCTCCAGGCTCAGCTTGACGACCTCAACGAAAAGATCGCTCACGCACGGGGTAAAGACCGGGAGACGCTCGTCGCTCAACAAGGGCAAGTCACCGCCGCCCTGAAGCTTGCCCGTGAAGTCCAGGGCAGTGTGCAGGACATGGAGGATTTCGAGGCGAGCTCCATCGTGGGTGACAATGGGAATTTGAGTCCTCTCGATGGGCAGATTGCGGATATGGAGCGGTCGGTGCCCGAGGTGCACCCGGAGTCGACGACAGACTCGCACGGCGCGACGGCAGGACAGGGCGTTGGAGTTGGAAAGTCTTCGGGGTCGAAGGGTGCCGGGGGCTCGGGCGGCGGGGGCGGCACGCCGGGCGGCGTGACAACCGGCGGCAACACCGGGGGCGCCACTGCCAGCAACTCAACTCAGCGACCCGCCAGCACCTTCCGCGCCGATTCAGCCGGCGTCGTTGCGTTGATCACGCAGTGGTTTTCGCTGAACAGTATGCGCAGTCAGCTTGCGGGTTCCACCAAGGAGACGGGTGACCTGCAGGCGGAAACCGAGAAGGTGCGCTCGGCCCTCGCAAATGAGGTCCGCACCATCATGGGTAACGGGCTCGCCATGAGCACGTCAACCGACTCGACGCAGTTGCTGGCGCAGCGGCAGGCGCTCGAGGCTGGTACGGTGCGCTTCAAACAGCTGTCAACCGTGCTCGTGCCCCTGGGGGAGCAGGCGCTGGTAGTCGAAAGTGCGGCGGGCACCCTCGATGATTGGCGGGACTCCCTCGAGACGCGGATGACGAGCGTCGTGCGTTACCTCGCATTGCGCATCGGAGTCCTGCTGGGATGGATTGCGGTCGTGCTCATCGTTTCGGAGATCTGGAGGCGGGCGACGTTTCGATATCTCCACGATGTGCGTCGGCAGCGTCAGTTCCTGGCGCTACGGCGGGTGGCTGTTGGGATTGCGTTGACGCTGGTGATCGTGTTTGGGTTGGTTTCGGAAATCGGCTCGATAGCGACCTACATCGGATTCGTGACGGCGGGTGTCGCCGTGGCGTTGCAGAACGTGATCCTGGCGGTAGTGGCGTATTTCTTTCTCATCGGACGCTACGGGGTGCGGGTGGGCGACCGGATTACGCTCGCGGGTGTCACGGGACGCGTGGTTGATATCGGGCTCGTGCGGATTTACCTGATGGAGCTGACCGGGCCCGATCTGCATGCCACGGGGCGCATGGTCGTGCTATCCAACGCCGTGTTGTTTCAGCCGACCGCGTTGTTCAAGCAGATCCCTGGGGCCGATTACGTCTGGCATACGGTGACATTGACGATCGCCGCGACGGCGGATGTGCAGGAGGCCCATAAGAGGCTGAAGGCGGCCGCCGAAGCGGTTTATGATAAGTATCGCTCCGTCATCGAGCGACAGCATGCCATGGTGCAGCGGTTTATCGACTTCGACGCCTCGAGCCCGCAACCGGAGGTGCGTGTGCGGTTGACGGAAAATGGCTTGGAGTGTGCGGTGCGTTATCCCGTCGAGCTCGAAAATGCAGCTGTCACTGACCAGCAGATGTTGAAGGCGCTGCGCGACGCCCTCGAGGAGGACGCGCAGTTCAAGCTCGTGAGTTCGGGGGGCGTGGCGTTGAAGTCGTCCGATTAGGAACTAGCGCCCGTCCGCCTCGAGCTCCGCCGAGAGACGGTCCAGGTACCATTCGCAGAACTTCTCTACCAGGCCTTCCGTAAACGGCGAGTACGGGCCGGGCTCGTAGGCGGAGCTGCTGACACCCGTGTGCGCGCGCTCGACCAGCGAGCCGTCCTGATCGTTGGTGGCAGTCCAGACTGAAGTCAGCTTGTCCAGGTCATAGTCGACGCCTTCCTGCGCATCCTTGTGCACGAGCCATCGCGTGCGCAGCAGAGTCTGGCCGGGAGCGATCGGCAACACCGAGAAGCTCACGATGTGGTCGCTCATGAAGTGATGCCAGGAGTTCGGTTGTGTCCACACGGACAGTCCACCGAGATCGGCGCGTGTCAGGGTGCCCAGCAGCTTGCGACAGGCGATCTTGGTGTCGATCGTCTGGGACTCGCCGGCACGCGCGATCGGTAGGCGCACGGCTCGAAAGCCGGTGATGTGATCGAGCCGGTCGACCTCGGCTGAGGGCAGTCCGCACTCTGTCCAGCCAGAATGCTGGCGCTCCAGCAACTCCTCAAAGCTCGCCATCAGCTCGGCATTATCCGGGGACGATTGGTAGCCGAAACCGAACTCCATCAGGGGTACGGTGAGCTCGGGATGGTTCGCGCTGCAGTGGAAGCACTCACGATTGTTCTCCATCGTGAGCTTCCAGTTGCCCTGCTCGATAATGTCCCTCTGAAAGGCGACCTTGGTGTGGGCGATTTGGTGCGGCG
>DATMQL010000427.1:0-12167 GCA_035566815.1 Steroidobacteraceae bacterium | reverse complement strand
GCGGAGACGCAGGCGATCGCCTCGGAGTGTCATTTTTCACTCGACGAGCTTCGCTACGAATATCCCCACGAGTTGGTACCGGCCGGCGAGACCCCGAGCAGCCATCTGCGCAAGCTCACCGAAGCGGGCGCGCTCTGGCGCTGGCCCGAGGGCGTGCCTGCGAGCGCGCGTGCCGACATCGAGAAGGAGCTCGCTCTCATCGCCGAGCTATCCTACGAGGCTTTTTTTCTCACCGTACATGACATCGTCAAATTCGCGCGCGGTGAGAATATTCTCTGTCAGGGTAGAGGGTCCGCTGCGAACTCGCTCGTCTGCTTCTGTCTCGGGGTCACCGCGGTCGATCCGAAACGCGGCGCGGTCATGTTGTTCGAGCGTTTCATTTCCAAGGAGCGCAGCGAGCCGCCGGACATCGATATCGATTTCGAGCACGATCGGCGCGAGGAGGTCATCCAGCACATCTACACGAAATACAGCCGCGAGCGCGCGGCCATCGCCGCCACGGTGATCATGTACCGCCCGCGCAGTGCTCTGCGCGACCTGGGTAAAGTGTTTGGTCTCACTCCCGAAGAGAGCGGCAATCTCGCCGGGGTGATGCAATGGTGGGATGGCGGTGACACCATGCCCGAGCGCCTGCGCGAGGCGGGCTTCGATCCTGACAACCCGACGCTGACGCGGCTGTTACCGCTGGCGCGCGAGCTGGTGAGCTTCCCGGGCTTTCCCCGGCATCTATCCCAACATGTCGGCGGGTTCGTCATTTCGGAGGGGCCGCTCGAAGAGCTGGTGCCTGTCGAGAACGCCTCCATGGTCGACCGTACGGTCGTGCAATGGGACAAGGACGATCTCAACGACCTGGGGTTGCTCAAGGTCGATGTGCTCGGGCTCGGCATGCTGTCGGCATTGCGGCGTGCATTCGACCTGGTGAACGCCTATCGCGGCGAAAAATACACCCTCGGTGGACTGCCGGCCGAGGACCCCGCGGTCTACGAGATGATCTCGCGCGCCGACACCATCGGTGTGTTCCAGATCGAATCGCGCGCGCAGATGTCCATGCTGCCGCGTCTGCGGCCCAACAAATTCTACGACCTGGTGATCGAGGTCGCGATCGTCCGCCCCGGCCCGATCCAGGGCGACATGGTGCATCCCTTCCTGCGACGGCGCGCCGGGCTGGAGAAGGTGTCCTATCCAAGCCCCGAAGTTCGCAAAGCGCTCGAGCGCACCCTGGGCGTCCCCATCTTCCAGGAGCAGGTGATGCAGATCGCGATCGTCGCCGCTGGCTTCTCGCCAGGCGAGGCGGATGCCCTGCGCCGCGCGATGGGGGCCTGGAAGCGCACTGGCGGCATCGATCATTTCAAGGAAAGGCTACTCAACGGCATGCGCGCCAAGGGCTACGAAGATGATTTCGCCAACCGCATCTACCAGCAGATGTTAGGTTTTGGCGAATACGGTTTTCCCGAAAGCCATGCGGCCAGCTTCGCATTGTTGGTCTACGACTCCGCCTGGCTGAAGCATTTCGAGCCGGCGGCGTTTACCTGCGCGTTGCTCAACAGCCAGCCCATGGGGTTTTATGCGCCGGCGCAGCTGGTGCGGGATGTGCGGGCGCATGGGGTCGAGGTGAGGGCGGTGGACGTTTGCGTGAGCGAGTGGGATTGCACGCTCGAGCGTTGTGAGGATGGGCAGCCGGCGTTGCGGCTCGGTATGAGGCTGGTGAAATCGCTGTCGGAGGCAGGGGCGCAACGGCTCGTCGAGGCGCGTAAGGAGCGGCCGTTCGTCAGCGTGCAGGAGCTCGCGGAGCGTGCGGTGCTCGATCGTGGTGATCTCGAAGCGCTGGCGGCGGCGGGCGCGTTTGCTGCGCTGAGCGGCAACCGCCATCTCGCGTTCTGGGAGGTGGCCGGCACCGAGCGTGTGCCATCGTTACCGTCTGCTACGCGCGCGGCTGCGCGCTCACAGCCGGACCAGGGCGTGGCCCACGGCCCCGCCCGTGCGACGCACGCGTCGCACCCGCCCGGGAAACCGGCGCGCGGTGTGCTGGAGTTGGGCGCGAGGACCGGTCATTCCGCTGAAGGGCAGCCCCTGCTGCCGGCGCCCACCGAAGGAGAACGCATCGTCGCCGACTACGCCTCGGTCGGGCTCACTCTCGGTCGCCACCCCCTGGCGCTACTGCGTGAAGGACTGCGTAAGAAACAACTTCTGAGTGCCAACGAGCTGCACTGTGTTGCCAATGGGAGGGAGGTGCGCGCAGCGGGCATCGTCCTCATGCGTCAGAGGCCGCAGACAGCGAGCGGTGTCACTTTCCTGACGCTGGAGGATGAGACCGGGCAGGTGAATATCATCGTCTGGGAACGGGTGGGGCAGGAGTACCGGCGTGCCCTCGTCGACTCGCGTCTGCTCGAGGTGCATGGCGAGTGGCAACGGCAGGATGAGGTCATGCATCTCATCGCACGGCGGCTCATCGATCGCACGAAAATGCTGGGCGAGCTGCTGACTCGCTCGCGCGATTTCCATTGATCGACCTTTGAGTTTCAGCTCGGGCCCTGGCGCAACAGTCCTTAGGCTCGAGCCTGCATCACTCCAGCGGTGGCAGCTTGCGCTGGCGCTTGGACTGCTTCACTTCCTCGTCGTCGATGCCGATCTCGTAGTCCTCGAAGTCGCTCGTGAGCTCCGCGGTGCGCTTGGCTTCCAGCAACCGCTCGAGGCGGCGCCAGGCCGGGTCACCGACCTTCTGGCCACGGCGCTTGGCCAGATCGAGATCTTTGGTGACCTGATCCAGATCAACGTCGCCCTCTTCGACAACAGGCTCTTCTGCGTCCTCGTCTTCGAACTCGTCGGATTCGCCTTTCTCACTCATCCGGACACCAGGCTCAGCTCCCAGGTCATTCGACGGCGCGAACTTAAATCAGATTCGATGACAACTGCAACGGTGTCTTTAATGAATCAGCTGGTTCATCTCGAAGATGGGTAAAAGCATTGCAAAAACGATGCCCATGACGAACAGGCCCATGGTCACGATCAGCAGGGGGCCCAGCAGTCCCACCATGGCGTCGAGCAGTCCATCGAGCTCACGTTCCTGTGCGATGGCGGCACGTTCGAGCATGTTTTCCAGCTGGCCGCTCGACTCGCCGCTCGAGATGAGGTGGATGGTCATCGGCGGGAAGAGTTTGCTCACCGAGAGCGAGCGGCCGATCGCGGCTCCCTCACGGACACGCGCCGCCGCATCGGCGACGGCATCGCGCATCGGCAGATTCGTCACGACCTCTCCCGAGATGCGCAGCGCCTCGAGGACCGGCACCGAAGCCGCCGAGAGAATGCTGAACGTGCGCGTAAAGCGCGCGGTATTGAAGCCGCGGGAAAGTTTACCGACCAGCGGCATCCTCAGCTGCAGACGGTGCCATTTGCGTCGTGCGGCCGGATTCCGCAGCCAGCGATTAAAAAGGAACGCGGCGAGGCCGATACCCATGATCAGGTAGATGCCCTCCGCGCGCATGAAATTGCTGGTGCCGATCAGCGCCTGGGTGATCCACGGCAGCTTTCCCTTGCTCGCCTCGAATACCGCGACCACCTTCGGTACGACGAACGTCATCAGGCCGGACACAATCGCGAAGCACATGATGCTCAACACAATAGGGTAGAGCATGGCCGCCATGACTTTCTGGCGCATGCCCTCGCGACTCTCGGTGTAGTCCGCGAGCCGCTCGAGCACGCTGTCGAGATGGCCCGCCTGCTCGCCGGCCGAAACGGTGGCGCGATAGATTTCCGGAAAGACTTTCGGAAACTCGGTGAAACCGTTAGCGAGCGTGTGGCCTTCCATGACGCGGGTCCGCACGCCCATCACGATGCTTTGTATGCGCGGCTTCTCGGTCTGCTGCGAGACCGCCAGCAAGGACTCCTCCAGAGGAAGTCCCGCGCGTACGAGTGTCGCGAGCTGACGCGTGAAGAGCGACAGATCGGCAGCCGATACCCGCCGCCCCAGGGTGAAAGACTTCTGGCGCGTCGCTTCCTTCTGCGCCACCTCGCTGACCACCACCGGAAGCAACTGCCTCTCGCGAAGCATCTGCCGGATATGGCGCGGCGTATCGCCTTCGAGGATGCCGCTCTGCTCTTTGCCGCCGGCATCCAGTGCCGTGTATTCAAACGCTCCCATTAATCCTCGCGCGTGACTCGCAACACTTCCTCGAGCGTCGACTCACCGCGCAGGACCTTGGCGCGGCCGTCGTCGCGGATCGAGGGAGTCGCCTTGCGGGCGTGGCGCTCGAGCTCCTGCTCGCTCACGCCGTCATGGATCATCGTGCGCATGGAGTCATCCACCATGATGAGCTCGTAGATGCCGGCCCGACCGCGATAACCGCCGCCCGCCGTGTCTCGTCCGGGGCGGTAGAGTATGGGCGAGGGATCTTCCGGCCGCAGGTTGAGGAGGCGGCGCTCGTATTCGCCCGCCTGGAACGGCTGCTTGGATTCGGGGCTGAGCACGCGTACCAGGCGCTGCGCTACCACGCCGATGAGGCTCGAAGACAGGAGGAAGGGCTCGATACCCATGTCGCGCAAGCGCGTTATCGCGCCGGCCGCGGTGTTGGTATGGAGCGTGGACAGCACAAGGTGACCCGTCAAGCTCGCCTGCACTGCGATCTGCGCGGTCTCGAGGTCACGGATCTCACCGATCATGACGACGTCAGGGTCCTGGCGCAGAATCGCACGCAGTCCGCGGGCGAAGGTCATCTCAACCTTCGTGTTCACCTGCGTCTGCCCGATGCCGTCGATGTAGTACTCGATCGGATCCTCGACGGTCATGATGTTCTGCGAGTTGTCGTTCAGGCGCTCGAGGGCGGCGTACAGCGTGGTTGTCTTACCCGAGCCCGTGGGACCCGTTACCAGCAGAATACCGTGCGGTTTATGGATGAGCTCGTCGATGAGCCCCTCCGTCTTGGGGTCCATGCCCAACGCCGTGAGATCGAGCCTGCCGGCCTGTTTGTCCAGAATACGCAGCACGACCCGCTCGCCGTGGCCCGACGGAAGCGTCGACACGCGGACGTCGACGGCGCGACCGGCGATCTTGAGGCCGATGCGGCCGTCCTGCGGCAGGCGTTTCTCGGCGATATCGAGTTTGGACATGACCTTGATGCGGGACACAACAAGGGGCGCGACGGCGCGCTTCGACGTCAGAACCTCGCGTAACACACCATCGACCCGGAAGCGCACCACGAGGCGGTTCTCGAACGGCTCGATGTGAATATCCGAAGCGTTTTCCTTCACCGCCTGGGTGAGGACCGCATTGATGAGGCGGATGATCGGAGCGTCATCGTCGCTGTCGAGCAGATCCTGCTCGGGGAGATCCTGCGCAAGATGCGCCAGGTCGGTCTGCTCATCGAGGCCTTCGACGGCCTGCATCGCTTCCTGGCCGCCTTCATAGGCGCGTTGCAGGAGCATATCGAATTCCGCCTCCGTCACCCTTTCCAGCCGCAGCGCCCGGCGCAGATACCGGCGCACCTCGGCGATCGCGAGTGGAGTGACGTTTTCGCGGCAAGCACACTCCGCGACCCCATCGACGAACTGTCTCACGACGATGCCGTGGCGCTTTGCAAACGCAAAGGACAGTTTCCGCTCCGGCGGTAGTAAGGTCGTGACTGTTGCCGATTCCGTGGTGGCTACACCATCGGCCACATTATTGGAAATCGCGTTCATCGCTGGCCTCCATCCTGAGGTGGTGGCGAGGTTGAGGTTGCCGGCGCCGGAGCCGCGGGCGAAGCGGGTGATCGCCGGTACAGGAGCTCATCCGCTCGTCCCTGTGCTTGCGCGGCCTTTTCCTTCTCTTCAGGCGAGATCGGTGCGGCCTGGGTACCCGGCGGGGGTGGCGGCGGGAGAGGGGGCAGCACTGGCTGGTGCTCACCCGGGAGCAGCGGCGGGATCTCGCGGCGCTCGAAGCCCCTCTGCTGATCCTGCATGTAGTTGTATTTGAGGTCTGTCTCGTAGGCCGCCTGCGACTGGTCACGCAGGATTTTCGGCCGGATGAAGATCATGAGGTTGCTTTTCTCAGTCGTCGCGCTGCGGGTTTTGAACGCAAGCCCGATGATTGGAATGGAACCGAGCAGCGGCACCCGCGACTCCTGTCGCTGGCTCGAATCCGTGGTCAGGCCACCGAGCACCACGACACCGCCATCCTCGATGAGGACCGTCGTGGTCGCAGTGCGCTTGTTGGTGACGAGGTCGACCGCGCCCGCGGGTTTCTGGGCGATGCTCGAGCTCTCGATGGAGAGCTTCATCATGACCGCGGTGCCTTCCGGCGAGATCGTGGGGGTGACCTTCAGAATGGTACCGACCTCTTCACGCTGAATGGTCTGGAACGGGTTGACGGCGCCATTGGTGGCCGTACCCGTGTTGGAGAATTGGCCGGTCACGAAAGGCACTTCCTGCGCACTCTTGAGCTCCGCTTCCTGGTTGTCCATCGTCATGGCGGAGGGTGTTGCAATGACGTTGGTATGAGAATCGCTTTGGATGGCTCGGAGCACTGCCGCGAAGTTCAGGGACCCCGAGCCGATGCGTCCTACGCCCAGAGTGGTTCCATTCAACAGGGTAGACGTGACGCTGGCCGGGTTTTCGATCGCGGTGGCGAGATCGACGATGCTGGTCCCGCCGACGGGGCTGACAAAGCCCGCCGCCGGAACATTGGACCCCGTGCCGAAGGCCGCCCAGTTGACTCCGAGCTCCGCGTCCTTGGTAACGTCGACATCGGCGATGATGGCCTGCACCAGCACTTGCGGCCGGCGGATATCGAGCTTATCCACGATAGCCATGATCTGGCGCATGATCTTGGGAGGCGCCGTAATGATCAGTGCGTTGTTGGTCGGGTCCGCCCAGATGAGCGAATTCTTCTCCGCCTGCGCTTGCGGCGAGGCACCCCCGCCGGGGGCGCCGCCGCCGGCTCCCGCGGTCTGCTGGGCGATACCGGTCATCTGCTCCTTGAGCTTCGGCGCAATCTTGTCCGCGTCGGCGTAGTGGAGGTAGCGCACTCGCGTGTCACCACCCGCCTCGAGCGGCGTATCCAGGTGGGCGATCAGAGCGCGGACGCGCAACCGCTGGTTCTGGTCGCCACTGATCAACACACTGTTGGAACGCTCGTCGGCGACCACCTTCATGGGCGTGCCGCCTTCGGCGGCGGCCGCCGCTCCCTGATATAGGGAGTTCATGACGCGCACGATTTCGGCCGCGGAGGCGTCGTGGAGGTTCACGATCTCCACATCCTGATCTCCTACCTGGTCGATGCGCCGGATGATACGAATCATTCGGTTCACGTTGCTGGCGCGGTCTGAGATGATGAGGATGTTGCCCGCCGGATAAGCCGCCAGGTGCCCGTACTGCGGGATCATCGGACGCAAAATGGGGACCAGCTGCGCGGCGTTGACGTTCTTAACGTCGATGACCTGCGTGACGATCTCGTCGGAGGTCGCGCTCACGTGGTCGGGGAGATCGATCGACGGCATCTGACGCGCGTTGGCGTCGGGCAGGATCTTCACCACGTTGCCGTCGGGTACGGCGATGAAGTCATACACCGCGAGAATCGAAAGAAACGCCTGGTAGAACCCTTCCGGCGACATTGGCGTCGAGGACAACATCGTGACCTGCGCGCGCACCCGCGGGTCCATGATGAAGTTCTTGCCCGTCGCCGCGGCGACCGCCTCGGCAATCTGCGTGATATCCGCGTCTTTGAAATTAGGGGTAATGCGCTGCTGCGGCTGGCTCAGCTGTGTGGCTTGACCAGGCTGGCCCACCCCCGGGGTAGTCGGCTGCGCGGACGCAAGCGCGGCGGCGCCAAAGAGCGCCAGGGTGCCGCGTGCGAAAAAGACAAAACCTTTCACTGATGATTCCCCCGAACCGGGCATGCCGGCCTACTGCTGCGTATTGTCAGGCGGTTTGGGCTGATCCGCTCCCGGACCCGTTCCCGGTGGGGCGGGTTGCGCCTGGTCGCCCGGGGCCGCGCCGGGCGGTGCGGCGGCAATGGATTCCGCTTCCTGCGTAACCTGTGCCAGGTTCAAGACCAGATCCTGCTGCTGTCCGTTCCGTGTGACCGTGACGTGTGCCTCAGGGGACGAACCCAGCGTGCGAAAAATCTCCTGGCCATGGTCGGGATCGTCGAGCGGTGTTCCATTGATCGCCGTGACGAGATCGCCGGGACGCAGACCGAGGCGCACGAACGCCTGGCGATTGCGGCCTGGGTAAACGCGAAAGCCTGTCTGCTTGCCGTTGGCAAACACCGGTTGGGGCCGCATCACGTCAGCCAGGAGGCTGGGCTGTTCCGTAATGAGCTTGCGCATGCGATCCGCCACCGGGCTTTCCGTGTTCAGCACCGCGGCCGAAGGAGGCGCGCCACCGGGCGCTACCTGTTTCGGCAGGAGCAATTTCTCCAGATGTCCCCCACGGTCGATCACGACGTAGTCGGTGTAAACCGAATGAAGCTTTGCACCACCCGGTACGTTGTCGCCGACGGCAAACACTTTGGCGTTGGCGGCAGTCTGTCCGAGGATAGCCAGGCCATTTTGAGGGTCTTCGGCACTAATGATTCCCGTCAAAACCAGTGGTATGGTGGATTGCGGCGCGTCGCGCGGGTCACCCGGACCTGCCGCAACCGCGGCGGTGCCGAAGAGATGCGCATTTGTGATCGCGGCGACGTCGACCGAGTGTCGGGGCGTAGAGACGGGCGTGTTCGCTCCCATCGCGGGAGCGCGGCTCGCGCCACCCAGGCCCGTCAAAATGACCGCCGCCTGCACAGCGAGGAGCACCGCAAGCGTCCACGTGGCAATGCGGGGCCCGTGCGCAAGCAGAAGTGTGCGCCACTTCTCGGGTGCGGGGAGTCCTTCGAGCCATGAGGCAGCATTCATCGGTGCAATAAGGTCCTGTGACCGGGGGCAAACAGGGCGAGATCTGCGGTATGGACAGCGGCACGCGCGGATCGTGCGCCACGCGTACCGGAGCAATCATACGGGCCTGCTGTGCGCGCTCTCAAGCAATTGTTTCTACAGGAGTAAACTCGGACCATCATCGCAGGCTTGTGTTGCTGTTTGGCGACCCATATAAAGAACCCCATGCCCGATCAGCATCCCGCCCGTCCCGACACCGGCGTCGTCGTCGAAGAAGCCCGACCGCAGGTCAAACAGCCCCCCCTCTACCAGGTGGTTCTGCTCAATGACGACTACACTCCCATGGAGTTTGTCGTCGACGTGCTTGAAAAGTTCTTTACCCTGGACCGGCCCACAGCGACACGCATCATGCTGGAGGTCCATACCAAGGGTAAGGGAGTGTGCGGGGTGTTCACGTACGAGATCGCAGAGACTAAAGTGGCGCAGGTGACGACCTACGCGCGAGACAACCAGCATCCGCTCATGTGCACATTGGAAGAAGCCTGATCTTCTAGAGGTTTGACGAACGTGCTTTCTAACGAGCTTGAATACTGCCTCAACGATGCCTTTCACCAGGCACGCGAGGCGCGTCATGAATATCTGACAGTCGAGCACCTGCTGCTCGCGATCCTCGATACGCCGAAGGTGCGGGAGGTTCTGCGTGCCTGCGGCGCGGATCTCACCAAGCTGAAGCAGGAGCTCAAGGATCACATTGACCAGTCGACTCCGCGGCTCGAAGAAGGCGAGGAACGCGAGGTGCAGCCGACGCTGGGTTTCCAGCGAGTGCTGCAACGAGCGGTGTTCCACGTACAGTCGAGCGGCAAGAAGGAAGTTGGTGTCGCCAACGTTCTGGTCGCGATTTTCAGCGAGAAGCAGAGCCACGCGGTGTTTCTGCTCAATCGCCAACATGTGACTCGTCTCGATGTCGTCAACTACATCTCGCACGGTCTGTCGAAGATCGCCGAGGAGAAAACCGACAAAGAGGACACGCAGCCGGACGCGGAACGCGATCCGGAGGGCGGCAGCGCCCTCGAGAAATACACCTCGAATCTCAACCGCATGGCGCAGGACGGACGAATCGATCCGCTCATCGGCCGCAAGCTCGAAGTGGAACGCACGATCGAGATCCTGTGCCGTCGTCGCAAGAACAATCCACTCTATGTCGGTGAAGCCGGCGTGGGTAAGACCGCGATCGCGGAAGGCTTGGCCCGGCTCATCGTCGAGGGCAAGGTGCCGGAGGTACTCTCCGACTGCACCATCTACGCACTCGACATGGGCGCGTTGATCGCGGGTACGAAGTATCGCGGTGATTTCGAGAAGCGTCTGAAAGGCGTTATCACGGAGCTCAAGAAACAGCCGGGTGCGATCCTGTTTATCGATGAGATCCACACGGTCATTGGCGCGGGCGCGGCATCCGGCGGCGTCATGGACGCTTCGAACCTCATCAAGCCCGTACTCACCAACGGCGAGATCCGCTGCATCGGCTCGACGACGTACCAGGAATACCGTGGCATCTTCGAGAAAGACCACGCCCTGGCGCGCCGCTTCCAGAAAATCGATGTCGTGGAGCCTTCGGTATCGGAGACCGTGGAGATCCTCATGGGGCTCAAGCCCCGCTTCGAGGAGCACCACGGGATCACTTACGCGGTCGATGCCTTGAAGGCCGCCGCCGAACTCGCCGCCCGCCACATCAACGAGCGTCACATGCCCGACAAGGCGATCGACGTCGTTGACGAGGCTGGCGCACGTCAGCGGCTGAAGCCGATTGCCGAGCGCGAGCCGGTCGTCGAAGTGCGGCATATCGAGGATGTCGTGGCGCGCATGGCGAGAATCCCCGCCAAGAGCGTTTCGACCTCGGACCGCGAGGTTCTGAAGAATCTCGAGCGCAATCTCAAGCTCGTGATCTTCGGGCAGGACAAGGCGATCGAGGCGTTGTCCTCGGCCATCAAGATGGCTCGCTCCGGCCTTGGCGACCAGCGCAAGCCGGTCGGCAGCTTCCTGTTCGCCGGCCCCACGGGTGTCGGCAAGACAGAGGTGACGCGGCAGCTCGCCACGGTCATGGGTGTCGAATTCCTGCGATTCGATATGTCGGAATACATGGAGCGCCATACGGTGTCGCGCCTCATCGGCGCCCCGCCCGGCTATGTCGGCTTCGATCAGGGTGGTTTACTCACGGAAGCGATCACGAAGCATCCGCACTGTGTGTTACTGCTCGATGAAATCGAGAAGGCGCATCCGGACGTGTTCAACCTGCTGCTGCAGGTGATGGATCACGGCACGTTGACCGACAACAACGGGCGTAAGGCGGACTTCCGGCACGTCATCATCGTAATGACCACCAATGCGGGAGCCCAGGAAATGTCCCGGCCGAGCATCGGTTTCACCAATTCGGACAATGCCAGCGATGGCATGGAGGCCATCCGGCGGATGTTCACTCCGGAGTTCCGCAATCGCCTCGATGCGGTGATCCAGTTCTCGGGCCTCGACCTGGTGACCATCGAGCGGGTCGTCGACAAGCTCATTGTCGAAGTCGAGATGCAGCTCGAACAGAAGGGCGTGACCGTCTCTCTCGACGACGATGCCCGTCGTTGGATCGCGGAGAAGGGCTACGACCCGAAGATGGGCGCCCGCCCGATGGCGCGGACGATCCAGGAGCACATCAAGCGGCCCCTGGCCGAAGAGCTGCTGTTCGGGCGCCTCGTTGGCGGCGGCAGCGTCCGCGTCTCGGTTGCGAAAGATGGGACGAAGCTCGAGCTGGAATGCATTCCCACCCAGCTCCCGGAAGTCACGGCGTAGAAAATCGGTTGGCAGCCCTCAGCGAGAGTTGAGGGCTTCTGCCGCTGAAAGCGCCGCCAGCCTGCGCGGCCCGGGCTAGGCGCCCCCGGCGACTTTCAGCAAGTCAAAAAATCATCGACCGCGGTAGATGATGCGGCCCTTGGTGAGATCGTACGGGGTCATCTCAACGGTGACGGCGTCGCCGGTGAGGATGCGAATGTAGTTTTTCCGCATTTTTCCCGAGATATGGGCCGTGACGACGTGGCCATTCTTGAGCTTCACGCGGAATGTGGTATTGGGCAGGGTCTCTACGACCTCGCCTTCCATCTGAATCGCATCTTCTTTAGACATACGGCCCTTTCGACTTGAGGGCGCGGATTCTGCATAAAGCCCGGCGGCAATGCAATTTAAGGGCAGGCGGGCGCACGGACTTGAGCGGTCCCTCTGCGGTGACCGCCCGCCTCCACAGTAATACGTCTCAAATACCGCTGGCGCCCGGGCGCATGAAAG
>DATMQL010000426.1:0-2485 GCA_035566815.1 Steroidobacteraceae bacterium | reverse complement strand
CAGCTTTGACTCGCAGCCGGTAGCCCGCATACGGATAGGGGCGAAATTGCAGGTAGGCCTCGGTCAGACCCACAGGGGTTTTATCGCGATCGCCCCACGAAGAAGCGTCGAGGTGCAGCGAAAACAGCTCACCGAGGTTTTGCGACAGGGCGAATCGCGCCCGGCCGAGGCGCAGTCCGGATTCGTCCCCGCCGAAGCGCACAGAGCCGAGGCCACCGGCAATGATGGGTGGCGGACCATCCACGGATACCAATCGTGTGTCGACGTCCAACTCCCACTCGGCTGCGTGAGCGGTCAGTGTGGCAGTCAGGGCTACCAGGGTGGCTGCGGTCAACCGCATGCGGCGCCGGCGGCGAACCAGCGCTACTGCGGGCAAGTTCAGGACGCGGCTCAGTAGGTGTCCCACGAGTGTGGCCGTCCCTCGAGTGGCGCGGGTTTCAACTGTTTCGTCAGGCGGAGCGTCAGGGTGGCGCCGTTCGGCTCGCTGACTGTGAGCTCGCCGCCCAGGTCCTTGGCATCGTCGCGGATTCGCGGATGCCAGATGGAGATACGGTAGCCGCCGCCGGGGACGTCCGCTGACCACGAGCCCGCGGCGTTGGTACGGCCAAAGAATGAAGCGTCGGTTATCACGATGTAGGCCAGCATTTCGTCATGGATGTTGCACCCCATGGTGACGACACCCGGCTGATCGAATACCACCGGCGGATAGGGCTTGCCCCGGTACAGGGGGAGTTGGAACCGTTTGGCCGGCGAGAACGAATAGATCTGGTGGCTGACTGAATCGCTATTGGGGAACGCCACGGTCGAGTCGACGGGGATGACCAGCAGGTCCGGCGCGAAGGCCCGGTTGATCTGATCCATCACGGCTTGTACCGGGGCCGCTGGGTGCGCGGGCCCGCTGACGGAGTTCATGGTTACGACGACGCCACCTAGTGGACGCCCGTTCGGGAGTAGCACTTTAACGGTCAGCGTCGCCCCCCAGGACCGGTCCATGAGCCCCAGATATGCCAACCCCAGGAGCAGCACGAGGCCTGCAGATGCAGAACGGTGAGTTTGACGTGCGTGAGGTCTCATTCCTGCGTTCGAATTCTCGCGGTAGGCGCCCCCTGACGCCTACGATGCTGAATGCATTCGAGCGCTTTTCATGGGTAGTTTCCGCAAACGGCTTCTCGTGCTGATCATCGGGCTGGTCATCGTCACCCAGACTGTGACGTTGTGCGCAGTGCTTGCCAGCACCGCGCACAACGTGGAGGCACGCGCGGCTGAGCAACTCCGTTCCGGTGGCTCTTTCGTACAACAGCTCATCCGTTTCCGCGCCGGCCAGCTCGCCAACGGCGTGGCCGTGTTGGCGGCGGACTTCGGCTTTCGGGAGGCTGTGGCCAGCGGCGACGTTCCCACCATTCTTTCGGCAGCCCGAAACAACGCTCAGCGTATCGGCGCCGACATCGTTCTCCTGTTGGACACCCAGGGCAACCTGGTGACCTCCACCGCGCCCGAAGTGAGCAATAGTCACGCGCCGTTGGCCAATCTCCTGCGGGACGTGCACGGTCCCCGCGACCAACCCAGTTTCATGGTGTTTGGTCATTTGCCCTACCAGCTGTTCCTGGCACCCGTGAAGACACCGGAGACCATCGCCTGGGTGGCCATGGGCTTCGTGGTAGATGATTCGTTAGCCCAACGTATTCATGATCTTGCCGGGGCACAGGTCGTTCTGGTTTCCCGTGGTCGGGACGGAGTGATGCCGGTGGCGTCGACACTCCCTGCTGCACAGCAAAAACTTACCTCCGCCTTGCTGCCCGAGGCGACCGACACCGACGCGCCGCAAGTCGTGAAACTCGCGGGAACGGAGTACCTCGGATTCGCGCAGCGTCTGGATGCTCGCGGCGACCCGGTAGACGTCACCCTTCTGAAGCCAATGAACGAAGTGCTGGCGCCCTACCGGGACGTGCGCGACGCGCTGTTGATTATTGACGGCATTGCGCTCGCGCTTGCCGCGGCCATCGGCACCCTGTTGGGACGGAGTGCAACGCGTCCGATCGGGGAGCTCGTCCTCGCGGCACGCCGTATTCAACAGGGTCACTATGAGACCGCGGTTGAGGTTTCAGGGGGCGACGAGTTCCGCAGCCTGGCCGCGACCTTCAACGCGATGCAAAGAAACATCGCGGAGCGCGAGGCGCATATTACGCATCACGTGTATCACGACTCGCTGACCCGGCTGCCCAATCGCGTCATGGCGGAGCGCCAGCTCGAAGAGTTGGTTAACGCGGTGGAGCGACCGACTTTCTTTGCGTTGATTCTCATCGACCTGCGCAATGTCCATGACATCAACGCCTCACTCGGGCATCACATGGGCGACGAGGTGTTGCAGGAGGCCGCGCGCCGGCTGCGCCAGAATGCCCATGCGGCCGACACGGTCGCGCGTCTGGGCGAAGCGCAGTTCCTGATCATTGCCCGCGACTGTCGTTCGGAACGCGCGCCGCTGTAT
>DATMQL010000425.1:0-13481 GCA_035566815.1 Steroidobacteraceae bacterium | reverse complement strand
CGGGACTACACGTGGAAGCCTGCGACTGGGGAAGTATCAAAGCTCAGCCATTACCGCCTGAAGGACAATTTCATCCGGTTCTATCTACGGTATGTGGCGCCGAACCGGCCCCGGATCGAGAGCGGATTGCTCGAGAATCGTTCCCTAGTGTCGCTCCCGGCCTGGGAGAGCGCATTGGCACTTCAGTTCGAGAATCTGGTGCTGAACAACAGTCGTAAAGTCATCCAATGCCTGGACGTGCCGCCCGAGGACGTGGTTTTTGCCAGCCCCTTCTTTCAACGCAAAACCTTGGTTCAGGCCGGCTGCCAGATCGACCTCGCTATCCAGACACGTTTCAATACGGTCTATGTGTGCGAGATCAAGTTCTCCCGATCGGAGCTGAAACCCTCTGTCATCCAGGAGGTCGAGGAAAAGCTCGAGCGTCTGAAGCTTCCGCGGCAGTTCTCGGCACGGCCCATACTGATTCATGTGAATGGCGTCCATCGGGATGTAATCGACAGCCGGTTCTTTTCTCAAATCATCGATTTTGGTGAGCTTCTGGAAACAGGATTGCCGCCTTGATGCAAAAGCTCACTTCAAAAATATCCGTGTAGACGTCAGCCGGTGCCCCAGCTCCCTCGGTGGGGACTCCACAGTCCGGAACCGGTTCATAAGATGCTGGCGCGACTATCGGCGAGGGGACCTATCGACTCCCCGGACAGCAGAAATACCCGGAAGAGCATTTTTTAGGCGTCCCGATTTATCTGGACACCTCGTGCATGAGCGGAGCAGAGTCTGGCAAATCACCGGCTGCTATATGCACCCGAGTAGTACGCACGCATCTACCCGCATTACCCGAAAGGAGCGTCCGCATGAAGACAAGACACCTGTTTCGATGGGCCGGAGCCTGCACGCGGGCAGTAGTGCTATCGGCGCTGGCGGGCGTCGCGGCGGCCGATACGACTCCGTACGAGCGGATGGCGCCTCTCGAACAATACCTGATGCCTTCCGGTTCCGAGATCGCACTCGCGCGCAGTGCCGCGCCGGGCGCGATCTCCGACAAGGCCACGGTCCTCACTCTCGATTCGAAGGGTTACCAGACTGCCGTCCGCGGCACCAACGGATTCACCTGTCTCGTGGAGAGGTCGTGGATGTCGCCGGGCGCAAGCCCCGATTTCTGGAATCCGAAGTTGAGGGGACCGGTTTGCTACAACCCGGCAGCGACCGGGTCCATCCTCGCGTACACGGTCCAGCGGACGAAGCTCGCACTCGCCGGAGGCTCGAAGGAAAGGATTCTCGACGAGGTTCGCGCCGCGCTCGCGCGCAAGGAACTCCTCGCACCCGAGCCGGGCGCGATGTCCTTCATGCTGTCGAAGGATGGGTACCTGGGCGATGGCGTGGGCCATTGGCACCCGCACCTCATGTTCTACGTGCCAAAAGTCGCGGGCGCGAGCTGGGGAGCAAACCTGCCGGGGTCTCCGGTGGCCCTCGACGACCGCGAAGTCCCGGAGCCCGAGACGATCTTTCTGGTGCCGGTGTCCCGCTGGTCGGACGGAACGACGGCGGCGGCTCACTAGGGTGTAAGTGGCGTGCGTTGCCGAAGCGCTTTGGAGACTGGCATACGATCTACACGCGCATGAACCGGCAGGCGTACGGCCTGTTAGGATCATTTTTTCGGGTCAGGGTGTTGAGGTCGAGAGTTGGGGGCGCATGGGTCTGCTCGATGAGGCCGTAAGCGTCGCGCAAGCAACCGGCGACACCGTGGATATCGCAGGATCCGCGAGCGATCCGACTTGTGCGACGCCGGGCGCAACGATACTGGATTGAAGGTCCCGTCTCCCGCCATGGACGTCGGCCACAATCTCTCGATCGGACCCGTACGTCACTCATCTCACGGGATTACGCCTCGACCAAAGTAATATATTGGGCGCGTTCCTTGTGGACCTGGATGAGCTCTGCAACACCACGATCGAAGGTCGCTAGCTTGCCTTTGCGATGCTGGACCAGTGCGACAAGATAGGCATCAGTGACCTGTCGATGACCTACCAGTGCCGCGCTAGTAAAGATTTTTGCCTGCGCCGGCGCGACATCGTCGGCCCAGAAGCGATGCCCCGCTATCGCAACAATTTTCTGTAATACCTGCAGCGCCGCGCGCGGCGTTACGGCATCGGCGATGATCTTGGGGTTGGATGAAATGCGGATGAACGCGGCCTGCGTCACCGGACATGTTGCCCAGCCGCTGTTTCCAACACCCTGGAACCACTCATGTGCCTTGGCATGATGAACATGCTGGGGCCATGCCAAGGCAATCAACAGATTGGTATCGAGTAGATGCGCGCTCACCCCTCATCCTCGTCACGGCGGACATCCTCAGGCGTCAGGGGAGCTGCGCCTTTCGATACCTGAAACACCGGGAAACCCTGGCGCGTTCCTACTCGGCTACGAGCCTCGAGACCTCGGCGGGCGAGCTCCGAAATCACCTCGCCGATGCTCTTCGATTTCGCGGCTGCGATTTGACGCGCAGCGTTCAAGATATCGGAATCGATCTTGAGAGTAGTGCGCATAGGACTTTGGCCTCTCAGGGAAGCTGGGCGGACATCATAGCATCAGCGCATCACGGCATCAACTTGAATGCAAAGAGTACTCCTGGCGTAATTTCCGTGAATGTTCAGCGCTTTGACAACCGCGGGCGGCGATCTCTCGGACCTGGCACCAGGCGATGCGGGCTCCGTACGAACTGATCACGGACAACGGTTTGCAAAAAAGGCCGTCTGAAAGTCGAAGGCCGCATAGAACAAGTTGGCTCTCTCCTGAGGCCAGCGCATGCATCCGGTGGCTGTCCGCGCGGCGGCCGTGTGGTCGGCGGCCCGTATACCGCACTCCAGCGCCGTCATGCGAAAAGCCGAACTGCTGTCGCAACGATTGGGCGCACGCGCGGCCTCATACTCGTGTGCGTCAACTTGCCGCGTCCGATTGCGGAACGCCTGTCGATCAGAGGCACTGACTACGCACGCATTGGGTTCGGCAATCTACCCCGCTCTCCTTGCGAGCACGCACAAACCCAACTCTCCCTGGTGAGGCAGACGCAGGCGAGCCGAAGCCTGTTGACGGGCGGCGAAATCTGGCATTGGATAGACCGCAGCCCATGAATACCCCTACAGCATTGAACAATAACGCGGCTCAGGCGCAGCCGGATGTGGAAAACGCAGATGCGCACGCCGGACCTGACTGGCTCCTGGTCGGAAAGCTGGCTCCCCCGGAACAGCGGATTACCGCAGCCTCGCGCAAGGCGCTGCTGGAAAGGCTCGATGAAAGCCTGAACCGGGCGCTTTCCGTCATTGTTTCGCCGCCGGGTTTCGGCAAAACCACGCTGCTCAGCGAATGGTGGCGGGCGCTCGGCACGAGGCCCGACCTGCACGCCTGCTGGCTCACTGTGGACGATCTGGATTCAGAGGTCAGTCGTTTCGTCGCAGGCATGATCCTTTCTGTTGCGCGAGCGGGAGTCGACGTCGGGCCCCTCGAAGTGGCCGCGCGGCAGTTGTCCATCGATCTGAACGTCCGGCCAATCGCGCTGGCGCTGCTGGAAGCGATCCGTCGCTCGGGGCGGCGCGCAGTCCTCATCCTCGATGATTTCCATCGCGCCAAGTCGACAGCCGTCGACGAAGTGGTCGAGATGCTCATCGATCACAGCCACGGAGAGCTGCATCTCGTGGTGAGCGGCCGTGCTCGTCCGACATTCCACGTGTCCGCCTTCCTCGCGCGGGGCATGGTGACGCAACTCGATGCAGGTGACCTGGCACTATCATTGGAGCAGGCGTCGCAGGTCGTAGGGCCGAATGTCTCGCCGGCCGACCTGGCGCTCCTGCACGCACGCACTGAGGGCTGGGCGGTGGCGCTACAGCTGGCACGGCTGTGGCTCGAAAAGGGGCGGCACAAACCCGACGCCTTGAAGAACTTCTCCGGACGCACGACGGAGATGACCGACTATCTGGCCGAGCAGCTCGTGGCGGATCTCCCCGAGAGCCTGCGGGATTTCCTGCTGGAGACCTCGATCCTGGAGCGCTTCAACGCGCCCCTCGCCGACGCCGTGCGTGATCGCAGCGACAGCAACGAGCTGCTGGAAAAGCTCCGCCATTTCGATGCGTTGCTGGTGCCGCTCGACGATACCCGCGAGTGGTTCCGCTATCACCATCTGTTCGCCGATTTCCTCTGCCAGCGTCTGAAGCGCAGCTCGGCGCCGCGACTTGCAGTATTGCGGCGCCGCGCGGCGCGGGCACTCGCGGCGATCGGTGATCTTCCCGAGGCCGTCCAACACGCTGTTGCTGCCGACGACATTGCCCTCGCAATGGTGTTGACACAGCAGGCGGGCGGTTGGGAGCTGATTCTCTGGAAGGGAATCGGCTATGTCCGAAGCCTGCTGAAGTGCTTCAACGAGCTCACCATCCGCTCCGAGGTCACCCTGCAACTGACGCAGGCGTACCTGCACATCAAGCTGGCGCGCTTCGATGCGGCTCGCGAGCTGTTGGCACTGACGGAAACGATGTTGGAGACCGCGCCGCCGCGGGCGCTTCGCGACTACACCATCGTGCAGGATCTATGGACCGGCTACATGGACCACATCGGCCGCAGCGACTGGCAAAGCGTGGTCGACGCTCATATCCGCAGCCTCGAGCCTGGCGACCATCTGGGCCGGGGCACCTTGTACTGCGAGCGGGCCGTTACAGCACTCGCGTGGGGCGCGTTGGACCAGGTAGAGGCTGAGAGCCGCCGCGCCATCCAGGAAATGCGGGCCTCGGGCAGCATTCTCGGCGTCAACTACGCCTTCATGCACCTGGCACTGGGGCAATTGCTCGCTGGCCGCCTGCGCGAAGCGGAAATGTTGTATCGCGAAGCCCTGTCCATGGCGGAGGAGAACTTTGGCGCCGACAGCGGCCTGAAGGCGCTGTGCCGCTTTTTCGTAGGCTACTGCCTCTATCTGAAAGGCGACCACGAGAGCTCCGGGCCGCTCATCGAGTCGTGGATCGAGACGACCGACGGCTGGCTCGACGTGTTTGCCACCGCCTATGAAGTTACCGCGCGACAGGCGTTTGATCGTGGCGGCTTGAACGAAGCCACCGCCATCCTCGGCGAAGCGAATCGGGTCGCGCAGGAGCGTCGTCTGGAGCGGCTCGTCAAGCTGACCTGCGCCTGGCGGGTGGAATTCCTCACGCTGGCGGGCCGGCATGCCGACGCGAAACGCGAAGCCGGCGTGGGTGGTGTGTTCGGGGCAGCGGAGAGCCGCGGGCCACCGGACTTCGGCTGGCGGGCACGCTTCGCCGCCACTGTCGCCATCGGCCGATTGTGGGCCGCCACCGGCTCCGCCGCACAGGCATTGCAACTCGTGGATGCGGCGCGCGCCGAGTTTCGGGCCGCGAAGCTGTTGTTGCCGGCCCGCCGCCTGGATGCGCTCAGCATCGTAATCCTCAAGCAACGCGGCGCCGACGAGGAAGCGTTGGTCCGCCTGCAGGATCTGTTGGATTTCGTGGTCGCCGAAGGGGCGATCGGCATTCTGCTCGAGCACGGGCGCTCGCTCGAGGGCCTGCTGAATATCGCCCAACGGCGCAATCGTGAGCTCATTCTGTCGAGTGCGCAGCGTGACATCATCACGCAGGTGCTCGGGCGATTGCAGCGCGCGGCTCTGGTCGACCAGGATGGGTTCAGCGCTCGGGAGCTGGCCGTCCTGCGCGAACTGTGCAACGGGCGCTCGAACAAGGCTATCGGGCAGGTGCTCGACCTGTCGGAAAATACCGTCAAGTTTCACTTGAAGCGGATCTTCAAGAAGCTCGGTGCCGAGTCCCGCGCGGCGGCTATCACGGCGGCCTTGCAGCGCAACCTGGTCATCTCCGACGACATCAATCGAGGCCGCTGACTTCCTGCGAGTGCGACTGACCTCCCGCCAGTGCGGCCGCCCTGCCGCAAGTGCCTTCGGGCGACGCCCGTTCAGCACAGGCGAGGGCACTACCCGATCGGGTAGTCGCCCTACCCTCCCCGGTACGGGTCACCCTGTGCCGCAATTGACCCTGCGGTTTGCGACGCCCTAAGGTCCGGTCGCACCAAGCCGGTCAATCATTTTCCAGAGTGCTGCATGAGCTCGAATTCCATCGTGCGTGTCGCCACCGACGTGGGTGGCACTTTCACGGACCTCGTCTATTTCCGGACTGATCTCGCAACCGGCTCGCAGGTCGTCATCACCGCGAAAGCGGACACCACGCCCCCAAACTTCGAGCGAGGGGTGCTCGATGTCATGAACAAGGCCGCGGTGGATGTTGCGGGGGTGGATTTCATCGCCCATGGGACTACGGTCGTCATCAACGCCCTCACGGAGCGCAAGGGAGCCAAGGTCGCACTGATCACCACCCGTGGATTCCGCGATTCCATCGAGATCGCGCGCGGCAACCGGCCCGACTTCTTCAACCTCGCCTATCGCAAGCCAGTGCCATTCGTGCCCCGATACCTGCGGCGCGAGATTCCAGGGCGCATGACCTACCTGGCGCAGGAGCGAGAGCCGCTGGATTTGAGCGGGCTGCCCGCGATCATCGCGGATTTCCGCCGCGAGGGGGTCGAGGCCATTGCAGTCTGTTTGCTGCACTCATATGCGAATCCCGATCACGAGCTGCGCACGGTTGCCGAGGTGCGCACGCTGTGGCCCGGTATTCCGGTGGTCGCTTCGCATCAGATCACACGCGAGTGGCGCGAATACGAGCGCACCAACACAACCGTACTTTCCGCCTACGTTCAGCCCATCGCGGAGCGCTACTTGCGCGCTTTGGAGAAGGGCCTCAAATCCCGCGGGTTCGACGGTCAGTTGTACGTAATGCAGTCCAACTGCGGCGTCGACACCATCGATCGCTCCAGCGCCGTATCCATTACGATGGTGGAATCCGGCCCCGCGAGCGGCTTCTGGGGAGCAGCCGAGCTCGGCCGACTCATCGGCGTTCCGAATGTGTTGGCGCTCGACATCGGCGGCACTACCGCGAAATGCAGCCTGATCGAGCGCGGTCAGGTCAAGATCATGACGGACTACTGGATCGAGCGGAGCCCGCTCTCGGCCGGATATCCCATCATGGTGCCCGTTGTCGACCTCGTGGAAATAGGCAACGGCGGCGGCAGCATCGCCTGGATCGACGATTTCAAAAAGCTGCATGTCGGTCCCCGTTCAGCGGGCGCCTCGCCGGGCCCGGCGGCGTACGGCCGTGGTGGCGCCAACGCGACTACGACGGATGCCAATATTGCGCTCGGTCGCATCAATCCACACTTCTTCTGCGGGGGCACCATCGAGGCGGACATGGATGCCGTCGACCGGGCTTTGGATACGGTCGCCAGGCCGCTGAACATGACGCGTATCGAGGCGGCCCGAGGCATAGTGCGTATTGCCAACAGCAACATGGTCAACGCCCTGAAGCTCGTGTCCATGAATCGTGGCCACGATCCTCGGGATTTCGCCCTCGTGGCCTTCGGGGGCGGAGGCCCGATGCACGCGGTGGCGCTCGCCACCGAGCTCAGCATGTCGCATGTGATCGTGCCTCGCGGCGCGGACGTGTTCAGCGCGTGGGGCATGCTCATGAGCGAGCTGCGGCGCGATTACTTCGCGACCCGCCTGGTGTCGTTCAACACCTCGCAGGCCAAGATCATCAACCAACTCAGTGCGGACGTCATGGGCACGGTGTTGGAGCAGTTCGGCGCGGAAGACATCGCTGTCGACAAGATGCGTTTCGAGCGCTTCGGTAAGTTCCGCTACGAGAATCAGGAGCACCACGTCGAGATCCAGCTACCCGACGGCGAGCTGGATGGCGCCGCTATCGAGAGGGTCAGCACGGCATTTCATGCAGGATATGAGCGCGAATATACCTACCGGCTCGATGCGCCGGTCGAGTTCGTGGGCCTGCATCTGGTAGCGCGCGCGGACATCGGCAAGTTGGAGCCGGTCAAGTTACAGCCGACCGGTCGCAAGGTTGCCCAGGCCCGCAAGGGATGTCGGGAGGTCGACTACGCCATGGAAGGCGTGCATACCGCGGATATCTACGACGGCGACCTGCTCGAGCCCGGCATGGAGTTCGACGGGCCAGCGATCATCGAGAGCCGCGGTACGACCGTGCTCGTGCACCCGCACAACCGGGTCCGCATGGACGATTACGGCAACATCCACATTCACCTGGCTCACAGCGGCCGCTGACGGGAGTCCGTATGAGCGTACAAGATTCCATCACCCTGGAGATCATCCAGAACTCGTTGCAGGCGATCGCAGACGAGATGTTCGCAGCGCTGCGCAAGACCGCCATGAGCGCCATCATCTACGAAGTGCTCGATGCAGGTACGGGGATTACCGACGCGCAAGGCAATCTTGCTTCCAGCGGCGCGGGCATTCCGGGCTTCGTCGGTGTGTTGGACAAGGCGGTCAAGCGCATCGTCGAGCTGCACGGCAACCCGGGTGACATAGAGCCGGGCGATGTGTTCATCACCAACGATCCCTACTACGGCGGCGTCACCCACCTGAACGACAACATTCTGATGATGCCGGTGTTCGTCGACGGGCAGTTACTGGCGTGGACGGCCAACATCGCGCACTGGAACGACGTTGGGGGCATGGCGCCGGGCTCGATTTCCATGGATGCGACGGAGATCTATCAGGAAGGCTTGCGCCTGCCGGGCGTGAAGCTGATCTCGCGCGGCGCGCCGGTGCGGGCGGTCATCGACATCATGACCGTGAACTCGCGCCTGCCGAAGTTCCTGCTGGGCGACTTGTGGGCCGGCGTTGCGGCCGTGCGTGTTGGCGCGCGCCGCATCGAAGATATCGTGCGGAAGTACGGCGCTGGGACGTTCACGACTGCGCTGCGCAGTTTCATGGACTACGGCGAGCAGGTCGTGCTGAAGGGACTGGCGTCGCTGCCGAAGGGCCGCTTCAGCATCCAGGAGGAGCAGGATAACGGGCTGCTCTATAAAGCGACCATCGAGATCAGCGACAAGGAGTTCATGGTCGATCTGCGCGATAACCCCCCGCAGCAGCCCGGCCCGATCAACTGCAGCCGTGACGATTGCTTCGGGGCCTTGCAGATGATCATCAAGAACATCGCCGACCCGTACGGCGTCGCCAATGGGGGCACCTTCCGGCCGCTCCGCATGCTCACGACGAAAGGCACCGTGTTCGATCCCGAAGAGCCGGCGGCCATGGGCGTCTACTACGAAGTGGGCATGCGCCTGTACGACATGTTGTGGCGCGGCCTCGCGCCCCACCTCGGCGAGCGCCTGCCGAGTGGCCATTTTGCCAGCATCTGCGGCACCATCATCGGTGGTATCCACCCGGATACGGGACAGCGCTTTACCATCATCGAGCCGGAAGTGGGTGGCTGGGGCGGCTCATCCGAGGCTGATGGAAACAACGCCATGTTCTCCGCCATTCACGGTGAGACGTACAACTGTCCGGTGGAAGTTGCGGAGGCTCGCTACGGACTCTACGTGGATCGCCTCGCATTGAGCGAGGATTCCGCTGGAGCGGGTCAGTTCCGTGGCGGGAAAGGCGTCGTGCTCGATTACCGTGTGCGCAGCGACGGCTGCTTCCTGACAGCGGCGTACTCGCGCAATAAGCACTTGCCCTGGGCCGCACAGGGTGGGCATGAAGGATCCTCGAATCGCATCGAGGTGTTGCGCGCCGACGGAAGCAAGGAAATTCACGCGATCGTGAGTGGCCTGCGCCTGAATCGTGACGACGTGATCAGGATCATTACTGCCAACGGTGGCGGCTATGGGGATCCGCGTAAGCGTGATCGGGCGGCCATCGCGCGCGATTTGCGCGATGGCTACATCACCCCTGAGCAGGCTGAGCGCGATTACCACTACACCCAGGAGACCTGAAATGGGGCGTGGGCGGCGCAGATTGGTGCAACCAATCCGGATGGACTACTCGTTTGGGTAGCTCACCTGTTGCGTCAATCCCACCGTTACCCGGCGTCGTCGTTGACCAAGCCAGGGTCCCACTTCTACCTTCGATTCGAAATCGCACGAGTGCTGGAGGGAGCCATGCACCAACCAAAAATCATACAGCGGGGATTACTGCACGATGAATGCCAGCCACGGGTCGAAAATTGCGTTCGCAAGCGCGTTCGTCGCGCTCGCGACCACGGCGAACGCCGCCGATACGGCCGCCGCGACGGACACCGATCTGCAGGAGGTCGTAGTGACCGCGCGCCTGCGGGCCGAATCGCTCCAGGAAGTTCCGATGGCAGTGGATGCATTTTCCGCCAAGACGCTGCAGGATGCGGGGGTCAAGGACTACAACGACTTCGTGGCGCTGACACCGAACGTGTCACTGGTGGAGGCCGAGAGCGTCGGCCAATCGTTCCTCACCATCCGCGGCCTTACCGAGGTTCGCAACGGCCAGGCGCCCGTTGCCTTCGTCGTCGACGGCGTGCAGGAGTCGAGCAATCGTGCCTTCACGCAGACGATGTTCGACCTGGATTCGGTGCAGGTGCTCAAAGGGCCGCAGGGCGCGCTCTACGGTCGCAACGCCTCCGGCGGCGCGATCGTCATCACCACCAAACAGCCCACGAATCAGTACCAGGGCTATGCCTCTGCGACGGGTGGCTCGGCGGGTGACGCGGAGGCGCAGGCCGTCGTCAGCGGCCCGATCGTGCCGGATCAACTGTTGTTCCGCATCGCCGGCGCCTTCACCAGCCGCGACGGCTATTTCGAGAACACCTACCTTGGAGAGAAGGCCGATCCGTACGAGGACGTCACGGTACGCGGCCTGTTGAAGTGGATGCCGACCGACAACCTGACGACCGATCTGCGCCTCAACTACTCCCACACCAACGGCTCGTCGTTGAATTACCAGTACCAGGGCGCACTGTTCGATCCCAATCATCCGTGCTTCCTCGATCCGACGAATCCGTTCGGCGGCCCGGCGCCGGATCCGAACCACGTCTCGCACACGTTCTGCGCCAACAATCGCGGCCGTGATCAGCGTGACCTGCGCGAGGCGACGGCGAAGGTCGACTACCAGATTCCCGGTGCCACCCTCACGGGCATCTTCTCGTACAACACGATCAAGGAATACACCGCCGGCGACCAGTTCCCGTACACCGCAAGCCGCGACATCTTCGGAACTGACGGCACACAGACACAATTCTTCAACATCAAGAACACCAGCGCGGAACTGCGCCTGACTTCGGACACGAAGCAGGCGTTGCGTTGGATGTTCGGCGGCTATTACCTGCGCACCAGCAACTTCACATCGTCCACGACCGGCTCCGACCTCGGTTTCGGAATCGATCGGGTGGAGTACGACCCGTTGTTCAACAGCCCGACGAACCCGACCTTGACCTGGTTCACGGATACGGACGTGGACAAGGTGTATGCCGGCTTCGGCAATGTCTCCTATGACGTGACGTCCCAGTTGGAGGCTTCGCTCGCCTTGCGCTATGACAAGGATGACGCGTCCCAGACCGTCGACAACCGCAACACCGGCGGTCTGCCCCCCGGCTGCCTCCCCGGGATCGGCGGCGACTGCCTGCGCTCGACGTCGTTCAGCCGCTGGCAGCCGAAGGTCTCTCTGAAGTACCAGATCACGCCGGCGGCGCAGGTCTACGCGTCCTGGGGTGAGGGCTTCCGGAGCGGTCTGTACAACCCGTACGGTACATCGCTCGTGGCCGCTCAGAATGGCCTCAACGGCGTCAACGACCTGTTGCCGGCCGAGCTGACGAACTCCTACGAGATCGGATTCAAGAGCGAGTGGCTGGATCACACCCTGCGAGTGAACGGAGCCGGCTTCTACACCAACGTTCGCGGCCAGCAGTACTTCGTGTTCCTGGGCGGCATCGGCGCGCAGATTCTGGTGAGCATCGACAAGGTGCGCATCGAGGGCGGCGAGCTGGAAGTCGTCTATTCGCCCATCAAAGGACTCGACCTGTATGCCTCGATGGGAGTCAGCGCGAGCAAGATCGAGCAGTACAACCTGAACCCCGCCGACGTCGGCAATTGGGCGCCTTATGTGCCGCAGACATCCGAGAACGCCGGCGCCCAGTACCGCTTCCCGATCAGCAGCAGCTTACAGATCCTGAGCCGTGCGGACTTCATCGTGAAGGGTGCGCAGTACTGGGATCCGGAGAACACCGGCGCCCGCAACGCGGTTGAGCTGCTCAACCTGCGCCTGGGCGTGGAGGACATCGGCGGCAAATGGTCGCTCACGAGCACCATCATCAACGCCACCAACAAGTCGTACAACGCTGAGTTCGTGCTAGGTGGGTTTGCCCAGCCAGCGCCAGGGCGGGAATGGACCGTCGAAGCGCGTTATAACTTCTAACGCGTGACCATGCGAATTCGTGCGGCAACCGACGTGGGAGGTACCTACACCGACCTCGTCTACTACACGATCGACGATGCCGGGCGGTGCGGCGAGGTCCGCACCGCCAAAGTTGACACGACGCCGCCTGACTTCGAAAAAGGAGTCATGGCGGCACTGCGCAAGCAGGCGGTGTCGAGCGCTGAGCTGGAGTTCTTCGCGCATGGCGCGACCGTGGTCATCAATGCGATAACGGAGCGTAAAGGCGCGCGCGTCGGGCTCATCGCCACGCGAGGCTTCCGCGATGTCCTGGAGATTGGGCGTGGCAATCGCCCTGATCTGTTCAACTTCAATTTTGAAAAGCCACGGCCCTTCGTGGAGCGGCATCTGCGGCTGGAAATCACGGAGCGCTGCAACTACAAAGGCGAAATCGAGACACCCGTCGATCTCGCGGCATTGCCGCAGCTGCTCGAGCGCTTCCGCAGCGAGGGCGTCGAGGCCATCGCCGTCTGTTTCCTGCACGCCTATCGAAACCCGGCCAATGAGGCCGCGGTGGTTACCGCCATCCACAAGGCGTGGCCGCACGTATCTGTGCTGGCTTCCCACGAGCTGAGCCGAGAGTGGCGCGAGTACGAGCGGGCCAGCACCACGGTACTATCGGCTTACGTGCATCCGGTCACGCAGCGATACATCGATTCTTTGGAGCGAGAACTGATTGGCTCCGGCTTCCAACAGCACCCGTATATGATGCTGTCGAATGGCGGCATCGCCACCGTGGCGACGGCCAAGGCCAACCCGGTCGCCATGGTCGAGTCCGGACCCGCCAGTGGCATCTTCGCGGGCGCCGAGATGGGCAAGCTCATCGGCGTGCGGAATCTCATCCTGCTCGATATCGGTGGCACGACCGCGAAGTGCGCGCTCGTCGAGAACGGCAATATCAAGATCTCGACGGACTACCATGTCGAGCGTACGCGCCAGTCACCCGGTTATCCGATCCAGACGGCCGTGTCGGAGATCGTCGAGATCGGCAACGGCGGCGGCAGCATTGCCTGGGTCGATGCCGGTGGCAAGCTTCATGTGGGTCCTCAGAGCGCCGGTGCCTCGCCGGGACCTGCCGCGTATGGTCGCGGTGGGCAGCATGCGACCACGACGGACGCGAACCTTCTCCTCGGGCGGATCGACCCTGCGA
>DATMQL010000424.1:0-14780 GCA_035566815.1 Steroidobacteraceae bacterium | reverse complement strand
TCGTACCTCGCGGGTCCGGATGACATCTATGTCAGCCCGAGCCAGATCCGCCGCTTCAACCTGCGCACCGGTGACACGATCTCCGGGCTCATCCGGCCGCCGAAGGACGGGGAGCGTTACTTCGCGCTGTTGAAAGTCGGCGAGATCAACTACGACTCCCCCGACAGCTCGCGCAGCAAGGTGCTCTTCGAGAACCTGACGCCGTTCCATCCGACCCGCCGCCTGAAGCTCGAGCGCGGCAACGGCTCCACCGAGGATCTCACGGCCCGGACCATCGACCTCGTGTCGCCTATCGGCAAGGGCCAGCGCGGCCTCATCGTCTCACCGCCGAAAGCCGGTAAGACGATGCTGTTGCAGAACATCGCGACCGCCATCACCTCGAACCATCCCGAAGTCATTCTCATCGTCCTGCTCATCGACGAGCGGCCCGAGGAAGTGACGGAGATGCAGCGTACGGTGAAGGGAGAGGTCGTCTCGAGTACCTTCGACGAGCCCGCCGCACGCCACGTGCAGGTGGCCGAGATGGTGATCGAGAAGGCGAAGCGTCTGGTCGAGCACAAGAAGGATGTCGTCATCCTCCTCGACTCCATCACACGCCTCGCACGCGCCTACAACACCGTGGTGCCCTCGTCGGGCAAGGTGCTGACAGGCGGCGTCGACGCCAACGCGTTGCAACGGCCGAAACGCTTCTTCGGTGCTGCCCGTAACATCGAGGAAGGCGGCAGCCTCACGATCCTCGCCACCGCCCTGATCGACACCGGCTCCAAGATGGACGACGTCATCTACGAGGAATTCAAGGGCACCGGCAACAGCGAAATTCACCTCGACCGGCGCATCTCCGAGAAGCGTGTCTTCCCGGCGGTCAACATCAACCGCTCCGGCACGCGTAAGGAAGAGCTCATCACCGACCAGGGTGAGCTCGCCAAGATCTGGATCCTGCGCAAGCTGCTGCATCCGATGGATGAGCTGGCAGCCATCGAATTCCTGCTCGACAAGATGAAGGACACCAAGTCGAACGGCGAATTCTTCGAGGCCATGAAGCGCTAACGACGCACCCGGGGCCCCCTGCGGGCCCCGGTTCCCCATACGACCCGGTCTACACCCGGTCTACTAGGACACAGGCACAGGCCTTGTCCCAGTTAACAGTCGCATCCCTGCGACGCTGGTACATTGACCTCGCGAGTCAGTAAGATTCGCGTTGTTTTCAATGGGCTGAACGCGCAGCCTGCTGCTCATCTGAGGAGTCGTTTAGGATGCGAATCTGGCTCGCGCCCGCTGTGGCAGCGTTTTGTGCCTTATCTGCCACTCCGGCATTCGCGGATCGCGACCCGAACTCCGGGGCCCCGTTGCCGCCTCCCAAGCATCCGGTCACACCGAGCCCGATCACGGACCGTTTCTACGTCCGGGGTATTTACTACGCCCCCCACGTAAAAACCGACCTGCAGATCAATCAGCACAACGCCGCTCCGGGGGTTGTCGGCACCTCTCTCAGCGGCGAGCGCGACCTCGGCTTGCAGAGCCGCCTCAACCAGGGTCGGTTCGAGATGATGTTCCGCCTCAAGAATCGCAACAAGGTGCGCGTCGACTTTCTGGACGTGGACCGTACGGCCACCCACCAGCTGGCCGAGACGATCAAATTCGGCAACGAGACTTTCCCGGTCGCCGCCCTGCTGTCGACTCATGTCGACTGGCGGATTTTCGGCATCACCTACACGTATTCCATTTTTCACAACGACCGCTTCGAGCTCGGTACCGGCCTGGCGGTGCATCTCCTGCAGGCGGAGGCGCAGGCGCAGAACAACGCCAACCAGCAGCGACAGGACGTTACGGGAGCGGGGGCATTCCCGACGATACCCATCGACTTCGCGTTCCGGATTTCACGCCGCTGGTCGGTGACCGCGTATGCGCAGTATTTCCACGCCGCTATCAGCAGCTTCGACGGCTGGCTCGCCGACGTCCACGAGGATGTGCAATACCGCTGGAAACCCAACTTCTCGGTGGGTGTTGGCTATTCCTCGTTCCGCGCCAAACTGGCCCTGAACACCGGCAACTTCCCCGGGAAGTTCGCGGACAGCCTCGAAGGTCCGGAAGCTTTCTTCCGCATCAGCTTCTAATGCATCGACTTCTTCCGCATCAGCGGCGGAGGAGCCCCTAGGAGCCGACGAGCCCGCCGAGTACGTGCGTCTGATTCGCGTGCTGCTTCCAGTTCGACAGCGCGCGGACGAGACGCTCCGGCGGCATCATCGCGTCCTCCAGCAACTCGAAGTATTCGTTCCGTGCCAGTAGCGTGGCCGCTACCGAGGCGCAGTACTGCGTCTCCAGCCACGACGGGATTCGATCGGCGGGTTTGCGGCTGGCAGTCATCATGTCCCTCTCCCGTGTGCCCCTCACTCACGAACCTTGCAACCGGCGTGCCATCTGCGGGATCCGCCCCGGGGAACATGCCGACGCATCCAAGTTCCTGAGTTCCGAAGTCTCGGATGTTTTTATGACCGCAGTGTGAGACTGCGGTGACGTGTAGGGTTTACACCTGTCGGAGTGCAGCAATCAACCTTTGGTCACAACGTAAGAGCGTTGAAAGATATCGGGCATGCGTGCCGCCCGGCCAGAATCCAGATTGATACACACATAATCGGTGCGCGCCCGCGCGAGTGTCTCGCCGTCTGCGGCACGTCGCACCTGAAAACGGCGCTCAACGCGTAGTTTCGAGTCGGTGTTGACGATCCACGTTCCGACCAACACCCGGTCCCCCAGCAGGGCGGCCCGAAGATAGTCGATCTCCGTACGGTGGGCCGCCATCCCCCGCCGCAGGGTTACACAGTGGTGTAGGCTCAGGCCTAAAGTCTCGGAGTGAGACCACGCCGCCCGGTCGAACCACGCCAGGTACACCGAATTGTTGACGTGGTCGTAAGCATCGATGTCCGCAGCCAACACCTCGAGCGTCACGATGTGAGGGGCGCTGAAATCCCAGGAAGGTACCGGACTTGACTTATCGGACATTCGATAAATCGCCTTACGCTGTCTGGTTTGGCCGAGCGAATGTCCTATAAGTCATATCCGGTACCGCTCTCTCGCCACGGCGCGGTAACCGATGTCATGGCGGTACTGCATTCCAGTCCAACGGATCGGCTCGACCAGTGCGTAGGCCTCACGCTGGGCCGCGGCGACGGTTTCGCCGAGTCCAACCGCGCACAGGACGCGCCCACCGTTGGTCAGCACTTTCCCGGCTTCCAGGCGTGTGCCGGCTTGGAACACCTTACCCGGGAGTCGAGCTGAACGCTCGAGGCCCTCGATGACGTCGTTCCTGCGTACCGTGTCTGGATATCCTTCCGCCGCAAGAACGACGCCGAGGGCGGCGCGAGCATCCCAGTCGGCCGTCACTTCATGCAGACGTCCGTCGACCGCCGCCTCGCATAACACTGTCAGATCCGACTTCAATCGCATAAGGACGGGCTGCGCTTCCGGATCGCCGAAGCGGCAGTTGAATTCGATGACGTTCGGTGTGCCGTCCGCGGCCACCATGATTCCCGCGTAGAGAAATCCAGTGTAGGGCATGCCGTCGGCGGCAAGTCCCCGGATTGTCGGCTCGATCACTTCGCGCATGATGCGAGCGTGGACCGAGGGAGTTACGACGGGGGCAGGCGAGTAAGCGCCCATGCCGCCCGTGTTAGGTCCGCGATCGCCGTCGTCACGGCGCTTATGATCCTGCGATGTCGCGAACGGGATGATGTGAGTGCCGTCGGCCATCACGATGAAGCTCGCTTCCTCTCCGGAAAGGAACTCCTCGATGACCACCTCCTCGCCGGCCGCGCCGAAGCGTCCGGCGAACATCGCCTCGACAGTGGTCAGCGCCTCCGCTGTTGACTCGGCGATTACCACGCCTTTGCCAGCCGCAAGGCCGCTCGCCTTTACAACAATCGGCGGGCGTTGGCGCTCCACGTAAGCTCGATCGAAAGTATCGCGAGTGAACGTCCTGGATCGTGCTGTCGGAATGCCGTGCCGGCGCAGGAATTCCTTCGTAAAGGCTTTGGAGCCTTCCAGCTGCGCTGGCGCCTTGGTCGGCCCAAAACATCTCAAGCCGCGCGCCGTGAACTCGTCGACGATACCGGCGACCAGCGGCCCCTCGGGACCGATAATGGTCAGAGCCACTTTTTCGGCGAGCGCCAGCGCTATCAGCGCGGGAATATCTTCCGCCGGAACGTTCGCATTCCGTACCTTCGGCTCGGTGGCCGTGCCGGCGTTTCCCGGCGCCACAATGACTTCGGTCACACGAGCAGAAGCCGCGCACTTCCACGCCAACGCGTGCTCGCGCCCCCCGGATCCAATGATCAGAACTTTCATTTAGTGGCGGAAGTGGCGCATGCCGGTGAGCACCATGGCGAGGCCGTGCTCGTCCGCGGCCGCGATGACTTCGGCGTCGTTTTTCGAGCCACCCGGGTGGATGACAGCGCGAATTCCATACTCGGCAGCCACATCGAGTCCGTCCCGGAACGGAAAGTAAGCGTCGGACGCCATGACGGAGCCCTCGACCTCGAGCCGCTCATCCGCCGCCTTCATGGCGGCAATGCGGGTCGAGTAAACGCGGCTCATCTGTCCCGCGCCCACTCCGATCGTGCCGCGGTCACGCGCGAAAACGATAGCGTTGGATTTCACGAATTTGCAGACGCGCCAGGCGAACAGCAGGTCGGCGAGCTCCGCTGGTGTTGGCTTGCGGCGGGTGACGACCTTCAGGTCTTTGGCTTCGACGCAGCCGGTATCGCGTGTTTGGATGAGTAACCCGCCCGTGACGCTACGGTATTCGAGCTCGCCGGCCGGCGCGCGATGCAGATCGCCCAGAACCAACACTCGAACGTTCGGCTTCGCCGCGAGGGCCTTCGCCGCGTCGGCAGACACAGCGGGCGCTGCGAGAACCTCCACGAACTGACGATCGATGATTGCCGCCGCCGTCGTCACGTCCAACTCGCGGTTGAAGGCGATGATGCCGCCGAAAGCCGAGGTTGGATCGGTGCGATACGCGCGGTCGTAGGCTTCCAGCGGCGAAGCCGCCACGGCTACGCCACACGGATTCGCGTGCTTCACTATCACGCAGGCGGGTTCGTCGAACTGTCTCACGCACTCGATAGCGGCGTCCGCGTCGGCGATGTTGTTGAACGACAGATCTTTGCCCTGCAGAACCGTCGCCGTGGAAACACTCACGCCGCGTGGAGCAGGACTCCTGTAAAAGGCCGCGTGCTGGTGCGGGTTTTCACCGTAACGCAGCTCCTGCACCTTGTCGAAAACGAGTGGCAGCGTTGTTGGAAAACGCTCCGTCGGGTGGCCGTACCCCTCGAACGGATGGCGCTCGGACAGATAGCTCGCCACCATCGTGTCATAGCGCGCGGTGTGCGCAAATACCTTTGCGGCGAGCCGGGAGCGCAGCGCCAGCGTGGTTTGGCCGTCATGCGCCGCCAGCTCTTCCAACAAGACGGCGTAGTCCGCCGGATCTACCACAACCGATACGGAATCGTGGTTCTTGGCCGCGGCGCGCAACATGGCGGGGCCGCCAATATCGATGTGCTCGATGGCCTCGGCGTAGCCGCAGTTGGGGCGAGAAACAGTTTCAGCAAACGGATAAAGATTGACCACCAGGAGGTCGATCGGCTCGATCTGATGAAGCGCCATCACCGCGTCGTCCACTCCACGGCGCCCGAGTAGACCGCCGTGAATCTTTGGATGTAGCGTTTTGACACGCCCATCCATGATCTCCGGAAAGCCCGTGTAGCTGGAGACCTCGCGTATGGTGAGGCCCGCGCCCGTCAGCAGCCGTGCGGTGCCGCCCGTGGAGAGAATTTCTACGTCGCGGCTTGCGAGCCAGCGCGCCAGCTCCACCAGTCCCGTCTTGTCAGAGACGGATAGCAGCGCGCGGCGTACGGGCAACAACATGACGGTAGCCGAGGCTTCGAGAGCCTCAACCTCCCAGGCCGAATTGCTTCAACTTCTTGCGCAACGTACCGCGATTGATTCCTAGGATACCGGCCGCACGGCTTTGATTTCCTTCCGCATAGTCGAGCACCACGCGAAACAGCGGCTCTTCAACCTCGCGCAGCACCAGGTCGTACAGGTGTGCCGGACGATGACCGTTCAGGCTCGTGAAGTAATCGCTCAGCGCACGCTCGGCATGACCGCGTAGCGGCAGCTCGCGGCCGTTGAGTCTCGCAACGGCGCTTTCGCGAGTCCGGCTGCTCTTCTTTTTTGCTGTCATGAGAAAGCCCCCAAAAAAATCGTCCCATCAGGCCGCCTGCGCGGCCTCGCCCGCCCACTCGTCGAAATGTTTGCCTGCCAGCGCGAACTGCGCAGCCGTGCTTGCAGCTTCCATGAGATTGCGGCGGACCTGCGCCGAATCCGGAAAGCACTGTTCGCAATACCAGCCGAGATGTTTGCGCGCGACCCGGACTCCGGTTCCCTCGCCGTAGAAGGCGTACAAGGAGTCGAGATGCGCGAGGATAATATCACGCACCTCCGAGCGCGAGAGTGCGGCGTGACTATTTCCATTAACCAGATGGCCATTAACCAGATGGCCGTTAACGGGATGGCCATTAATGAGAGGGCCATTGTGGAGATGGCCGCCGCTGAGAAACGCGTTGACAGAGCGGAAGATCCATGGCGCGCCATGACTCGCGCGGCCGATCATTACTCCGTCGGCACCGGTGAAATCAAGTACCTCGCGCGCCTTTTGCGGCGCGTTGATATCTCCGTTCGCAAATACTGGAATTCTGATTGCGGATTTGATAGCGCGAATGGTCTCGTACTCGGCGGCGCCCTCATAAAAATCCGCACGCGTGCGACCGTGCACGGCAAGTGCTTGAATTCCGCTGCTCTCGGCGATACGAGCGATGCTCACACCATTGCGGTGCTCACGATCCCAACCCGTGCGGATCTTGAGCGTCACGGGCACGTTTACCGCGCCTACCACCGTTTCGAGAATGCGCGCCACGAGTGACTCGTCCTGGAGCAGCGCCGAGCCGCAGAGTTTGCCGCAGACTTTTTTCGCAGGACAACCCATGTTCAGGTCGATGATCTGCGCACCCTGGTCGACATTGAGCCGCGCGGCTTCCGCGACCGTTTGCGGATCGGCGCCTGCGAGTTGAACCACGCGCGGCTCCGGCTCGCCCTCGTGGCTCATGCGAAACCGCGATTTAGCCGTATTCCAGAGACGAGTGTCCGACGTCAACATCTCGGAGGCCGCCAGTCCCGCGCCTAGTTTGCGGCACAAAATGCGGAAGGGACGATCCGTCACGCCTGCCATTGGAGCGAGTACAACAGGAGAGGGCAGCACGTAGGGGCCGATGGTAATCATTCATCAACGCGAAGTAGGATCGTTTGCGCACGCGATCCCGCCGGCGGGGGCGGGCAGGCAGGCATCGATCTCGAAGCCAACGGCGTTGGAACCCGGATCCACGAAGGCCATCTCGGCGTCGATGCGTTGACCTGCTGGCAGAAATGCCGTGTCAGCTGTGGCACGGGGTAGGTAACTTCCGGGAGGAACATCACGCGCGGCGATCCGGTTGCCGAAGCGATCCTGCAAGGTCACTCGCAGCAGCGGCATGGGTTGCGGCTGGTGCGCGCCATTTTTGACGCTGGCCCGAACCATGATCTGGCCGGCGCTGCCCGAATCAACAGAGGCACCGAGTTGGCGCACGTCATAAGCGTGTAGATCCCACCGTGGTGTGAGATGCACGCCGAGCGCCGCGTAGAGCGCGGTGATCGGCTTGTTGAATTGCGCCGTCGCGGCCAGGTCGGTGCGATAGTGATTCACGATCTGTGCGGCGAGCAGAATGAACAGGGCGCCAGCTCCAGCGCTCCACAGTGTTGCCGAATTGAGCAATGTCGCCCTTGCGGGCGGCGGCGGTTCCAACTCGACGGCACCGGGCGCCACCCGGGCGCGTGCCAGTGCGGCGAGTCGCTCAGGCAGCGGCTCCGCCACCGCGTCGAGTCCGAAGGCTTTGATCGCCGCTCGCGGAGGCGGCCGGGAAACAACTTGCGGCTCGAAGAATGCCTCTTCCTCGTGCGGCTCGGGCTGAGGCGACTTGGCTGGTGCTCGTGCTGGCGTTTCCGCGGGCGATGGGCCCAGTTGCGACTGGATCTCGGTGAAGGGCGAGCGAGGTTGCGATGGAGGCTCGGCAGCTGGTGAGCGCAACTGTTGCTGCGGTGGCGTTTCCGGGAGCGGGCCCCGTGGCGCGAGTCTCGCCGAGGGGGCTTGTTGGGCTTGTGGCGCGGAGGTGGCCACGGGCGCATGCAGCACGAAGGCGGACGGCGGCGCCTGCGGTGCCGACGGCACCGGAGTCGCGGGTGCCGCCGGTGCGATGGGCTTACGGGCCGCACCGGCATCCGTGTCACCCAGGCCCACCTTGAGTTTGCGCATCTCGGTTGTCGAGGAGAGGAAATCGGCATCGAGCTCGAATTCGTCGTCGCTGAAAGCGCTGCTCAATTCCATTGAGCCCGGGTCCTCTATGCCGGGTGCCGTCGCTCCGGGCCGGTTGGGGGGACTCGCTCCCCCCAGGCTGCTCGCTGGCGCGCCCATCGAAGTGGCATCGGCACCAGGGAACACTTCCTCGCTCTTCAGGACGATCGCCTTGAAGCTGCCCGTCGCAGCAGTCCACTCCGGATTCGGGGGTGGCTCCACGAAGACCTGGTTGACGTCTGCCGCGTCGGGATTGAACTCGAGCGCGTCTTCCGGGATGGCGTCGTCATCGTCAATCTGTAACGGCGGCGCTGGCCGGGACGGAGGCGGCGCAGCCGCGGGTTGCTGTGGCCGCAGAGATGCCGCGGACTGCGGCGCTTGGGCAGGTGGAGCTGGTGACCGCTGCCCCGGTGGCGCAAGGGTCTCGCCCGAGCGTGGAAACGGTGTGGAGGACGTTGGAGGCGCGGCGGGTGCAGCTCCCAGAGGTGCCCGCGTTGGCGGAGCGGCGGCAGGCTGCTGTGTACGTGCCGGAGGGGCACTCGACTGTTGTGGCTGTCGTGCCGCTGGCGCCGGCGAGTCTGGCGGTCGGGTGTACGTGAACGACCCGGTTGCCTGTGGGGGACGCGCCGGCGTTTGAGGCGGCTGGGATGGGGGTGCCGGAACCGCGGTGGGTTGCGGCCGGGGGTGCACGCCGGTGGACGAAGGCGGCACGCCTTGAGACGCCGCTGCGGCGGCGGCGGCGTTCCGATCCTCAGAGAGTCGGGCGAGCGCGTTGAAGACGTTAGAGCAGCGCCCGCAGCGAACATAACCTTGCGCCACGCGCAGGTCCGTAGCGGTAACGACGAGCGTCAGGGCGCACTTTGGGCAGACCGTAAACATTACTGCTAGTCAGCCGCCGTCAGTGACGCCGTCCGGAAAGGCCGACCCAACCCTCGCGCTGTCCGAAAGGGCGTATATCAAACCATGCGCTATAAGCGCGTGTCACGTCGGATACCTCGCTCTCCATGAGCCCCGCCAGGACCAAGTCCCCGCCGGGGCGTACGAGGGCCGCAAAGCGCGGCGCCAGCTCGCATAGTGGCCCGGAAAGGATGTTCGACAGGAGGACGTCCATTCCCCCGGGTAGCGATTCCGTCGAGCTGTGAAGCAGGACGTGCGCGCTGACGCCGTTGGATTCCGCGTTATCCCGCGTGGCGATGAGCGCCTGCGGGTCAATATCGAAACAATGTGCTTCCGCAGCACCCAACTTGACGCTCGCCACCGCCAATATCCCCGAGCCACATCCATAATCGATAACCCGCGCCCCCGCCATGGGGCTTCCGTCGAGCCACTCGAGGCATAGCGCGGTTGTTGGATGCGTCCCCGTGCCAAACGCCAGGCCCGGGTCCATTTTCACGACCACGGCGTTGGGATCGGCCACCTGCTCGTGGTTCGGACATATCCACAGCCGCTCGCCGAAGCGCATGGCGTGAAAATCCTTCAGCCATTCACGCTCCCAAGCGCGGTCCTCGACGACCCGGGCGCGGATGAGCGCGGTGGGGACGCTGAGCGCCTCGCTCAATAGATGCGCGAGGTGTGCGGCTTCAGTTGCCGTCTGCGCATCCGGTCCCGCACCACTTTCGGTCGCGGCGGTCTCTCCACTTGGGAACAACGCCTGCATCTGAGTGGCAGGCCACAGACGAAACTCTCCCGGCAACGGTTCGAGAATCGGATCGTCGCGCGAGTCGACAAAGGTCACGGCTGTAGCCCCGCACCCGAAGCACGCCGCCTCCGCCGCTTCCGGGTCGAGCGGGCCCAACTCGAATGAAAGCTCGATGCACCTGACGGACTGTCCCATACCTCTGCCGCTCATGAGCGCGCAACTGCGCGCGTAAGGAGCCTGAATCCTGCGATAACCCCGTCCCTTGCGACTTTGACGCTCATGAGCGCGCAACTGCGCGCGTGAGGAGCCTCAATCCCGCAGTAACCCCGTCTCTTGCGACCTACCGCAATCCCAGACGGCGTTCCAGATAGTGAATGTCGGTGCCACCCTTCTGGAATGCCGCGTGGTTGAAAATCTCCTGGTGGAGCGCGACGTTCGTGCGGATGCCCTCGATCACCATCTCCGCCAGGGCGTTTTTCATACGCGCGATGGCGGTTTCCCGCGTGTCGCCGTGAGCGATGATCTTGCCGATGAGGGAGTCATAGTTCGGCGGCACGTTATAGCCCGAGTAGACATGGCTATCGACGCGCACTCCCGGGCCGCCCGGTGCATGCCAGAGGCGGATCGGGCCCGGTGAGGGCATGAACGTCTTCGCGTCCTCGGCATTGATGCGGCATTCGATCGCGTGACCGCGGATCTGCACGTCGCTCTGCACGTAGGGGAGGCGCTCACCGCTGGCGATGAGCAGCTGCGCCTTCACGAGATCGATACCCGTGATGAGCTCCGTGACCGGATGCTCCACCTGGATACGAGTGTTCATCTCTATGAAGTAGAACTCATTGTCCTGGTAGAGAAACTCCAGCGTGCCGGCACTGCGGTAGCCGACCGCGCGGCAGGCCTCGATGCAGCGATCGCCCATGATCCGCCGCTGGCGCGCGGTAATACCCGGGGCTGGCGCTTCTTCAACAACCTTCTGGTGGCGCCGTTGCATGGAGCAATCGCGCTCGCCGAGATGGATGACGTTGCCTTGCCCGTCGGCGAGCACCTGGAATTCGATGTGCCGCGGTCGTTCGAGAAACTTCTCCATGTAGACAGCATCGTTGCCGAATGCCGCACGCGCTTCAGCTCGTGTGATGCCGACCGCGTTCAACAGCGACGCCTCGCTGTGCACGACACGCATGCCGCGGCCACCGCCACCGCCCGATGCCTTGATGATGACCGGATAGCCGATGTCGCGCGCGACGCGCAGATTCTCGTCCGGGTCATCACCCAACGGTCCATCGGATCCTGGTACGCACGGGACGCCGTGAGATTTCATGACGCGGATGGCCGAGACCTTGTCGCCCATGGTGCGGATGGTCTCCGCCTTCGGGCCGACGAACACGAAACCGCTCTTTTCAACGCGCTCGGCGAAATCCGCGTTCTCGGACAAGAAGCCGTAACCCGGATGGATCGCGACCGAGTCAGTGACTTCCGCGGCGCTGATGATCGCCGGCATGTTGAGATAACTGGCGTTCGACGGTGGCGGACCGATGCAGACCGACTCGTCCGCGAGCAACACGTGTTTGAGGCTGTAGTCAGCCGTGGAGTGCACGGCGACGGTCTTAATGCCCAATTCGCGGCAGGCGCGCAGGATTCGCAGCGCGATCTCGCCGCGGTTGGCGATGACGATCTTCTCGAGCATAGCCAAGGCGCTTATTCGACCACGAACAGCGGCTGGCCGAATTCGACCGGGTCGCCATTGCGGGCCATGATCGAAGTGACCTTGCCGGCCTTGTCGGCTTCGATCTGGTTCATCATTTTCATGGCTTCGATGATGCACAGGACCTGGCCTACCTTGATCTCGTCGCCGATCTCGATGAACGCCTTCGCACCCGGTGAGGGCGAGGCATAGAAGGTGCCCACCATCGGGGCCGTAATCACGTGCTCGTTCGGTTTCGGCTTGGCGGCCGGTCCCTCGATGGCGGGGGCGGCCTTGGCGGGCGCCTCGATCTGGGGAGCCATGGCCATCGGCAGGTTGCCCATGTGCGTGTACTGCGGATACATCGGCGCGCTGCCCGGGGCGGGCATGCGGCTGATGCGGACTGCCTCTTCTCCCTCTTTGATTTCGATCTCAGCAATGCCGGACTCTTCCAGCAGCTCGATCAGTTTCTTGATTTTTCGAATATCCATGCCGGGAATGCTCCGATTCAATTGATTGGCTGAAAGTCGCCTGCGGCGCTTTCAGCGAGCGCGCCCACTAACTGTTGGTGGCCCGCGGGCAAAAGGCGCGGCTTTTGCCGGGGGCGCCCCAGCCCGCGAATAGCGGGCCGGTTGTGGCCTAGGGGCCAGCAAGTGCCAGTACGCAGTCCGCGTACCATGGTCAGGCAGGCTCCTGAGGCTTCGCGAGGTGGCGCGCGGCAGCACGCACCGCCAGCTCGTAGCCGAAAGCGCCGAAGCCGGCGATCACGCCGACTGCGATGTCCGAGAAATAGGAGTGCCGCCGGAACGGCTCACGTGCGAGCGTGTTCGAGAGGTGCACTTCGATGAATGGCAGCCGTACGGCCGCGATAGCGTCCCGCAGCGCTACGCTCGTATGCGTGAAGGCGGCGGGATTGAATATAAGAAAGCCGAACCCGTCCGCCGGTGCCCGCTGGATGCGCTCGATGAGCTCGTGCTCCGCATTGCTCTGGAACGCGCTCAGCTCGTGCCCGGTTTCACGGGCCACCTCGACGGCGCGTTTCTCAATGGACTCCAGCGTCTCGGTTCCGTAGATGCCGGGTTCACGACTGCCGAGCAGATTCAGATTCGGGCCGTTCAGCAACAGCACTCGAGCCATTTGGTCATTCCGCATGCCGATCGGCGCCCGGCGGGCGCGTGGAAAACGGTCGCGAATGTAACCTAATTCGAGGCGATTGGGATACTTATTGATTCGATATGCGAAGAACGCTCAAGAACGCGGAATTCCCAACCGCGCCGCCGCCGAGGTCTCGCGGGAGTGTGCCGCCTCGAGCTGCGCCATCTTGGTCGCGATCTGCTGCTGGGCGGTCTTCAGATCGACTCCACCCGAATCGACGTCCCGGAGACCGTCGAGAATGATCTTCGCCTCATCACGACCCAGCTCGCCGACTTTGACGGTGAAGATCCGTCCCTGCCGGTCCGCGAACACGGTAAACGGGAAGACGGTGTCCATGCCAAAGGCGTCGATGGCCGCCATGCCATCCTTTTCGCCGATGAGTACAGGATAATCGATGCCGATCTTGCGTGTGTAATCCAGTACGGCGTCCTTGAAGTCCACCGCGATGCCGACCACTTCCAGGGACTCTCCCGAGCGTTCGTGTCGCAGACTCTTCAGTAACGGGATTTCGCGCCGACAGGGATCGCACCACGTCGCCCAGAAGTTCACCATCAGCGGCCGACCCTTCCACTCGGAGAGCTTGTGCAGGGTTCCGCTGCTGTCCGGCATCGTGACGTCGGGCAGCACCTCGGGGATCCTCTTCGCACTCGGAGGCGCGGACTCGTCCGACTCACCCGCGGACGGCTTTGAGCGCACCGTGCCCGGGTACTGGACCGGGGTCAGGGTCGAAGAGTGCGTTGCCGACAGGCGATAGGCCACGAAGCCGCCCACGCCGGCAGCGCTCACTAGCGCAATGGCAAGAGCGACCTTCGCTGTCGCAGACGGTTGAGGCGCGTTTTTGTCCGCGGTCATCCCCCGAGCGCTTCCCGCGCGTGCGAGGCGAACTCGTCAGCCTTCATGAAGCCCACGACCCGGTAATTGGCGCGCTCCTGGCCGTTGAGTCCATAGAAGGCGATGGTCGGGGGGCCGATGATTCCCATGTGCTTCAAGAGCGCCTGATCTTCGGCGTCATTTTCGGTCACGTCCGCGCGCAAGAGCACGGTGCGATCCAGAGCGGTTTTCACCGCCGAGTCTGTGAACGTGTACTTCTCCATCTCCTTACAGGAGACGCACCACTTGGCGGAAAAGTCGACCAGCACGGTGCGTCCTTCCGTCTGCGCCTGAGTGATTTCCCGCTGAAGGTCGGCCACCGACTTGATCGTGCGGAAAGGCAGCTCGTGCTGGTGGGCCGTGCGGGAAGCGAACGGGGAGAGCGGATCGGTGCCGCCCAGCGCCGATCCCGTGATCAATGCCAGGCCATACACGCCAGCGGCCGCTCCAACGAGGCGCACCACCCAGGTCGCAGCCGAGCGCTTACGGATCTCCGTCAAGAGGAGCCACGCGCAGACCAGGGCCGGAATCGCCCACAACACCAGCGACAGGCGCTCGGGGATGATACGAGCCAACATCCAGGCCGCTACCGCCAGCATCATCACGCCGAAGAGCTTCTTGACCGTGTCCATCCATGCGCCGGCTTTCGGCAGGAGTTTCCCGGCCGAGGCCCCGACGACGAGCAGTGGCGTGCCCATGCCGATGCTCATCGCGAAAAGGGCGGCCGCGCCTCGCGCAATCTGCCCTGTCTGACCGATTACGATGAGCGCCCCGACGAGCGCCGGTCCAACACAAGTGGTGACAATGAGCGCCGACAGGATGCCCATCAGGGCCACGCCGCCGAAAGTTCCTGCGGCCTGCTTATTACTGACGTCGGCGACCCTCGTCTGGATTGCCGCGGGCATCTGGATGGTGAAGAGGCCAAACATCGATAAGGCCAGTGCGATGAATAAGGCGGCAAACAGCGCAAGAATCCACGGCTGCTGAAAGACCGT
>DATMQL010000423.1:0-4726 GCA_035566815.1 Steroidobacteraceae bacterium | reverse complement strand
CGCCCCACAGCCCAGGCGCCCGGTGGAACGACCACCGATTTGATCTCTTCACGGTGCTCGTGAGTCTCATCGAGTGGCCGTGCGTCGCCCCGGCGGACAATGTTTCTCAGGACCGCATACCGGTTGTTGCGGATTTCATTCACGGTCCGGACCACGCGCGACACGGGCACGTGCAACAGCATCAACACGTGTGAGACCAGCATCAGGCTCGCTTCGAAAGTCTCCGGTACGACATCGGTGGCCCCGGCGTCCTGCAATTCCTTGATGCCGACGTCGTCAGCAGTACGCACGAGCACGGGCACATCTGGCCGCAAACGGCGGACACTGTGGAGGATGCCCATAGAGATGGCGGGATCGGAAAAGCTGATCACCACCGCGCTGGCGGTCTCCAGCCCCATCTTCACCAGCAGGCTTTCGTCCGCCGAGTCGCCGAAGATCACGGGATCGCCCGCTTGCCGGGCGGCACGGATCCGTGCCGGGTCGAGGTCGAGCGCGATGTATTCGAACCCCTGCGATTCCAGCACCCGCGCGATGTTCTGGCCGACGCGACCGAACCCGCACAAGATGACGTGCTCACGGTGTGCGATCTCGATCGTGGCGACATCTTCTCGCGGGGTTGGCGGAGGTCCGTCCTCGCGTAGCAGGAAGCGGGCGACGGAGCGATTGTTGTTGAGGATGAAAGGACTCAGAACCATAGACAACACAATGGCCACCAGCAGGGGCTCGCCGAACCGCGCGGGGATGAGGTCGGCCTGCAGGCCGATGGTGCACAGGGCGACACCAAACTCGCCGCCGATCGAGATCACGATGCCGGTGCGGAGCGCTTTGAAAGGGCTCGAGGTGAAGGGCCGGGTCACGAGGGCGGCGATCGTGGCTTTCAGCACGACGAGCGCCACCAGCGTCGCCGACACCACCCCCAACTCGCCGGCCAGCAGTCTCATGTCGAGGAGCATGCCGACGGAAATGAAGAACACACCGAGAAGGATGTCGCGGAACGGGCGGATCACCGAGTCGATCTGATGCCGATACTCGGTCTCCGCGAGCATCATTCCCGACAGAAACGCGCCCAGCGATAGCGACAGTCCGGCCACGTTCGATGCCCAGGCGGACGCCAGCACCACGAGCAACACCGTTAGGGTGAACAGCTCACGCAGCCGGCTATGTGCGATCTCGTGAAAAAGCGGCCGCAGCAGCCAGCGGCCGGTCGCCAGTACGGCGACGATGGCTACGATACCGCCGATGACTGCGAGCACGCTGCTGCTGAGTTGGAATTGGTCGCGTCCCGCCGCGAGCGCCGAGGCGAGCGCCAGGAAGGGCACGAAGGCCAGGTCCTGGAAGAGGAGCATGCTGAATGCGAGCCGGCCATGGGTGCGATTCAGCTCCGAGCGCTCCGTCAACTGCTGCAGCAGGATGGCCGTGGAGCTCATGGAGATGGCGCCCCCAACCACGATCGCGACCAGCCAGGACAATCCCAGTGTCTTGCCGATGATGGCGAACACGGCCGCCGTGGCGCCAACCTGCGCGGCGCCGAGGCCGAACACCTCGCGACGCATGGCCAGCATGCGCGGCAGCGAGAACTCCAGGCCCAGGGTGAACAGCAGGAAGGCCACGCCGAGCTCGGCGAGTTGCCGTGTCGTGCCGGAATCCGACACGATGTTCAGGGCATTGGGACCTAGGATGACTCCAACCACCAGGTAGGCGAGTGTGGTCGGAAAGCCGACACGACGCGCCAGCGTCACCAGGAGGACGGAGCTGGCGAGGAGAATGAGGACCTGAGTGAGAGGCGCAGTCATCGACCCAAAACGCTCCTGGCGACAGCGTTCGAGTTATAGACTGCGCTGGGGAGCGCGTGCAACTTGTTAGGGCAACCTGAGGGCCTTGGGGCGACCTCTGCCGCTTGTGAGCGCGCAACGCGCGCGTAGCAAGCCCGACTCTTGCGCCTAACGCGCCACCCGCCGGCGGGCCAGCACCGGAACGATGCCGGCACTGGCCCGCGACCTACTCAAGTCAACTGATCATGCTCCGAGCGAGGCGGGCAGACCGCCAGCCCGTGGCAGGCGAGAGTATTCGTGTGACAGACGCGTGATCGTCTGATCGTCGTCGTCATCCAGGGAGGCGGCCGTCACTGCGGGCAACGGTTGCCGTCCTTCCAGCATCTCGAGCAGTGTTTCGCGGGCACGCGCGACACGGCTCTTGATGGTGCCGACGGCGCAACCACAGATGGCCGCAGCTTCTTCGTAAGAGAAGCCACTCACACTCACCAGGATGAGCGCGGTCCGCTGTCCGGGTGAGAGCGACGAAAGCGCCAGATTCAGGTCACGCAATTCGAGCTTGCCGTCATGGTCGGGCGGCACGCTCGGCTCCGGCAGCAGGTCCGTGTCCACGCCATGCGCTTCGAACTTCCGCCGCCGCAGCTGCGAGTAGTGTTCGTTACGCACGATGGTGAAGAGCCACGCCTTCAAGTTCGTTCCGGGCTTGAAGCGCTCGATGTTGTTGATAGCGCGCATCAGCGCTTCCTGGACGAGATCGTCCGCACGTACGCCGTCGCGGCACAGTGAGCGCGCGAATGTATGCAGTTGGGGCACGAGGGCCACCATGTCGTCCGTCACCATTTGCTCCCCTTCGGGTTTATTTGCCTGAGCCTGATGGGCAAGTTACTTGCTGTCTTGCCGCGCCAGAGTCGGCGGGGGAGGCCAAACGCACTGAGAAGCTTCCCAAGCTCGTGTCAGACGAGTCCTACAAGCGCCGCATCGCCCGCGCTCCAGTTCGCGTAACTCCCTGAAAGAGCGAGCTAAACCGCTCGAGGAGTCCGGGTCCGGACCTGCCGGGAGCGTCGCGGCGCTCAAGGTCTGGCCTGCCGTAAGTGGGGCTCCTACGAGCTAATGGGGCATCCGGCACAGTGGGTGAGGGGGAACGCCCGATACGGTGTTGGTTACTGTAACGGCAAGATACTCCGCAATGCGAAGGTTTGATGAATCTACTTACATTAGATGATTGGGGAGTATGTCATGTCATTGCGGACGTTCATATTGTCTACGACAGGGGCGCTCGTTTGCCTGAGTGCGGCGGGCTGCGCTTCAGAAGGTACCAAGCCGACTGATGAATTGACAAAGGCGCACACGGTGGTCGAGCAGGCGGACAAGGGTGGTAACGCCCAGCGTTATGCAGCTGCCGATCTGCAGCGCGCCCATGACGAGTTGAGTGACGCTGATCGCCTCGACGGTCAGAGGAAGTATGACGAAGCGCGTTACTTCGCCCAGCGTGCCGAAGTCGACGCGGATGTGGCGGTTGCTCGCGGCAACAGCGCCGAGGCCCAGAAGGCCGCGGCGGATGTCACGCAGGCCAACAGCACCCTGCAGCAGGAAACCCAGCGCAATAACGCTGCCGGCCCTGTCCGTAACTAACACCCGTCATTACACACTCTAAATGGAGTCAGCTGTGAAAAACATCATTACCATGACAGCCCTGGCGGCCGTACTGGCGGCCTGTGCGTCGGCGCCCCAGCGCAACGATCAACTCGAGCAGGCCCGGACGGAAGTCCAGGCCCTGTCCGCCGACCCACTCGCGCACCAGGCGGCGAGTGGCGATCTGGATGCGGCGCGGGCCAGCCTGAGCCAGGCCGATAGCGCGTTTCAACAGAAGTTAGCGCCGGAGAAGGTCAATCAGCTGGCGTACCTGGCCATGCGCCACGCTGAAGCCGGCGAGGCGCGTATCAGCGAAACGCGGGCCCGGCAGGAAGTGTCCCGCGGGCAGCAGGATCGCGACCGTATTCTGATGCAGGCACGTGAGCGCGAGACACAGAACGCGCAGACCCAGGCGGCGGTGGCCCAGGGTGAGCTGGCCGATGCGCAGAAGGAACTGGCGGATCTCAAGGCGAAGCAAACAGATCGTGGGTTGGTCATGACCCTCGGGGACGTGTTGTTCGACACGGGCCGTGCCACTTTGAAGCCGGGTGCGGATCGCGACATGGACCGCCTCGCGCAGGCTCTCAGGGACAACGCGAACACGCGAGTCATCATCGAGGGCCACACCGACAGCGTCGGCAGCGAAGATTACAATCTCGCGCTTTCGGAGCGTCGTGCGGAAGCTGTCGGCTCTGCGCTGCGCTCGCGTGGCGTACCGGCCGATCGCTTCGAAGTAAAAGGACTCGGCAAGGCATTCCCGGTTGCCGGCAACGACACGCAGGCGGGACGGCAGCAGAATCGCCGTGTTGAGATCGTGTTCTCGGACGCTTCGGGTCGCTTCGCGCAGGGCGGCCAGAGCTCGAGTTCGCGATGAGTTGAGATCCGGAACAGGTCGCGTCAGTAAGCGCAACAGCGGCATGGGGAGGCTATCAGCGCCTCCCCGTCGGCCCGCTACGCCGCTACGCGCGTCTGCTACGCGCGTCTGAAATCAACAGCAGGAAGCTGCATCGAGCGGCGGTACTTCGTGACCGTGCGTCGGGCCACCTTCACGCCGCGCTCGGACAGCAATTCGGTCAGTTGCACATCGGAGAGCGGGTTGCGTCGATCCTCCGCCGCAATGAATTCACGCAGGAGCGCGCGGATTGCCGTTGCGGAGCACGAGCCACCGCTCGTGGTGGCGAGCTGGCGCGAGAAGAAACGCTTGAAGGCCACCACGCCCCGTGGAGTAGCCATGAACTTATGGCTCGTTGCACGTGACACCGTGGACTCGTGCAGGTTGAGCTCATCTGCGATCTCGCGCAGTGTCAGCGGGCGCATCGCAA
>DATMQL010000422.1:0-6381 GCA_035566815.1 Steroidobacteraceae bacterium | reverse complement strand
ATTACCCATGTGGCAGTCGCCGTGAATCCGGATGTCGCGGACGTCACCGGCCTCCTGAAAGGTCTGCTCGACCCGCTCCAGCAACGTGGCGCTCACGGACTCATATCTCGCGTGCAGGTTCTCCGGCAGCAGTTCCCCGGACAACACCTGCTCGCGGGCCTCCCAACCCAGCCGCCGCACCCCGAGTTTCGGCCTGACCAGGAAAGGCTGCCGTGCCCCGATCTGATGCATGCGAGCCAGGGTCCTGCCAAAGATCTGCCGTGCCTCGGGTGCATCGAGCTCCGGGGCCCGTCCCGCCATCCACGGAAAGGCGGCGAAGCGGAACTCCCGGTATTTAAAAAGAGTGCGGCCCTCGAGGCGCACGGGCGCTGCCACGGGCAGCTCCGCTGCCGCTAATTCCTCGGTAAAAACATGCTCCTCGTCGATCTGGGCGTCGCTCCAGCGGGCCGGCCGATAGAACTTCAGCACCAGCATCCCGCCCGTGCTGCCGAGCTGGTACACGCGGTTTTCGTAGCTGTTGAGGGCAAACAACCGCCCATCCACCTCGAGGCCGACGGAAGCTGCGGCGTCGAGCACGACTTCAGGGCCGAGGCCGGTGAAAGGCTTCACATCCGTGGCGCCGCTTTTGTTTATCATCCCGCCTTTACCATTGCGTCGTCCTCACCGCAGGGGATTTCCCATGAATCGCGGCACCATCTTAGTCACCGGCGGCGCGGGCTACATCGGCAGCCACACCGTTCTGCAGCTTCGCGCTCGCGGCGAGCGAGTCGTCGTCCTCGACGATCTTTCGCGGGGATTTCGCCAAGCTGTGCTCGACACACCGTTGGTCGTAGGCAAGGTCGGTGACCGTGAAACCGTGCTCAACGCCCTACGCACCCACGGCGTCGACACCGTCATGCACTTTGCCGCCTACACCATCGTCCCGGAATCGGTGGCTGAGCCCCTCAAATACTACGGCAACAACACCTGCTCCACGCGCAATCTGCTCGAGTGCTGTGTCGAGGCGGGCGTACGCAACTTCGTCTTTTCCTCTACTGCCGCTGTTTACGGTATTCCCTCCGAGGGATACGCTGCGGAAGACACCACGACGGCCCCGATAAATCCCTACGGCACCTCGAAACTCATGTCGGAATGGATGTTGCGGGATGTAGCCGCCGCGTCCCCCATGAAATATGTGGCACTCAGGTATTTCAACGTGGCCGGCTCGGATACCGGCGGAAGGATCGGGCAGGCCACCCCCAAAGCCACACTGCTGGTGAAAGTCGCTGTCGAGGCGGCGGTAGGCAAACGGCCGCACGTCTCGATCTTCGGCGCCGACTACGCGACTCCTGACGGCACCGGCATCCGGGACTACATCCACGTGGAAGATCTCGCTACGGCCCACCTGGACGCACTCGAATACCTGCGAAAAGACGGCGACTCCACCGTTCTGAACGTGGGTTACGGCCACGGCTACAGCGTTCGCCAGGTGCTGGAGAGTGTCGAGCGGGTGGCCGGCAAACGTCTCAACGTCAAGGAGGAGCCCCGTCGGGCCGGGGATCCGCCCGCCCTGGTGGCCCGCGCCGACCGTATCCGCGCCGAACTCGGCTGGAAGCCGCGACTCGACAACCTCGACACAATTGTGACCACGGCGCTCAAGTGGGAGCAGCGTTTACTGCAGAACCCTTGGTGAACCAACCTGAGGGGCCAACCTGAGGGCTTTTCCGCCACCACTGCCGCTCGTGAGCGCGCGACGCGCGCACAACGAGCCTGAACCCGGCACCACCACGGGGTAGAATGCCCTCTTATGCAGTGGGCCCGTCCCAAGTCATTGAGCGGACTGATGCTTCTAGGCCTGGCGCTGATCGCCGTGCCGCTTCTGGTCGCCATCCTTACCGCCGCCCTCCAGATCCGCTCTCTGGCCGATACCGGTCAGAAGATCGTGGTCGAGGGCGTCAATGCCGCGCGCGCCAGCCAGGAGTTGTTCAGTCAGATCGCCTCGCTCGAGCGCACCGCCCGACTCTATGACGTGCTCAATGACTCGAATCTGCTCGATCTGTACCGCCGCCAGGATGCACGCCTCACCGTGACGCGCGAGCAACTCAACCAGCATGCGGCCACGGAAGCGCGTGTCACTCTCGGAGAGGTGGGTGATCTGCAGCAGAAGATCCGGGTCAGAGTCCTGTCCATGACCGCGGGGAGCGGCACCGCCAACATGGCGGCCCTGTCGCGGGACTTCACCGCGCTCAGCGGCCTCGTCGACACCGTGTCGACCCAGAGCAATGCGCAGATCGACGCGGAAGTCGCAGCGTTGGAGGAACAGACTCTGCGTGCCCGCCGGCGCCTCCTCTGGCAGGCCGCGCTGCTGGTACCCCTGACCATTGTCGCAATCTTCGCCCTCACCGTCGCGGTCGGCCGGCCGCTGCGACAGCTCGACCGTGCCATCAGTGAGCTCGGCCAGGGTACCTTCACCAACCAGATCGCTGTTTCGGGCCCGCACGACCTGGAGCGCCTGGGTGGCCAGCTCGAATGGCTGCGCCAGCGCCTCCTCGATCTCGCCCACGAGCGGAACCGATTTTTAAGACACATGTCGCATGAGCTCAAAACGCCACTCGCCAATATCCGGGAAGGCACGGAGCTGCTCATGGACGGCGCCGTGGGCGAGCTGGACTCCAACCAACGCGAGGTGGCCGGCATCCTTCGCGAGAACGGTATCAAACTGCAACGCATGATCGAAAACCTGCTGTCCTTCAGCGCCTGGCAGACCTCGAGCATCGGCCTCGACTCGAGTGAATTCCGCCTGCGCCCAGTGGTGAAACAAGTGCTGGAGAACCAGCAGCTCACCCTCCTCTCCCAACGTGTGCGCCTGGACGTCCGCGTCGACGACGTCACCCTTATCGCGGATCGCAGCAAAATCCGTCTCATTCTCGAAAACCTGGTGTCGAACGCGGTCAAGTACTCCCCGAAAGGAGGCACGATTCACCTGAAGGCGCGCACGTCCGGGACGCAGTTCGTGCTCGACGTCGCCGACAACGGGCCCGGTGTCCCCATGGAGGATCGTGAACACGTGTTCGAAGCTTTCTATACTGGCCGGGCCGCGAAAAGCACCGCCGTCAAAGGCACCGGTATCGGCTTGTCGGTCGTGCTCGAATTTGTCTCGGCGCACGGCGGCACCATCGAGATCATCGACGGCGAGTACCCCGGCGCGCATTTCCGCATCACCATGCCCATCAACACGGCCGATGGCGGCGTACCGGCCGGTCTGGAAGCCAAGGCGCAAGCGCATGCGGCATGAATCCGTCGTGGCGCCCAAGCACACGCTCGCAGCACGCACCGTAAGTGTGACGCTCGTCACGACTTTGTTGTTGTGCGGATGCGCTAGTGACCTGTTCCAGCAGCACGAACACCCAACTCATGACGTCGCGCCGGTCGTAAACCGGGCGGCGGCGACCTCTACGGTGTTGGCCGACGACCTGCAACTCTTGCAGACGTTGGTACAGGGCACGCCGTCCGTGCAGGCGGAAATCGTCGCCACGGCCCAACGCGACTACGAAACCGCCCCTACACCGAGCCGACAGCTGCGTTTTGCGCTGATTCTGGCCACTCACGGCCACCCGGGGACCGATTTACCGCGGGCACAACGACTGCTGCGCGAACTTATGGCAAATCCTGAGATGCTGATGTCCAGCGAGCGGTCGCTGGCGTTTTTGGAACTGCAGCAAATTGACGACCATTTGACGTTGGAGGGAGAAAATCGCAGGCTGCAGTCTGACGCTGTACGCGCTGACAGGGAGCGCCTGGCAAACGTGAATCACCGTCTCCAACTGGAGACAGATGAGAACGGTCGTTTGCGCAAGGAACTCGAGGAGGCACGTGCGAAGCTCGATGCGATAGCCAACATCGAGCGTTCGCTGAACGAGCGCAAACCCAGCAACGAAGGACGATCACAGTGAACATTCCCGCGAGCATGTTGCATCCCGAGCCACGAAGGACGACGACCTTGAACCAGATCGGCAAACGCAAAGCGCGAATTCTCGTGGTCGACGACGACCCCGGACTGCTGCGCCTGTTGACTATCCGCCTGCGCGCGGAAAGTTATGACGTCGAGGCGGTTGAAAGCGGTGTGCTGGCACTTGCGGCGGCGAGCCGATTTCGACCCGACCTGGTCATCACGGACCTGCGCATGGATCACATGGACGGCATCGGGCTCCTCAAGGAGTTGCAGAATCGCTGGCCAGGCCTGAAGGTCATTATTCTGACCGCCCACGGGACCATTCCGGACGCGGTGCAGGCCACACAGATGGGCGCGTTCGGCTTCCTCACCAAGCCGGTCGACAAACAGGAGTTGCTCGACCAGGTGCAGAAGGCTCTGCGGATCTCCGGCTTCGGCGCCTCCGATGAGGACTGGCGCGCCGAGATCGTCACGCGCAGCTCGGCGATGGAAGAGAAGCTCGCGCAAGCTCACATGGTCGCGGGTACCGATGCGCGCGTCCTGATCACCGGTGAAAGCGGCACAGGTAAAGAGCTGCTGGCCCGGGCCATCCATAAGGCGAGCCCGCGTCGTAACAAGCCCTTCGTCGCCATCAACTGCAGCGCCATGGCGGAGAACCTGCTCGAGTCCGAGTTGTTCGGCCATGAGAAAGGCTCCTTCACAGGTGCCACGCGTGCGCACCGTGGACTGTTCATGGCCGCTGACGGCGGTACGCTGATGCTCGATGAGATCGGCGATATGCCGATGAGGCTGCAGGTGAAGCTGCTGCGGGTCCTGCAGGAGAACGTCATCCGTCCGGTCGGCAGCACCGATGCGATTCCGGTGAACGTACGCGTCATCTCCGCTACGCACCGCGATCTGCAAAATCTCATGAGCGCCGCGCAGTTCCGCGAGGACCTCTACTACCGTCTGAATGTCGTCCACATCGAGATGCCGCCCCTGAACCGGCGCCGTGAGGACATCCCGCTGTTGGTCGCCCACTTTCTGGCGCAGATTGCGAAGGAAAGTGGCGTTCGGAAGATTTATGCCCCCGAGGCAGTCGAGTTGCTCGCCACCGCCGACTGGCCGGGCAACATCCGCCAGTTGCAGAACGTCGTGCGTCAGAACGTCGCGCTGTCACAGACGCCGATCATCCCGGTGGAGCTCGTACAGCAGTCTCTCGGCGGCGGCCCGGGTCGGTTGCCCTCCTTCGACGAGGCGCGCGACGAGTTCACCCGCAGCTACCTGTCGCAGATCCTGCAGATCACGGGCGGCAACGTCAGCCAGGCGGCACGACTTGCGAAACGCAACCGCACCGACTTCTACAAGCTGCTGGCCCGCCACCAGCTCACGCCCGAGGAATTCAAGCAGCGCTAACGCCAAGGCCAGCGAAAGCTGGTCAAAAGCGGCGGTTTGTGTGACGGTCGGCTTCCGCCTACGAACGGAAACCGCAGTCATGAACGAGCGCCAGTGGAGCGAAGTCGACCGTTATTTCACCGATCTCCTGGTGCGGCCGGACCCCGCTCTGGCCGCCACGCTGGAAGCCAGCGATGCGGCTGGCCTGCCGCCGATCAATGTCGCCGACAACCAGGGTAAGCTCCTCATGCTCCTCGCGCTGGCACGGGGAGCACGCAACATCCTCGAGATCGGTACTCTCGGTGGATACAGCAGCATCTGGCTCGCGCGCGCACTTCCCCCCGACGGACGTCTGATTACCCTCGAGGCCGTACCGACCCACGCGAAGGTGGCTCGCGAGAACATCGAGCGCGCGGGCTTCGGGAAGACGGTGGAGGTCCGACTCGGTCGCGCCAGCGATACTCTTCCGCAACTCGCCGCGGAAGGGCTTGGGCCGTTCGACTTCATTTTCATCGATGCCAATAAATCCGGGTATCCGGAGTACTTCGAGTGGTCGCTGAAGCTCGCCCATCGCGGCACCGTCATCGTCGCGGACAATGTGGTCCGGGATGGCGCGGTCATCGACGGCCACAGCCGTGACGCGAACGTCGTCGGCGTACGGCGCTTCATGGAGTTGGTTTCGCTCGAGCCCCGTGTCAGCGCTACGGCCATTCAAACCGTGGGAAGCAAGGGATATGACGGTTTCGCGATGGCGGTCGTCATCGGCTAGTACCCTGGTTGAATACCGAGGGCAGGTCGGGTGCAACAATGGCACGCTTGAACCAACGTTCAAGGGTTGCCAGCTTGGCTCCACGGATTCGCTTCTCCCAGGACGGCGCCACCGCGCCGAATCTCTCCGCCAGAAGACAAACGAGTGCCTCAGCTCTCCCCTCAACTTTTCCCCTGACCAGTCCCTTGGCCTCGCCTTTGGCCTCGCCCTCGGCGAGCCATTGCTCCTTCCAGGCTTCAAATTGTGTCGAAAGCATGGTCTTCATCTGCGACAAACTCCCGGACTCCGACAGCTTTACCCCACGTCC
>DATMQL010000421.1:0-3286 GCA_035566815.1 Steroidobacteraceae bacterium | reverse complement strand
GCATTCATGTTGGAATGCTTACCCTGGCTCGGCCCCATCCCGATCGTGGAGAAGCGCTTCAGCAGCTCACTGCTGTCGAACCCTTCCTGGCAGGCGTTCACCAGGTCCTTCACCTGGATGTCTTCGTCGAAGTCGACGAATTCCCGCCCGTCAGAATGAGGGAAAATCGGGTACGGGTGAGTCGGGCATTCGAGCAATGGTACCTTGACCTCGCAGGTGGGCTCAGTGGCCAACCCGATCCGGGCTGCTGCGCAGGCGCCGGCGTAAGCGCCGTCGGCGATTCGAGCGTCGAAGGCATAAACACCGTTGACCTTACCGCAGGCGTACAGGCCCGCCGGTAGTGTCTGTGGAACGAACTGCTCGACGGCGGGCTCGTAGGTCATGCGCGAGGTCGCCTGATGCAACAGCGCATTGGCGGGAGCGAAACCCACACTCATCCACACACCGTCGAGATCGATTTTCCGGCGGCCCGCAGCCGCGCCGGCGGTGGATTCGAATAACAGGCTGCCCACCTCACCACTCTCGCGGGCAACAGCCTCGATCGGCCGCACACCGTAGTGGGTCAGAATGCCCCGTTTGGCCAACTCATCGGCCGCCGGCTTGGAAAGAGGTCCGGGTTGCTGCCGCAAATCGAGCACGGCCGCCACTTCCACTCCGTGGGCGATGGCGTCCAGCGCCGCCGCATAACCTTCCGCGTTCGAAGTTAGAACCACGATACGGCGCGCAGCGGCGACCGCGTGGTGGTAGAGGAGGCGTTGCGCCGCGCTCGCGAGCATGACTCCAGGCAGGTCATTGCCGCGGAAGACAGCGGGCTGCTCGTAAGCGCCCTGGGCGACGATGACATTGCGGGCTCGGACCTTCACGAGGCATTCCGAAGAAACCAGGGCAACCCAGTGGTCGGCGTAGTAGCCCGCGGCGTAGGTGCCGGTCAGAAGTCGTATGCGCGAATTGCCGCGGACGGATGCGATGAGCGCCTCGGTTCGCTCAGCATTGTCCGAAGCTCCACCGCGTGCGTAGAGCCCACTGCCACCCGCGGCCGGATTCTCATCGACCAGCAGCACCGATGCGCCCCGCTCCGCCGCCGCCAGCGCGGCAGCAAGACCCGACGGCCCCGCTCCAACAACCAGGACATCGCAGAAATCGTAGCGCTTGGGTGTGCTGCGTGCCGGGGCTTCGAAGTCAACCTTGCCCAGGCCCGTGAGGTTGCGGAACATCCGCTCCCAGTGAGGGAACCAGCGCTTGCTGTGAAACGCCTTGTAGTAAAAGCCGACCGGCAGAAAGGCGCCGAGACGGTTGAAGACCGACAGACTGTCCCGCGCGAGTCCGCCGCGCGTATTGACAGCTGTAACGTCCCACCCCGACTGAACCGGAACGATGTCAGCACGTACGTTCGGTACACTTCTGCCACCATTACGGACCTGCATCATCGCGTTGACATCGTGCCCCGCGGCACTCAACAGGCCGCGCGGCCGATGGTATTTGAAAGAGCGGCCGAGAATCCGCACACCCTCGGCGGTGAGCGCGGAGCTGATGGTGTCGCCGTGGAAGCCGCTGACCCGACGGCCCTCGAAAGTGAACTCCACCGCCGTGCCACGATCGATGCGCTCTCCTTTGACTGCGGGCAGGCGACTCATGATGTCGGCCCGGCCTGGTACAGGTAAGTGCGCTTTATGGTGTCGCTGGCGGTGTCACGCTCGGCGATAAACCAGACCCCGCTCGGCGAATGGCACCACCACTCCTGTTTCACCGCGGGCACGGAGTTGCGGTTGAATACGTAGTCGGCCCAGGCTGCATCACTGGCAGTGGCCGGATCGGGCATGGCGCGCAGTTCGCCTCCATAGACGAACTCACTGATGACTCTCGGTCCGTTGACGGGGCAGGTCATGAGCTTCATACCGTGGCGGAGCTCCTCAATGACCCACCGACGCTGCGCCCTTCTCGCCCGTCAGGGCGTAGCGCTGGAAGCGATCGAAGGAAAATGCGCCGATGAGCGGATGCGCCTCATTCCGCGCCACGGTATGACTCATGGTTTTGCCGGCGACCGGAGTTGCCTTGAAGCCCCAGGTACCCCAGCCGGAATCGAGATAGAAGCCACGTACCGGCGTCAGGCCCATGATCGGCGCGAAGTCGGGCGTCATGTCAGCCATGCCCGCCCACTGCCGGTTGACTTTGACATCCGACAGAAACGGAAACATATCCAACATGTGGGCCGCGAGCGACTCGGCGAAGTCCAGCGTCGAGCGCGTGGAGTGTAACTCGTATGGGTCGAGCGAGGCGCCCATCACCAGCTCGCCGCGCGCGCTCTGGCTGACGTACACGTGCAGCGATGCGGAGACCACGATCGGATCGAGCCAGGGTTTGATCGGCTCGGACACCATCGCTTGCAACGGGTGGATGTAGATCGGCGAGCGCAGCCCGACCATGTTGAGTATGCGGGGAGTGGCGCCCGCGACCGCGCACAGAACTTTGCGGGTGGCGATCCGGCCGCGATTCGTGATGATCCCGGTGACGGCCGGTCCCGAGCCTTTATCCTCGAGCTCCACCGAGAGCACTTCCGTGTTCTGATGAATCTCGACGCCGCGTTTGTCCGCACCCCGACCGTACCCCCAGGCAACAGCATCGTGACGCGCGATCGCACCGGGCGCGTGGTAAAGCGCTCCAACCACGGGCGCGTGTCCGCCACACGTGATATCCATCATCGGCATCGCTTCCCGTACGGACTGGGCGTCGACCGCCTCACTCGCGACCCCGAAATGCTTGTTTACCTCGGCCCGCCACCGCATCGTGCGCATGGCCGCATCCGTATGCGCCAGCGTGTAGTGGCCGCGGGTCGAATAAAACAGATTGAGATCGAAATCCTGCGACAGGTCCTGCCAGAGCCGCACGCTCTCGTCGTAGAACTTTACCCCTTCGGGGGTGAGATAGTTGGAGCGGATGATTGTCGTGTTCCGGGCCGTATTGCCGCCGCCCAGGTAGCCTTTCTCCAGGACCGCGATGTTCCGGATGCCATGGTCGCGCGCGAGATAGTACGCGGCTGCCAATCCATGCCCGCCACCGCCTATGATGACGACGTCGTAACTGGACTTCAGCTCATCGTGCCGCGTGAACATCCGCGGCTCCGGATGCTTGCGCGACAGTGCGAATTTTAAGAGGCGTACGGGCATCGGAGGGTCACGGGAAGCGTCTTTATAATGTGGCCCGGGCGGCGGATCAGCGGATTACTAGGTACCACACGCTTTACCACCATGCAAGACACTTGCATGGCAGGCATTTTCCCCGTATGCAA
>DATMQL010000420.1:0-13852 GCA_035566815.1 Steroidobacteraceae bacterium | reverse complement strand
ACAGCTTCCGGTGCTGTGCAGTTTCCGGCTGGCGGGGGGCGGCGCATTATACACAAACGATCATCACCATCCGTGCCAGCAAGGAACCTTCATGGTCCTGAGGCGGCTTGACGAATGCACGGAAATCTGCGGAGTTGAACGATGCTGGAGCGCTTAGGTCGCGGACTTACGTTCGTGGTCGGATCGATCGTGGGAGGTTTGGCCCTCGCTTTCCTCATAGTGGCGGTGCGTCCCGACCTCATCCGGCGGGGGGGTGCCACGGTCCTCCCCATCATGCCCGCCGTGTCATCCCCGGCCCTGCCCGCGCCGGCTCGGGTGACCTACTCCGCCGCCGTTGACCGCGCGGCGCCCTCGGTGGTGAACATCTACACGGCCCGCTTGGTGCGGGACCGGGTTGTACCTTCGCCGCTGGGCGAACTGTTCGGAAATATCCTGCCCCGTTATCGGCCACGAATCGAGCGGAGCCTGGGTTCCGGGGTGATCGTCGACGAGAGCGGCCACATCGTCACCAATCATCACGTCATTGCCAACGCCGAAACGGTGCGGGTGGAGCTAGAGGACGGCCGGATCGCGGATGCCCATATCGTCGGCCGCGATCCCGACACCGATCTTGCGGTCCTGAAGATCGATCTCAGCCCGCTCCCCGTGGCGACGTTCGGCCGCTCCGATCAACTCAGGGTCGGTGACGTCGTGCTCGCCATCGGCAACCCCATCGGCCTGTCGCACACGGTGACGCACGGCATCGTGAGCGCCACAAGCCGGCAGCAGCTGGGGATCGCGCCCCTGGAGGATTTCATCCAGACCGACGCGCCGATCAACTTCGGCAACTCCGGCGGGGCGCTCGTCGACTCGAGCGGCGCCCTCATCGGCATCAATACCGCCATCGTCGCAAAGAACCTCGGGGTCGAGGGCATCGGGTTTGCGATTCCGGTGAACATGGTGCGCGGCGTTCTGAGCGACATCATCGCCAACGGGCGGGTCATCCGCGGTTGGATCGGGATCGTCCCCGAAGACGTCTCCGACGAGCAGGCCGCCCAACTCGGCCTCGCGCAGGGCGGCGTGGTGATCGCCAACTTGTATGTCGGCAGCCCCGGCCAGGAAGCCGGCCTGCAACCCGGCGATCTGCTGATCGCCATCGGCGGAGTCACACTCCACAGCGCCCAGGACGCCCTCGCCCGCATCGCCATCGAAAAGCCGGGCTCGGTGCTCGCCATCAAGGTGCTGCGCGGCCGCCGCACGCTCGAGATGAAAGCGCACGTGAGCGAGCGGCCGCGAACGAGTTAGGCTCCTATGGAGCGAACCTCGTCATTTCCAACGGCGCGCAGGCGCGCGTCCAGTTGTGCGCGTCGCTGCCGGGGTTGTGCCAGCTGCAGGGACCGCTGATGAGTTGGTCCGCCTCGGCCGGACCCCAGGTCCCCGGCGTGTATTCATACGGCCGCGTGTCGAGTCCCAGGGCCGGATCGATGATCGCCCAGGCGGCCTCCACCTCGTCCTGCCGCGCGAAATGTGACGTATCGCCAATGAGCGCCTCGCTGATGAGCCGCGCGTAGGCATCCATCTCGTCGGCCTGCTGTTGTGACACGAACAGTTCCACCTCGCGCCCCTGCATGGTCGGCCCGACCTTTTTCGCATGGGCTCCGAGCGCGATCGAGATGTCGGGACTCACGCGGAAACGCAGGTAGTTGGGTTGCTCGGGACCAAGATCGCCAAACACGTGTGTTGGCGGCGGCCGCAGGTCGACGACGACCTCGGTCGCAGTCACCGGAAGGTTCTTGCCCGCCCGCATGTAGAACGGCACACCGGCCCAGCGCCACGAATCGACCTCCAGGCGCATGGCCGCGAAGGTCTCCACCTTCGAATCGGGCGCGACACCCTTCTCCTGGCGGTAGCCGCGGAATTGCCCGCGAACGACATTCTCCGGCCGCAACGGACGGATGGACTTCAACACCTTCACCTTCTCGTCGCGCAGCGCCTCGCCACCTGAGTTCACCGGCGGCTCGAGTGTCAGGAACGCGAGAATCTGCAGCAGGTGATTCTGCATGACGTCGCGGATGGCGCCGGCTTCCTCGTAGAACTTACCGCGGCCGTTCATGCCCATCTTCTCGGCCATCGTGATCTGCACGCTGGCGACGTAATTGCGATTCCAGACGGGCTCGAGGAACGAGTTGGCAAAGCGGAAATACAACAGACCCTGCACCGCCTCCTTGCCGAGGTAGTGGTCGATCCGAAAGATGCTCGACTCGGGAAAGCGCTTGAGCAGAATCTGGTTGAGCGATTCCGCGGACTTCAGGTCCCGCCCGAAGGGCTTCTCGATCACCACCCGCATCCCCGCGGACATCGTGTTACCGAGGTGCTCGATGACCAGCGGAAAAACACTCGGCGGAATCGCCAGGTAGTTCAACGGACGCTGCGCGTCACCCAGCGTCTTGCGGAGCGAGTCGAACGTGGAGCGCTGGCTATAGTCGCCGTCGACGTACTTGAGCAGGCCGAGGAAACGCGAGACCACCTCCTCGGTGCGCTTCGGCACGAACTCCTCCATGCTCTTGCGCACGTGCGCGACAAACTCTTCCTGTTTCCAGCCGGCCCGCGCCACGCCGATCACGGGCACCGTCAGGAGGTTGCGTTTCACGAGGTCATATAGCGACGGGTAGATCTTGCGGTAACACAGATCACCGCTCGCTCCGAACAACACGATCGCGTCGGAGTCCCGGCGCTCCGTCATGACTTCTTCTCGAGGTGTCCGCCGAAGCCGAGCCGCATCGCCGACAACAGCTTGTCGGCGTATTCCGCCCGTCCTTGCGAATCGAACCGCGAGTACAACGCCGCGCTCAACACATTGGCCGGCACACCCACTTCGATGGCGGCCTGCACCGTCCAACGGCCTTCCCCGGAATCGGACACACGGCCATTGAACTGCTTCAGCTGCGGATCCGCTACCAGCGCCTGCGCCGTGAGATCCAACAGGCGCGAGGAAATGATACTGCCGTGACGCCAGACTTCGGTGATCGCACCGATATCGAGCTGGTACTGATACAACTCGGGATTGTTCAGGGGTGCGGTCTCGGCATCCGACTCCGCCTTGTTGAGGCCCGCGTCGGCGTGCTTCAGGATGTTGAGTCCCTCCGCATAAGCGGCCATGAGACCGTACTCGATGCCGTTATGGACCATCTTCACGAAATGGCCGGCGCCGGAGCCGCCGCAGTGGATATAGCCCATCTGGGCCGCGGTCTGACCTGCCTTCGGCAGCTGGTTGCCGGGGGCCAGGGTGGCGAAAATCGGCTCGAGGGTTTTGAAAGCGGTCGCGTCGCCGCCGATCATCAGGCAGTAGCCGTCCTCGAAGCCGAGCACACCACCGCTGGTGCCAACATCCACATAGTGAATACCGGCTTCCTCGCGCAGTTTTTTCGAGCGGCGGATGTCCTCGTGATAGTGCGAGTTGCCGCCATCGATGAGGATGTCGTCCTTCTTCATCAGGGGCCGCAGCTCCGCAATGACGGAGTCGACGATCCCGGCCGGCACCATGATCCAGACGCAGCGCGGTGCGCTGAGGCCAGCCACGAGCTCGGTGAGCGAGCTAGCGCCTTTCGCACCCTGCGCGACGGAGGCCTTCACAGCGTCGGCGGAACGATCATAGACAACGCATTCGTGGCCTCCCTTGAGAAGCCGACGCACCATGTTGGCGCCCATGCGCCCCAATCCAATCATGCCGATACGCATAACTTCTCCTGCCACCAGTAGCTTGCTCGTAGCGGGCTACGCGCCCCGGGCAAAACCACGCTTTTGCCCGCGGGCCGATCCGTGCGATCCGCCGTGTCCGCTGAAAGCACCGCAGGCGTCTTTCAGCCAATAAACTAATTCGGGACGCGCTTGATTTGCGCTCCGAGTTGCGCGAGCTTCTCCTCGATCGCCTCGTAGCCGCGATCGATGTGATAGATCCGCTCGATGTCAGTCTGCCCTTCGGCCACGAGACCGGCTAGTACGAGACTGGCGGAGGCGCGCAGGTCGGTCGCCATCACAGGTGCCGCCGTGAGCTTCTCCACGCCGCGAATGATCGCGGTGTTGCCCTCGAGGCGGATCTCAGCTCCGAGACGCCGCATCTCCAGCATATGCATGAAGCGGTTCTCGAATATTGTCTCGATTATCGTTCCAACCCCGTCGGCCACGGTGTTCAGGGCAGCGAACTGCGCCTGCATGTCGGTCGGGAACGCAGGGTAAGGCGCGGTGCGGACATCCACGGATTTCGGCCGGCGCCCGCGCATATCCACATCGACCCAGTTGTCGCCGACGCCCACTTTCGCTCCTGCTTCCTCGAGCTTGGCGAGGACGGCGTCGAGGTGATCGGGCCGCGTGTTCTTGATCCTCACGTGACCGCGCGTAATCGCGCCGGCGAGGAGGTAAGTACCGCTCTCGATACGATCGGGCAGCACTTCATAGGTCGTTCCGCGGAGCCGCTTCACTCCCTGCACAACGATCTTGTCGGTGCCGGCGCCCTGGATCTTCGCGCCCATGGCGATGAGGAAATTTGCCAGGTCGACGACTTCGGGCTCGCGAGCGGCGTTCTCGAGGATCGTCTCGCCGTCGGCGAGTGTCGCCGCCATCATCAGATTTTCCGTGCCCGTGACAGTCACCGTGTCGAGCACCAGCCGGGTGCCCTTCAGCTTCGACGCGCGCGCCCTGATGTAACCCCCTTCGATAGTGATATCCGCACCCATCGCCTGCAGGCCGGCCACGTGAATGTTCACAGGCCGCGCACCGATGGCACAGCCACCCGGCAGGGATACATCGGCGCTGCCGAAGCGCGCCACGAGCGGCCCGAGCACGAGAATCGAAGCACGCATGGTCTTCACGAGCTCGTAGGGCGCGAAGCACTCCTTCACCGTGGAGCCATCGACTTCAATGCGCATACGCTCGTCGATGGTGACGGTGGCGCCCATCCGACCCAGCAATTCCACGGTCGTCGTGACGTCCTTGAGATGCGGCACATTAGCCACCATCACCGGATCGTCAGCGAGCAATGCGGCCGCAAGTATGGGTAGCGTGGCGTTTTTCGCGCCTGAAATGCGCACCTCTCCCTCTAGAGGCACGCCCCCCTGGATCTGCAGCTTGTCCATGTCAGCTCTGGCCCGATTCTTCGGGAGTGAGCGCTTCGATCGAGAGCGCGTGGATTTCCCGTCCCATGCGCTCGCCGAGCGCTTTGTAAACGAGCTGGTGGCGGGCGATGGCGCGTTTGCCGCTGAATTCACGCGAGACGATGCGTGCGGCGAAATGCGTGTTGTCGTCCGATTCGACCTGCACCTGCGCCTCGGGGAGGGCCGTGCGGATGAGCTGTGCGATTTGTTCAGGAGTCATGCGCGAGGATATTAATCGGTAAGTGGCGGCACTGCAGGCCTTGAAGAGGGGGATAACGGCCGAGCCACCGTACCGAGAGAGACGGGCGCGCCTATAATTGAGGATGGTCAAGGAATTCAATCGCCTCCATGCTGTCTCGTTAAGCGCCCGCATCCCATGAACATAGCCGCCAAGCCACCCGCCGATGATACCGAGCCGCTCCTCACCTCGGGACGCCGTGCTTTGGGCATCGAGGCCCGTGCGGTCGAGGGGTTGCTGGCGCGGATCGACGACAGGTTTGTCGAGGCGTGCCGGCTATGCCTGGGTTGCAAGGGTCGGGTCGTGGTGACCGGCATGGGAAAATCCGGCCACGTCGCGCGGAAAATCGCCGCGACCCTGGCCAGCACCGGCACGCCGGCTTTCTTCCTCCATCCGGCGGAAGCGGGTCACGGCGACCTGGGGATGATCACCCGCACGGACGTGGTGTTGGCACTGTCTAATTCGGGTGAGACTCCCGAGCTGGTCATGCTGCTGCCGCACCTGAAGCGGCTTGCGGTACCCCTCATCGTCATGGCCGGAAAAACGGACTCGACGCTGGGGCGCGCGGCGAACGTCACGCTGGACGTAAGCGTGGCCGAAGAGGCCTGCCCATTGAACCTGGCGCCGACGGCGAGCACGACTGCGACGCTCGCGATGGGCGACGCGCTAGCTGTCACGCTCCTCGAGGCCCGTGGCTTCACGAAGCAGGACTTCGCCCGCTCCCACCCGGGCGGCAGCCTCGGTCGGCAGCTCTTGCTACACGTTGAAGACCTGATGCGCAGCGGCACCGCCATCCCGAAGACCTCACCGGGCGAGAAGCTGCGTGACGGCCTGCTCGAGATGTCACGCAAGGGCCTCGGGATGACCGTGATCGTGAGCCCGGAGGACTGCGTCCTCGGGGTGTTCACGGACGGCGATCTGCGACGCACGTTCGACAAGCAGTTGGATGTGCACTCGACACTGATGAGCGAAGTGATGACGCCAAACTGCAAGACCATCGGTCCGCGGGAACTGGCCGCCGAGGCCGTGCACCTGATGGAGGTCTACCGGATCACGGCACTGCCGGTCACCGACGAACACGGCCGCCTCGTTGGCGCGCTGAACGTGCACGATCTGTTTCGTGCCGGCGTCGTCTAGGCCGCGCCCGCTCGACGAACACGCCGCCGCTCATGCCAAGAAAACACCCCGCCGCCATTCGTATGTTGGTATTGGACGTCGATGGCGTCCTGACCGATGGTCGCCTGCACTTCGGACCGCGCGGGGAGGCGCTCAAGGTGTTCCACGTCCGCGATGGCCTGGGAATCCAACAGGTGGCGAAGGCCGGGATCGAGGTTGCGGTGATCTCGGGCCGCAAGTCGAAGATGGTCGATGTGCGTTGCCGCGAGCTGGGCGTGGATCACGTCCACCAGGGCGCCAAGGATAAGCTGGCGATCCTCGACAAACTCTGCACACGCCTGAAGATCGAGCCAGCGGCCTGCGCCTGTGTCGGCGATGATCTTCCTGACATTCCGTTGATGCAAAAGGTCGCGCTCGCGTTTGCCGTGGCGGATGCCCACCCTGAGGCGCGTCACGCCGCGCACCTCGTCACGAAGTTGCCCGGAGGCTATGGTGCAGTGCGTGAGGTATGTGATTACCTTTTGGCTCATAGCGGCCTGGCGCATCCGGGGCTAGCTCATCCGGGGCTGACGCGTCCCCGCCCGAAGGCCCGCGCCCGATGATTTATCGCATCTTCGCAGTCCTGGTTTTCATCGTGGTCATTGGCGGTACGATCTTTTTTGGCGGCCAACAGACCGAGACTGCCGCGCCAACGGTCGTCGAGGAGCAGCGTGAGCCCGGCTACGCCGCCCGCGACGCCAAGCTCGTGCAGACTGGGCCCGACGGACACCCGCTCTACACCGTCGACGCCGAGGTGATCCGGCAGCAGCCGGACGACAACACCATCGAGCTCGAACAGGCAACACTAGGGTTTCACGATGTGAACGGCGCCCTGTGGACCGCGCGGGGCGAGCAAGGCCAGGTCGGACAGGACACCGGCACGGTTGAGTTGTCAGGCAATGTGCACGTCAACGGCACGCCGCAGGGAACGTTACAACCTGCGGAGATCGTGACCAACCGTTTGGCGTTCGATACGAACACCAAGATCGCGAGTACGCAGGAACCCGTTACACTCACGTGGTCGGGACAGGAGATCAAGGGTAAAGGCATGCGCGCCACCTTGAACGACGGTCGCGTGCAGTTAGAATCCGCGGTGCGTGGCATAGCAGTGCCCAACCGCCTCCCGGGCTCGCAAAAATGAATTTGTTCTCAACACGCCATCGCGCGCTCATCAAGGCCAGTGCAATTACACTGGCGCTCCTGGGAGCGGCCCCGGGATTGTCCCTGCCGGCGGCGAAGATTGAAGAGTCAGGGCCGCCAACGATTTCCTATGACGCGTCCTTTATGGACACCGACTTCAAGACGCAGGTGATGCATCTGAAGGACGTCACCATCACCTACGGAAAGATGACCGTGAGGGCGGATCGGGCGCTGGCCACCGCGCGCGACTTCAAAAACAGCCGCTGGACATTCGCCGGCAACGTGCGCATCAACGCCGATCCGCGCGGCAACCTACGTTCCGACGAGGCCGTGGTCGAGTTCGAGGACAACCAGCTCAAGCGGGCCACGGCCACCGGAGCCCCTGCCGAGTTCGACCAGAAGCGCGCGGACTCCGACGTGATCGCACGCGGCCACGCTGACCAGATCGTGTATGAAGTCGCCGCCGGAACCGTGCGCCTCTCGAATGATGCATGGATCACCGATGGGCGGAACGACATCCGCGGGCCCGTGATCGTTTACAGCCTCCGCGAGGAACACGTGGAGGCGACGACGTCCCCCGGCACTGACACGCGCGTTCACGTCACGATTGCGCCTAACGAAGCGCCCAAGGTGGATGGCGCAGTAACCAACAAGCCGAAGCCCACGACCGCGGCACCAACGGCGCCGACCGGCGCCCCCGCCGCAGCGGTGTCGCAGCCGCCCCCATCACAGGCGCCAGTGGCCCTGCCACCGACGTCGCAATCGACTCCGCCGACGCCGCGCTAGCATGGCCGTACTCAAAGCCGCCGGCCTGGCGAAAAGCTACAAGTCACGCCAGGTCGTCAAGGATCTGTCGATCGAAGTCTCGAATGGCGAAGTGGTCGGTCTGCTGGGACCGAACGGCGCTGGCAAGACGACGGCGTTCTACATGATGGTGGGCCTGGTGCCCTGCGATGCCGGTCGCATCTACGTCGGCGACACGGACGTCACCCTGTTGCCCATGCACCGCCGCGCCCAACTGGGGCTCGGCTACCTCCCGCAGGAAGCGTCTGTTTTCCGAAAGCTTTCGGTCGAAGACAACATCCTCGCCATCCTCGAGACCCGGCCCGACCTCGAGCGGGCCGAGCGTGAGCGGCGGCTCGAGGAGCTGCTCGAGGAGCTGCGCATCGGGCATGTACGCAAGAGCATGGGACTGTCTCTTTCGGGCGGCGAGCGTCGCCGCGTCGAAATCGCCCGCGCGCTCGCCGCCGACCCCCGGTTCATGCTCCTTGACGAGCCCTTCGCCGGTGTCGACCCGCTCTCGGTCCTGGATATTCAGCGCATCATCCGCGAACTGACCCATCGCGACATCGGAGTCCTCATCACCGATCACAACGTGCGCGAGACTCTCGGCGTCTGCAGCCGCGCCTATATCGTCAACCAAGGCACGGTGATTGCATCAGGAACTGCGGAAGAAATCCTTGCCAACCCCCAAGTGCGTGAGGTGTACTTGGGTGAAGCGTTTCGGCTGTGAGCCTGGGCTCAAGCGGAAACCGTTCTTTTTCAACCACTTAGGATGAGGATAGGCCCCTAGCGCCGCTCCGTGCCACCATGCTGAAACCTTCCCTGCAGCTCCGGCTGGGTCAGCAATTGACCATGACCCCGCAGCTGCAGCAGGCCATCCGACTCCTGCAACTGCCCGCACTCGAGCTCCAGGCCCACATCCGGGAACTGCTCGAATCGAACGTCATGCTCGAGCCCATGGAGGAGTCCGAGGGCACCGGCGTCTTCGAAGCAGTGGAAGAGCCGACCGGCGCCGAACGCGAGCGCGGCGAGCACGAACACGAGCAGGCCGCAGCGCCCGAGCGGGCGCAGGAAAGCACCGTCGAGGTCGTAGACGAGGGCTGGGGCGAACAGAGCGTCGGGCCGGCCGATACGCCCTGGAGCGGCGGTGACGACGACGAGCGGCAGCAGGAATACGCCGACTCCGCCGGACAGTCTCTGCAGGAGCATCTTTTGTGGCAGCTCGAGGTGGCGAGACTCGAGCCCCGCGAGTTCGCCATCGCGCGCGCGATCATCGACGCCATCAGTGACGACGGCTATATCACCGAGTCGCTCGAAGAGATCGCGAATACGCTGCGCCCCGAAGTCGAGTGCGACGCCGCCGAGGTCGAAGCCGCCCTGGCGGGGGTACAGGCGCTCGATCCGCCCGGTATAGGTGCGCGCTCCGTCGGCGAATGCATCGAGTTGCAGTTGCGCCAGCTCGACCCGGCCACGCCTGGATTCAATACCGCCATCGAGATCGCCCGGCACCACCTCGAGCTGGTCGCGGAGCGCGAGCTCTCGCTGTTGCGGCGCGAACTCCGTGCCACCGAGGAAGAGATCACCTGCGCCCTGGCGCTGGTACGGTCCTGTCATCCGCGCCCCGGCTCCACCGTGAGCACCGGCGCCGCGGAGTACGTAGTACCCGACGTTTTCGTACGACGCACCGACCACGGCTGGGCCGTGGAAATCAATTCCGCGACGCTGCCCCGCGTCCGGCTGAATAGCAGCTACGCGAGCCTCATCGGGCGCAACGCCAGCCATGCGACCATGCGGGCCCAGTTGCAGGAAGCCCGCTGGCTGCTCAAGAGCCTCGAGATTCGCCACGAGACCCTCATCAAGGTTGCCCGCTCCATTGTCGAGCGGCAGCAGGCGTTTCTCGAGCACGGCGACGAGCATATGCGGCCGATGATCCTCAAGGACATCGCCGAAGCCGTGAGCATGCACGAGTCGACCATCTCGCGCGTGACCTCGGGCAAGTACATGCACACTCCCCGCGGCGTCTTCGAGCTGCGTTATTTCTTTTCCAGCCAGGTCGAGGGTGCGGATGGATCCGGCACCTCATCGACGGCCATCCGGGCCAAAATCAAAAAACTCGTCAAGGAGGAAGACGCGGAGAGCCCCCTCAGCGATGGCCGTATCGCCGAACTCCTGTCCGGAGAAGGCATACCGGTCGCACGCCGCACGGTCGCGAAGTACCGCGAGGCCATGGGCATCGCGCCCTCCAACGAGCGCAAGAGAGCAGGATCAAAGCAGATGTAGAGAGTACGGGCCCAATCCCAAGTGGGACGGCCTAATGTCAGTCCAAACTCGCCACGCAAGAGGAGACGGTTATGCAGCTCAACGTCACCGGCCATCACGTCGAGGTCACCGAGTCAATGCGGGGTTATGTGGAAAAGAAACTCGAGCGCATCGGCAGGCACTACGATCAGGTGCTGGATGTGCACTGCATACTGACGGTGGAGAAGCTGCGACAAAAGGCCGAAGCGACGCTGCACGTGAGCGGAACCGCCATCCACGCGGACGCGACCGACGCGAATATGTATGCCGCCATCGATCTGCTCACCGACAAGCTGGATAGACGCTTGAAAAAACACAAAGAAAAGAACTGCGATCATCACGCGGCGGAAGCGCGCCGCGTCGTGCGCGCCTAGCGCACTAAGTTCGGGCAACCAGGGGTGCGACGCATGCGTCGCACGGGCTGGCCCGAAGGGCCAGCCCCGCCAACCCCGTCCGGGTTCTCTTATTCACCACGGGCCGCTTGCGGCGACGCCGTGGGGTGGATAACCATAGGGCGTGCGCATCCTCATTCTCAGCGGCCTGTCCGGTTCCGGAAAGAGCGTGGCTCTGCACATGCTCGAGGACCTCGGCTTTTATTGCATCGACAATATTCCGGCGGCCCTGCTGAAGCCCTTCATTTCTTACACGGTGCGCAGCCCCGAATCGACGTACGAGCGCACGGCTATCGGCCTCGACGCGCGCAACACACCGGCTGAGATCGCCTCCGTACCGAAGCTCATCGACGAGCTGCGCCGCAGTGGCATCCAGTGCGAAGTGGTGTTTCTGATCGCCAACGACGAGGAGTTGCTGCGCCGGTTTGCGGAAACCCGCCGCAAACACCCGATGAGTCGCAATAACATCGATCTGCGTGAGGCCATGGCCCTGGAGCGGCAGCTCCTCGAGCCGATCGTCTACTCCGCGGACCTCGTCATAGATACGTCAAAGATGGGAGTGCACGCGCTACGTGACATCATCCATAAACGCGTCGAGCAGCGCGCCGCGGGCCGCCTGTCCATCACCTTCGAATCCTTCGGCTTCAAGTACGGCCTACCGGGCGACGCCGACTTCGTTTTTGACGCCCGCTCGCTGCCGAATCCGTACTGGGAGCCAGGCCTGCGCAACCTCACCGGCCGGGACCTCGAGGTCATCCGGTTCCTGGAGGCGAACACGAATGTCGCGACTCTGATCGCCGACATCGAGCGCTTCATCCGGGCCCGCATCCCCGAGTACCAGGCGAGCAACCGCGGCTACCTGACCGTCGCGGTCGGCTGCACGGGCGGCCAACACCGCTCGGTCTACATCGTCGACCGTCTCGCGGAACTCTTCGGGAAAGAATTCGCGAACATCACGGCCCGACACAGCTCTACGTGGCCTGCGCCACCCCCGGCGACGTCATCACCGGCGGCAACTTCTCACCGCTCATGAACGCCATGATGGCGGCGCGCGCCTGCATCGCATCACGATAACCTAGCTCGATCAGAGCCCGTGTGTACCCGGTCTCGAAGGTGAGATAGCTGGCGAGCTGGTAACCCGACGCGTCGCGTCCGCCAATGACACGCAACAGCGCGCGCAGCCCGCCCGGAATGTCATTGGTGTGACGGGACGCGATCTCGCGAGGATCGACGCTCGGCGCCAGCATCAATGTCTCGACGTGCTGGACATCTCGAGCTTCGGGGGCCGAGGAGGCGGCGAGCTGGTTCATGCGCTCGAGTTGCTCGAGATCGCCGTAGATCTGGTCGGTGAACAAGGTATCGAGCATGTAACCGAAGATCTCGCCCGGCGAAGGCATGGAGATATGGGTTCGATTGGGCGCCACGCCGGCATCGCGCCGGGCGCGCACACCGATCACCAGCAGTCGATCGGCGCCGAGATGGATCGCGGGACTCAGCGGATTCAACTGGCGCATGGCGCCGTCGCCGAAATATTCATCGCCCAGCCGCATGGGCGGAAACAACATCGGGATCGCCGAGCTCGCCAACAGGTGATCGAGAGTCACTTCGGCACGCCGTCCGAGGCGCTGTACACGGGACCAGTCCTTGATGGATTCGATGCCGTCATAGAACGCAACGGAATTACCGGTTACGTAGCTCGTGGCACAGAGCGCGAAGGCGCGCAAATGGCCGCGCGCGATACTCCGACGGATACCGGCGCAATCGACATGCACAGCCAGCAGCTCGCGCAACGGCGAGTTGTCGAGCATCGCCTTGGGAGGTGACAGCAGGACACCGCCCGAGGCCAGCGCCAACACCCAATGCAAACCGGCGCGCAACATGTGCACGGGATCGACATGAAAAACCTGGGCTGAATGAAAGTTGGCCCAGACGCGCTCCAGGCCCAGGACGGCCCGGCGCCACTGGTGAGCCTCGGCGGCGAGCACGGCTGCCGCGATTCCGCCGGCCGAAGTACCGACAATGACCTGGAAAGGATTGCGTGCCCGCGGGAGCATTTCCGTCAGAGCGAGCAGCACGCCAACCTGATACGCCGAGCGTGAGCCGCCGCCGGTGAGCACCAGCCCGACCGTCTGACGGGCGGGTCGCCTGCGTTGTGGTTCGACGGAGCTGTCCATCAGAATCGCGGTGACCCCGGCGGCTCACCCGCCGTCGGATTCGCCGCGCTGACGGACATCGGCGCGGCGCGCGTCAACGGCCGCCGCAGCTCCTTGATCGCGCGATCCAATCCCTCCAGGGTCACGGGAAACATGCGATCACCGATCAACTCGCGCGTGATCTTCACCGATGAGGTGTAATCCCAGCGGTCCACCGGCTCCGGATTCAACCATACGAGACGTGGAAATCTCGCGCACAGGCGTTGCATCCAGACGGCACCCGCTTCCTTGTTCCAATGATCCACACTGCCACCAGGTTGGACGATCTCGTACGGGCTCATAGTGGCGACGCCACCATGAGCCCGTACGAGATCGTCCAACCCGGTGGCAGTGTCGATCATTGGAACAAAGAAGCGGGTGCCGTCTGGATGCAACGTCTGTGCGCGAGATTTCCACGTCTCGTATGGTTGAATCCGGAGCCGGTGGACCGCTGGGATTACACCTCATCGGTGAAGATCACGCGCGAGTTGATCGGTGATCGCATGTTTCCCGTGACCCTGGAGG